>JBBRFQ010000294.1:0-3906 GCA_038224035.1 Gemmatimonadales bacterium
CGGGGACGTGGCGAGACGGCGCGGCGCGGGTGGTCAGCGAGGCCGTGGCGTCGGATCATCGGCCGGTGGTGACGACGCTGCAGAGGCGGTAGGGCGTTCACGGGACGGCACGCGGGACGGCACGCGGGACGGCACGCGGGACGGCACGCGGGATGCTCGATAACGGGCACTGTTGACAACCGTTAACAGTCAACATACGCGGCCGTTACGCGCTGGCGGAGCGTGCCGTGGGGATCGCGCTTTCAGTTTACGGTGAGGGTGAACGGTTGACGGTGAACGGTTCACTCAAGGCATGCTTGGGCATCGGCGAGTAGGACGCGCGACAAAAACGGGGGCACCATCTACCAAGGTGCCGCCGTTCGCGATGCGACGCAAAAAAACAGCGCGATCAGTATCCGGGTCGACGCGCTGGCGTGGGCTGCGGCAACGCGTCCACCAACTCGGTCATCTGCCTGCGTATCGCAGCGTTCGGCAATCGTCCCATGCCGCCACCGATATTGTCGATCATGTTCCTGGCCTGACTCGTGGCCGGCGTTACCACCGTCACCGCGGGGTGACTGATGATGTACTTGAGGAAGAACTGCGCCCACGTGGTGGCATCGAGGTCCTTCGCGAACGCGGGCAGGTCCACGCCCGCGGCGCGACGGAACAAGCTCGTGCGGCCGAACGGCGCGTACACCAGTACGCCGATCTTGCGCTCCTGCGCCAGCGGTAGAATCACTTCCTCCACCCCACGATTGTCCACGGCATAGTCAACGCCGATGAAATCGATGGGTTCGTTGCGCATGATTTCGGCCAGCTGACCGTACTGATTGTCACTCGTGCTGGTCACGCCGGTGTATCGAATGCGCCCCTGTGCCTTCATCTCCTTGAGGATGCCAAGCTGTGTTGGCACGTCG
This sequence comes from Gemmatimonadales bacterium, assembly GCA_038224035.1. GTDB lineage: Bacteria > Gemmatimonadota > Gemmatimonadetes > Gemmatimonadales > Gemmatimonadaceae > JAABRT01. Next base: position 900 of record JBBRFQ010000294.1, read on the forward strand.
GCCAGGTTGTGCACCTGAATGAGATCGATCCTGGGTACTTTGAACTTCGCGAACGACGCTTCGATTTGCGCGCGCGCAGCGGCCGGATCGGCCTTGCCGGTTCCACCACGCCCAACCACGTTGACCTTCGTGGCCCAGAAGATCTTGTGCTGGATACCGAGTTCGTTCGCGATCGTACCGGCGGCCTGCTCCGATGCGCCATAGCTCGGCGCGGTGTCGAACACCGTGGAGCCGCGCTCGACCATGGTGCGCAAAACATCTTTGAGCGCGGACAGATCCTCGGAGCGCGCGACCTGGGAAAAAGTAGCTGAGCTGCCGAGTCCGATCACGGGAAGCATCTCGCCCGAGGACGGCACCGCTCGCTTGAGCAGCGCCGCCGGTTGCAGCAGGTGAATGCTGTCTGCGAGCGCGCGAAGGAGACGCGGGGACCATGCCAGAGCGGCGCCTGCAGCGAAGCTAGCGCCGAACCATTCGCGACGTGAAATCATGCTGAGAATTCCGGGAAGGGGATACACTTTTAACGTGCACCCCTGGACCAATGCTGTGTCGATCGGGGCCGCCTGGCCCCGACTGACCAGCGATCCAGATACCTAGTGTTTCATCGGCTTGCAGCCGGCCTCTACCACGTGATAGGTGTCGTGCACCGTCTTGAGCGCCGCCTTCAGCGTCGCATCGTCGGCCTTGCTCGACACGAGCTTGGCGACGGCCTCCGACTCCGGCACCAGCTTGGCGATCGCCGCCTTCACGGCCGGCGACTCGCACCCCATTGGAGCCTTGGACGCATTCCACGCCTTCGCGGCAGCCACGAGCTTTCCGGCCGACGCGCGAGCGGGGGCCAGCGTGTCGTTCTTGGCCGGGTGCCAGGCCGCAGACATCACGTCGTGGTACCCGTCGAGTTCGGCCCAGCCGCTCTTCTCGTGATCCGCGTCCTTCTGAGCCGCGCCATGGCCCGCGTGCGCGTCGGCCGGCTTGGGCGGCGCGGCCGGCTGGGCCGACGCCGCATTGGAAACGAGCACCGTCGCGACTAGTGCGCCGAGCGGGAGGGCCATCATGAGGCGATTCAGGGACATCGTGGGTCTCCGGTGGTAGAGGTGGTAGTCGGGAAAGCTGTCCAGATCCGGGCGCGGGCACAACTGCACTGACGTTTGCGCCAGCGGTTTCCGGAGTGAGCACGTTCACGATCGTGTCCGGTCCGCCCGTCGTGTACCCCGAATCCCTGCCGAATGTCACCTCCGAATCGCCTCGGCACGACGAGCCTCATCCGCGCCGCCTGCCTGCTCGCCCTTGTTCGTGATTGGAGCGCCGCTGGCCTGGTCGCAGCGGCAGCGTACGCGCATTGAGCCCAATGTGCCCTACGACGGCAAGTTCACCTTTGCGCGCATTCGCTACACGCAAGGCTACCGCATGGCGTGGAGTGCGGACTATCCGCAAATGGAACGCAACTTCACCACGATTCTCGACGACTTCTACTTCCAGCAGCAGTGGGACGTGTTCGAACAGGGCATGCGCATGGTGTTGCCGGATGCGCAAATCATGCCGCTCGATCGTGGTGATCAACTTCAACAACGACATCGGCGACTACATGGAGTGGTCCGGCGAGGGATGGTATCCGGTCAACCTGTCGAACGATGCGTACAAGTTTGCGACGAACCATGTCATTTACGGATTGTCGCGGTAGCGAAGCGCTGCGGCCGATGTAGTCCATGACCACCTTCGGCGGGTATGATGAGCGAACATGCGTGGCGTCGACGCACATGCCCGCTCGCTCCGACAGCGATATCGGGTCTCGTCGGTACGGTGCGGTCGCACCGTAATCGCCCGCGCACTCTCAGCCTGGAGTACTCATGCGCCGCACACTGATGGTTTGTCTGGGTGCTCTCCTGCTCGCCGCGTGCGGAGATGACGGCCTGTCGCCTCAGCTGGCCGAGGTTGAGCGCGCGCGATCGCGGTGGACGGCGCAGGGACTCGTGCATTACACGGTGGAGGCGCGCATCCTCTGCTTCTGCCCACCGGAGATGAATCAGTGGCACGAACTCACGGTAGCAAGCGATTCCATCATCGCCATCCGGCCGGTGGACGACACATCACCCGACGGCGCATCGGCCGCGTTGTTTTCTTCGGTAGACGAAGTGTTCCGGCGTGTTCGAAGCTGGCCCACCAGCATGCGCGGAAATCGATTCGAAGCGGCGTTCGATGGCGAAACAGGACTCCCGCTGAGCGTGAATTTCATTACCTCGCCCAACGTGGCAGACGGTGGCGCGCGGTACGAGTTCCGGACGCTCAAACCTTGGGTTGTTCTCGGCGCCGTGAGCAGGCCGCGCGATTCCGAAACCCGCACGGCACCTCGCCGCTTGTCGCACCGCGTGCGCTGACAGAGCAGATCCACGCCCGCCCCCGCGGCGTCACTCCCGCTCGAACACCACTCGCCCCCCGACCACCGTGAGCACGACCTGCGCATCCGCGATCGTTTCCGGTGCAACTCGTGTGATGTCCCGGTCGAGCAGCACCAGATCGGCCAGTCGGTCGCGCGAGAGCACGCCGAGCGACTCGTCCGCAAACCCCGCGTACGCCGCACCGCGCGTGTACGCCCGCAATGCCTCCTCCACCGCGATCTTCTGCTCCGGTACCCAACCATCCGCATGCGCACCATCGAGCGTGCGACGCGTGACCGCCGCATAAATCCCCTCGAGTGGCGTGGGCGGTGCCACAAACCAATCGCTCCCGAACGCGAGCGTCGCGCCCTGATCGAGTAGCGACCGAAAGGCGTATGTGCCGCGCGCGCGTTCAGGGCCGATCACCTTGTCGGCCCAGCGTCCGTCGTCGATGGCATGATACGGTTGCATGCTCGCGATGACACCGAGCGCGTCAAACCGAGCGAAATCATCGGGGTGAATGTGTTGCGCGTGCTCGATGCGCCACCGGCGATCACGCGGTCCGAACTCCGCCGCTACCCGCGCGAACAGATCGAGCTGCGTGCGAATGGCGCGGTCGCCGATGGCGTGAATCG
>JBBRFQ010000295.1:0-3905 GCA_038224035.1 Gemmatimonadales bacterium
CGACTGCTCATGGTGGACACGCTCTCCATGCAGTTCAGGACCGTGCGGCTGGAGCGTGACCCGAGCTGTCCCGCGTGCGGCACGCGCACCATCACGCAGCTGATCGATTACGACGAGTTCTGTGGGACGCCAGCGCTTTCAGTCGTCTCGAGCACTGACGATGTGCGTGAGATCGCACCAGCGGAACTCGCCGCACGCCTCGCACGCGGGGACAAGTTCGAAGTCATCGACGTGCGTGAGCCGCACGAAACAGCAGAATCGAGTATACCCGGTGCGAGGCTGATTCCCCTGGGCACGCTTGGCGCGGCGATCACGTCACTCGATCGCGCACGCGATATCGTGCTCATCTGTCGCAGCGGCAAACGCAGCACCGATGCGGCGCGTCAGCTGCAGGCCGCGGGATTCACGCGCGTCGAGACCGTCGCGGGTGGCATGCTGCGCTGGAGTCACGAAACGAGCGCCGCCATCGCGAGCAGCTGAACGCGCGGGCGTCAGCTCATTCCCTGGCGGTCGGCGGGAATTCGACGATGAAGCGGAGCCGACGGACAAACGCTTGATCGATATTTGCTCTACGGGCAGTGCCGATGACCACCAGTCCCGGGAACGCTCCAAGCCGATGTAACAGATAACTCACTTCTATGTTCGCGTAACGGTCGTGACTGTCACGCACTTCGCTGCGCGTTCCGAAGAGCGCATCCGCCTCGTCGAACAAAAGGATCGCGCCGGCGGCTTCCGCCTCATCGAACACTCGGCTCAGGTTCTTTTCCGTTTCGCCGATGTACGTGTCCGAAAGTGTCGACAGGTCGACACGATGCAGCGGCCGCTGAGATTCACCGGCGAGCAACTGCGCCACACGCTGCACCGACTGCCCGCTTCCTCCCACGAAGAGCGCACTGAGCCTCGTCGCGCTATCTGCGGCATCGAGCTCGGCCTTGAGTTGTGTCATCGTGCCCGAAGCCTCGGGATCAAGCCCGATCGCTTGCAGTGCGGCAGAAAACTTCTCGTGCGAGCGAAGGCCGGTGGCGTCCGAGTCGGGTGCCGGCCTGCTCCCGTCCTTCGAGCCAGTCATCTGGATTTCATACACGGCGGAGAGGCGATAGCTCGTATGAAACATCGACCAGAGCGTCGCCATCTCTTCCAGACTCGTTTCGACCGGAACCACCTTCATCGCCTGCGCCGCGGTGAGCCCCGGGTGCACCGGCAACATCGCGTCGAGAGCACCTTCTGTGATGACCGCAGAATTTTGTAACACGTGCATGGCCGCGCCAAGTACGCGATGACTGAGATCTCCTGCCTCTTGATCAACGCGGCCGTAAGCGGTCAGCAGGTAGTGCAGTGAGAATGCGGTGCGTGGGTCCGCGTCGCCCGGCAACCCCACGCGCAGAGAGGCGCTGTTCCGAAGCGCCCGTGGCGTCGCCACGCGGTACAGGAACACGTTGACTGTGGCGCGATCCACGTTGGCGTTCACCTTGTCGGGAGGCAGCGACGTTACGTCGACCTGCGCCAGAAGCACGTCTTGCTTGGGAATACCGTCCAGCAGTACGCGACGCAGTATCGCCGTTGCCGCGGCTATCGACTGTGCTTCACCCATCATTGCACCCCTGAGAGTTGAGCGAATCACGGGATGTGACTTGCTTGTGGCCGTGCCCGCTACAACAACACTTCACCCCGTCGTACCCCCGTCGCAACCGCTTCGGCTCGAGAATGCACGCCGAACTTAGTGTAAATCGATGACAGATGAAACTTCACGGTGCTGCGGGAGATATCGAGGCGCTCACCGATTGCCGTATTCCCCAGGCCGTCGGCGAGCGCCTGAAGCACGGCCCGTTCTTTCTCCGTCAAACGTGCGGATCCTGGGTCACGCGCGGTGTGCTCGCCCCGCATTTCCGAGCGTGCCGCCGTGGTGCGTGACACTGATTCGGACGTCGCCGGGTCCGTGACATATACGCTAGCCCCCGCCGCGTTGGCCGCAAAGCGCACGTCGGCGTGGGCACCGAGCGCTTCTCGCAACACGCGCCGGGCCCACGGATCGCTGACGTCGACAAAGACGCGCACGGGACGAGGCCGCTCAACCATGCGCCGTGCGCGTGGCCGGAACGACCGCGCCTTCATGCGCGGCGCCACTCATCGGCCAGACCAGCTGCGACGGCGACGCCCTTCACTCTCCGGCGGACGTGCGCCAATCGTTACCTGCACGTTGACATGTGCACCGCCACGCAGGAGATCGAATGAGACGACCGTTCCCGGTGTCTTGCGCTCCAACGTGTCGAGCACGTCGTGTGGCTCATGCATGTCTCTCCCGTCAACGGAGAGCACGATGTCACCCACCAGCAATCCACTCGTCGCGGCCGGGCCGCCGTCGGCCAAACCGACAATCAGCAATCCACTCTCCCGGTTGGCAGCAGTGCTCGCCTGAGCCTCGGAAAAACGCACCGGTTGCAGCGCCGCGCCGAGCCAGCCGCGGGGCACGGAGCCCGTCGCAAGCAAGTGTGACAGCACGCGCTCGACCGTCTCGTTGGGAATCGTCGTGGTGAGTTCCTGACTCAATCCACCGGAATTAATGCCGTGCACGTGTCCCTCGACATCAACCAATGGGCTGCCGCCAAATCCCGGATGCAGCGGCAACCCCGATTGAATGAGCGCACTGTACTCGCCGCCCTTCCACGTGCGCCAAGCGCCGCCAACGCGACTCACCGCGCCGAAGGCAACACGTGGTCCGGTTCCGTCGAGCCGCGCCACGGCCAGCACGAGATGCCCGGGCCGCAGCCGGCCCGGTTCCGCGCGCGCGGCGTGAGGCGCCAACGTCGGGCCGTCGAGGCGCAACAACGCCAGGTCACTGGCGGCGTCGCGACCGACGAGCGTGGCGCGGACTCGCGCGCCGTCGGGAGTCGTCACCTCGATTCCCTGCTCTCGGCGTACGGTGGCGGCTGTGGTCACAATGAGTCCGTCGCGCCAGTGCACGCCGGTGGAGGCCAGTCGTTCCCGGGCGTGCACCGCGACGATCGAGCGCGCCGCACTCTCGACGGCATGGGCGAGTTGATCGGAGAATCCGGCGAGTGAAGCGGTGTGGGGATCGGGGGCAGTCATGGTTCGTTCTCAGCGAAAGAGGCGGTCAGCCCGTTTATGATGGCGGGCAGGAACACATGCACATTCGGTTCGCGCCGCGTCCGCCGGAACTGGCCAGACGGACGGGTGGCGAAGCTGCAGGATACCCCCATTGAACGACGCTGAGGCGGCGCACCTTGCCCGCGCCGGCCGCGCTGATCGGCGCCAGCAACTTCTTTGAGCTCGCCGCCGCAGCCGCGATCGTGCTCTTCGGCCTCAACTCCGGTGCCGCGCTCGCGACGGTGGTGGGTGTGCTGGTGGAAGTTCCGGTGATGCTGTTGCTCGTGAAATTTGCCAACGCCACCCGCGCACAGTTTCCTCAGGAGATCGGCTTGCCGGCGTCCGGGCCGGCCACTGTCTTGACCAACTGATACAGGAACTCCAGTCCGTCGTAGAATGACTTGACCCGCAACTTCTCGTCGCGCCCGTGTGCATTGGTCTCGCCGGGCGCTGAGAAGATGCCGCTCACACCGAAGGTCGGAATGCCGGCCGCGCGCAGAAATCGTCCATCCGTTGCACCGGTGGACATGGTCGGAATCACCGGGACGTTGTTGAACATCGTTTTCGTAAGCGCCGTGGTCGCGGCGAGCACCGCCGGATGAATCGCCACGGGTGCCACACCGTATCGCTCCTGCGTTCCCAGGCGCTGGCGCGGTGTCACCGCGACGATGGAGTCGCCAATTACGCGCTCGAGCGTTGCCTTGACCGCGTCGGCCGTTGAGGTGGGTACAATTCGACAGTTGATGTTGGCCGTAGCCGTCTGCGGCAGCGCGTTGTCGGCATGACCGGCGGCCAACCGC
>JBBRFQ010000296.1:0-3863 GCA_038224035.1 Gemmatimonadales bacterium
CGGGCGCAAACGCGTCACGTCGTCTTCGTGACGAAGACGGGTGGCGACGTGATCAAGATCCTCGATGAGGACCGCGTGCGGTGCCGCTGCGACAAGATGCGCGAGCGATGCTGGGTCCTGACCGAAGACCTCGCGCACGTACCGCGAGAAGAACTCGAAATGCTTCGCTTCCTCGAATAGCTGCGAGGTGAGGAACAGCTCGCGATCAATGCCAAGGCCGGCGCGTGCGATCGCGGACAGGAAGGGCGAGAGTGTGTGCGTAACGCTCTCTTCACCCGCGTGAAACAGCGCAGAAAGCTGTAAAATCTGCTGCGCGTATTGTTCGGTGGCGTAATCGCGCTGAATGTGTTCCCAGCTGGCCCGATCGTACGACAGATCAATGTCTACCGGATTCCACGCGAGTCGCTTGGCCTGATGATACAGGCGCAGGTAGGGCGACTCGGTCTGCACGTCGGTGAGTGGCATGGGCGTCTCAGCCCGCGGTGAGCATCTTGGTCTCGTTGTTGGTCAGCACCCAGAGCGAATAGCCACCGAGCAGTGTTCCGATCGGAAAACCAAACAGCGACAGTGCCGAGGTGACCATCAGCACGTAGCGCGCCCAGGTCTTGCGCCCCAGCAGTCCGAGCCCACCGATGAACTGCGGCAGACCAAGTACGCCCACCACCAGGCCGATGATCAGGCCGAGTGAGCCGAGCGCAATTGCGCCGCCAACGTCGCCGCTGAGCAGGCCTGCGCCACCCATTGTCAGGACGACCACCACGCCGGCGAGCATACTGAGTGCGCCGAGCGCCATGTTGCCTAACGCTACGATCCTGATGTGGTTTTCCATCGCCGTCCCGTTGTTGAGGGCAGTGTGCTGAAGATCACGAACATTCCTCTCTACGCTATCGCGCCCGTCCCGGTTTCGGGGCGAGCGATACGAGCGCCACTCCGCCCACGATCACGGACATCGCCATCACGCCCCGCGCGGGCAGCCGCTCGCCGGCGAACAGCACCCCGAGCAACACCGCTACCGCCGGATTGACGTAGGCGTATGTGCCCACCGCACTCGGGCTGGCCTTCCGCAACAGCCACATATACGTGCTGAAGCCGACCAACGAGCCGAATACGATCAGATAACCAACCGAGAGCATTGACCGAAGCGAGACAGCCTCCATCGACAAGCGTGCGGGCTCACCCGACACCACGCCGAGTACCAGCAGCAGCGCGCCACCACACAACATCTGCATGCCACTGGCCATCGGTGCGTAGGCCGCCTGTGGCGCTGATCGTGAATAGAGCGAGCCCGCCGTCCAGGCGAGCGAGCCGACCGTCAGCACGGCGGCGCCGAGCGGATCAACCGGGGCGTTTCGCCACGCACCGTCGGCTGGCAGCACCAGCAGACTGACACCCACGAGACCGATGGCGACGCCCACGAGCTGTGCGAACGTTGGCCGACGGCCACGCGATCCCTCGATGAGCACCATCCACAGCGGCACGGTGGCGACCAACAACGACATCATGCCGGAGGGCACACGCTGGGCGGCCCACGCGACCGAGCCATTCCCCCAGAACAGCAAGAGTCCGCCCACGATCGCAGCGCTCCGCCACGCGGCCGGCGTGGTGTGCGCACGCCCCCGGAAGGCGCTCCAGGCGACGAGCATGGCGCCGGCCGTCAGGAAGCGGGTGGCTCCCATGAGAAAGGGCGGAATGGTGTCCACCGCAAACTTCATGGCCAGATAAGTGGAGCCCCATACGATGTAGATGCAGAGGAACGCGAGGACCAACTGCCACCGCGGCGGCGCGTCACCTGTCGCCGCCACCACTGGCGTCACTCGGTGTCGTCAGGGAACTGTGTGGGAACCACGCGCGCCGCGTTGACCAGGGCGCTCGCGGCCTTGGCGTGCATCATCAACGTACCAAGCGGGCCGGTGAACTTGATGCGACCGCTGGTGACCGCACTGATCGGATCGAGCCCTTCCAACATGACTTCCTTCCAGGTGCCGTAGTCAGCGCGCAGGACGAACGTCGCGCTCACCGTGTGAGGCGGCATGATGAGCGCCGAGGAGCAGGTACCACGATCGAGGGTCAGCTGCACGGCGGTCGGCTGCAAATAGCCGTACGCGGGCGTTGCGTCGAGGACGAGTGCCACAGGCCAGGTCCAGCTCTTGGCGATCGCCGCATATTCGGTGTCAGCGTTGATCGCGGCGCGGAAAGCGTCAGCCCACTCGGTCGAAAACGGTCGGAACATGCGAAGGCATCAGGTAAAGGAAAGCGAACCAACAAAAACCGAGCTCGAAGTGAAACTGCTGGTAGCGTGAGAAAGGTAGTCGGTCGCACATTGGAGTCGGGCACGAGCGACCGCGTCGTGTCACCCGTCGTTTCCCTCCGTATGGCAGAGGTCGCCACAATGACATCTCCCGTCTCCCGCCGTGAATGGTTGCGTACGACGTCGCTCGGCGTCGGCGCCGGTCTACTGCTACCGACGGTTCTGCCGGCGGCCGAGCATGTGTTGCCACCCGTGGGTACTGGGGCGCTTGACGGCGGCGCCCGGGCGAACGCGGCCGCGCATGCTGCCGCCGGACCCGTGCGACTTCAGTCGAACGAAAACCCGTACGGGATGTCGCCGACGGCGAAGCAGGCCATGCTCGACGCGTGGGAAGAGCACAACAAATACGGGAGTCTGGCACCGCGCGTGCTGCGCGATGCCTTTGCCGCGCACGCCGGCGTGCCCGCAGAATGTGTCATGATCACGCAGGGGTCACGTGAAGTGCTGTGCACGGCGGCGCTCACGTTCGGCATGCGCGGCGCCGACGTGCTGGCCGCAGATCCGACGTTTGAAGGGTTGCCGCAGTATGCGGAGCACATGGGGCTGCGTGTGCACAAAGTGCCGCTGAATGCGGAGCATGTGCATGATCTCGAGGCGATGAGTCAGCGCCTCGTATCCAGCGTTGGCCTGGTGTTCGTCTGCAACCCGAACAATCCCACCGGCACGCTGGTGCCGGATTCGACGCTACGCGATTTTGTGGTGAGTACCGCAAAACGGACACCGGTGCTCGTGGACGAAGCCTATCACGACTATGTGACGGACCCGTCGTATCGCAGCATGGCGGATCTCGTGGTGCGCGGAGAGAATGTGATTGTGCTGCGCACGGCCTCGAAGATTCACGGACTGGCCGGCTGTCGCATCGGGTTCGCGATTGCTCGGCCCGATATCATCGCGCGCATGCAGGGCTTCACCACCGGCGTGCCGAACACACTCGCGACACGCGCCGCGATCGCGGCGATCGCCGATACCGAATGGCAGACGTTTTGCCGGACGAAGAACGCCGAAGGGCGCGAGATTCTGCGCGCCGCAGTTGCGAAGCTGGGGCGCAAACAGGTCCCGTCGCATGCGAACTTCATCTTCTTTCACGCGGGACGCCCCGTACCGCAGGTGCAGGCGGCGCTCGCCGCCCGGGGCTTTCAGGTGGGACGCGCGTTTCCACCGTACAACGACTGGGTGCGCGTGAGTATCGGGACGCCCGAAGAGATGCAGGCGTTCGCAAAGGTACTCCCTGACGCCTTGCGCGTATGAGTGGACAAACGCTGTTGTTCGTGTATGGTACGCTCCGTCGTGGTACCGGCAGTCTCATGGGCGAGCGTCTCGCCAGCGAAGCCACACACGTTGGTGATGCGTCGGTGGCCGGTGTGTTGTACGACACCGGCCCGTTCCCGGCGTGTGTGGCCGCCGACAGTCCGTCGGAACGCGTGCACGGCGAGGTGTGGGCGTTTCGCGCCGAGAGCGCCGACACCTTGCTCGCCATACTCGATCAGTACGAAGGTTTCGCGCCGGATGCCCGATTCGGTTCACTCTTCGTTCGCGAGCGCGTCACCGTGCGCTT
>JBBRFQ010000297.1:0-3855 GCA_038224035.1 Gemmatimonadales bacterium
AACTGTTCGGCGAGCCGATCGAGATCCCCCGTACTCACGCCAGGCTTGATGTGCGTCTTGAGAAACGCATGCGTGGCAGCCAGAATTGCGCCGCCACGAGCCATGGTATCGATCTCCCGCGGCGACTTGAGCTGCAGTCCCTGAGTCAGGGAACCGATCGCCATGTTACCGGGCGGGACCGAGGCCCGCAATGGCGCGAGCTTCAACTTCGTCGAGCGTGCCCACGGCGTTGATCGCAATCACCCGCGCCCCGTTTCGGCGATACCACTCAATGACCGGCTGCGTCTGCGCGCTGAAGACATCGAGGCGCTTGCGCACAGCTTCTGGTTCGTCGTCGCTACGACGCACGAGCACACCCATGGTACCGTCTGGGCATTCGCACGGCTCGCCGGGCTGGCGACCAAAGAAGGGACGCTGACACGCACTGCACGTTGTGCGGCCGCTGAGGCGGCGCACCAGCTCCTCAGTTTCTACATCGAACAGCAATACGGCATCGAGCTCGCGATCAACCGACGCAAGCATGTCGCGCAAACCCTCGGCCTGCGGAATCGTGCGCACCACACCGTCGAGAATCGCGCCCCTCGCCGCAGCAGGACCGGTGAGCGCTTCTTTCATGATGCCCTGAATGACATCATCTGGCACGAGGTCCCCACGGTCCATGGCCGCCTTCGCGGCCAGACCAAGCGGCGTACCGTCGCGAACGGCGGCACGCAAGACATCCCCGGTGGCGATCTTGGGAACACCAAGGCGAGCGGCAAGCCGCTCGCCTTGGGTTCCCTTACCAGCTCCCGGAGGTCCCAGAAGAACGATGAGCACTCAGATCCCCGATGCTTGACGCCCACGGAACCGCACGCGGCCCTTCTTCATGAAGCCGTCATATTTGCGGAGCAACAGATGCTGTTGCATTTGCGACATGGTGTCGAGTGCCACACCAACCACGATGAGCAGCGACGTACCACCGAACAGGAACGGCACGTTGATCAAGCGCGCAATCACCATGGGCAGCAGGGCGATCACCGTGAGGAAAATGGCGCCAGGCATGGTGATGCGTTCGATCACACCCTCGATGTACTCCGCTGTCTTCGCACCCGGCTTCACACCCGGCACAAATCCACCCTGTTTCTTCAGATTCTCGGCGATGTCCACCGGATTGAAGATGATGGACGTGTAGAAAAACGTGAACAGCATGATCAGCACAGCCGACACCACGAAGTACAGCCACGGGTTGGGGCCGAGCGGGTTGAACATTTCCGCGATTTCCTGCAAACGCGGGTTGCCGCTGAACTGTCCGATCGCACCCGGCACGATGATCACCGACTGCGCAAAGATGATCGGCATGACGCCAGCCGTGGTGATGCGCAGCGGAATGAAATTGCGACTCGCTTCGCGCATGCGACCGCGTCCCATGGTGCGCTGCGGTATCTGAATCACAATCCGTCGGGCAGCCACAGTGACGGCAACAACCGCGGCCACAATCGCAATCATCATGACGCCAAGCAGCAGCAGCGTGAAGATTGGCAGTGCACCGGTGGCGAACAGGCTGAACGTGTTGAAAATCGCGGGCCAGAAACCCTGCACGATGGAGAAGAAGATCAACAGCGACGCACCGTTGCCGATGCCGCGCTCCGTGATCTGCTCACCCAGCCACATCACGAACAGCGCGCCCGTGGTAAGGAAGAGCATCATCTGAATCGTGAACCACGCACCGGGACGCGAAACGGCATTGGGCAAACCGGCGACGAACAAGGCAAAGCCATACGCCTGCACCAACGCCAACACCACCGTGAGGTAGCGCGTCCACTGCGTGACCTTTTTCCGCCCTTCTTCATCCTTGTTCATCTTGTCGATCGTGGGCACGACAGCGCCCGCGATCTGCATGAAGATGCTCGCGGAGATGTACGGCATGATGCCGAGCGACAGCACGGTGGCGCGCTCGAGCGATCCGCCGACGAACAGATTGTACAGCCCGAGCAGACCGCCTCCGCTGCCCTGGGCCGCGAAGAAGTCCATCATGGCCGTGACATCGATCCCGGGCGCCGTGACATGCGCGCCCGTTCGATAGATCACCAGGCACAGCAGCGTGAAGAGGATCTTCTGCCACAGTTCCGGCGTTTTGTAGATATTCGCAACGGCCTGAGCCGCCGCATTCGGTTGCGCCACTGGGTGGTCTCCGTCAGCCCTCGACGCGGCCGCCGGCCGCCTCGATCTTGGCAATCGCCGACGCGCTGGCTTTTACGCCACGCACCGTGATCGCCTTGGTGAGCTCGCCATTGGCAAGCAGCTTGGCCGGTCCCTTGCCCGCCTTGATCAAACCGGCGGCCAACAGGATCTCGGTCGTGACCTCGTCGCTCTGCAGCGCCATGACGGCGTCGAGGCGAACGATCTGTGCTTCTTCACGGAACGGATTGGTGAAACCACGCTTCGGGATGCGACGCGTGAGCGGCATCTGGCCACCTTCGAAGTGCGGCTTGCCACCACCAGGACCGCCGTGGCCGGAACGCGCCTTGGCACCCTTGTGACCCTTGCCGGACGTCTTGCCGAGTCCCGAGCCAGGACCGCGACCCACACGACGGCGCGCGCGGTGTGAACCGGGCGCCGGCGCGAGGTTGTGCAATCCGATCTTGTCAGTGGCGCTGGACTTGGCCGCGCCCTTGGTCTTGGTAGCCACGTTTACTCCTGAACCGGCGTCACCTGAACCAGGTGCCGCACATGCTTGATCTGGCCGCGCAACGACGGAGTATCCGTCTGCACAACGCTGTGTTGATGGTGCTTGAGTCCGAGCGCCTTGAGCGTGAGATTCATGCGCCACGAATGCCCGATACCACTGCGCACCTGCTTGATCATAACCTGACCACCAGTAGGCGCCTCAAGCTTGGGCGTATGCTTCGGACCCTTGGACGCGTGCCAAACGAATGTTCTTGGCATTATGCCTCCGCCGCGACAACAGCCGCTGCACCGGGGGTACGCGTCTCACTCGAGCGCAACTTGGCCCGTGAGCGGTACCCGATCTGACCCACATCGATTCCGCGTTCTTTAGCCGCCTGATCAACAGTAATCAGGTGCTGCAGACCGTCCATGGCCGCACGGACCATGTTGTGCGGATTCGTGGAGCCGAGGCTCTTGGTGAGAATGTCGTGGATGCCCACGCACTCCATCACCGCACGCACTGCGCCACCCGCGATCACACCCGCACCCGGCGCGGCCGGCTTGAGCAACACCTTGCCGGCGCCGTGTTTGCCGACGATTTCGTGAGGAATCGTGGAGCCCGTGAGCGGGATGCTGACCATGCTCTTGCGCGCGCCTTCGACGGCCTTGCGGACCGCTTCAGACACCTCGTTCGCCTTACCCGTGGCGTAGCCGACTTTGCCCTGCCCATCGCCCACGGCGACGAGCGCATTGAAGCTGAAGCGACGACCACCCTTCACGACTTTCGCGACGCGATTGATCGCGATCACGTTTTCTACGAGATCGCTGCCCTCATTGCGATCGGCGCCGCCGGGGCCGCCACGCGAGTCACGACCGCCACCGGGGCCGCCACGACCGCCTTCGCCACCACGTCCACCGGGGCCGCCACCAGGGCCGCCCGGTCCACGGCCACCAGGGCCGCCCGGTCCACCCGGTCCACGACCGCCGCCTGGGCCGCCACGACCGCCACCGGGGCCGCCACGACCACCACCGGGGCCACCACGGCCACGGCCGCCGGGGCCGCTGGGACCACCACCGCTACGTGCACTGCGTCCGGGACCGCTCGTTGGGGCCCCGCCGCCCGAATTCGTCTGTTCAGCCATATCAGAACTCCAGGCCGCCCTCGCGGGCGCCATCGGCCACGGCCTTCACTCGACCGTGATACTGGTA
>JBBRFQ010000298.1:0-3854 GCA_038224035.1 Gemmatimonadales bacterium
GCAGACACTATACGCGTGTTGGGCGTTACACTGCACAATCTGTACAGCGTCGACACCACCAGCAGTGCGGCCTTCCTGGAGTGGCAGTTCAAACGCGCGTCCCTGGCGGTCTACGGTCAGGGGCTTTCGCTCGCGGAGTACGAATCCCTCGACCGCAAGGCGAGACCGCTGCCGATCCTGCAGACGCTGCCGGTCAGGATTGTGCGAATCGGACTGTGTTTGATGCTGGTAATCAGCACGCTGTGGGCCTTCCAACTTATGCAGTCACAACGAGCTCAGGGGTCGCGCCCCTTGTACCTCAGCCTTTTTGTTGCGGGGGGCCTGATAGCTGGTTCACCAACTTGGTTCCACCTGTTCTCAGAGATCCGGTGGGGCACCCCGATCCTCAGCGAAGCGCTCGACGCGTTGCTGCTGCGTCTTTATCCGACGTTTCCGCAGTCAACCCTGGCGCTTGGGCTGCTGGCCGTGATTCCCGCGCTGCTGTCGTACGCACTCCTGCAACGGCAGTTCGCGAAAGCCGGATGAGCAGGAGCGCCGGCCGAGACGGGCGCCGGTCCGCGCGGGCTCGGGGCGGTGCGGGCTCCAACCGCCCCCCTCTCCTGTCCGGACCAGTCGGGTTTACAATTCCGTGATCATGCGCTGTCTTCACGTAACCCGTCTCTTGATCTCCCGCGCATCACGACTCGCCTCTGTCGTGCTGACCGTCGTCGCGTGCGTGCACGTGCCACCCGTTGCCGCGCAAACCACACCCGCGCCCGCCAAACCCGCGCTGCTGCGCTACGCGCTGGCCGACAACGACACCATCTGGCTCGGGCGCCCCATCGGCCGATTCGCCAACTACGCCACGGTCGCGACTGATTCGCTGGTGCGCATTCCCACGCCACTCTTCGAGGGCGCTGACGGGCTGTTGGTCGTGCGCGACTCCGCCAACGTCGTACAGCGCATCGTGTTTCTCTTCAACGAGAAGCGCAACATTGACCAGATGATGAAGGACCAGTTCTCGGACTTCGGACGTGAAACCGACTATTCAACCGCTCCCGTGCCCGAAGGCATTCGCGAGTCGTGGCGATGGATCGACAAACGCACGGAGTTCACGATCGCCCGCTTCACGCCGGCGCAGAATCAGATTGCGGCGCTGGTGATCATTGCCACATTTCGGAACGACCCGCCATAATCGTGCGAGACGCGCACCATTTGCGCGTGCCGCGGCTTAATCTCCTGACAGGTGCTACATCGCCCGCGATGTCGTCGCATTCACGATGCGAAATCACCGCGAACTCACCGCGAACTCAACGCGAACTCACCGCGAACTCAACCACGGAGCAATACATGCGTCGTAGTGCCAAAGCAGTCTGGAACGGAACCGGTCTCGAAGGCTCGGGAAACCTCACCACGCCGAGCGGTGCGCTGAATGCGCAACCGTACTCCACGAAGATGCGCTTCCAGAGTGAAGACGGACGCGCCGGTACCAATCCCGAAGAGCTCGTCGCAGCCGCACACGCCGGCTGCTTCGCCATGGCGTTGTCGTTTCAGCTCACCGGAGCCGGCTTCCCGCCGGACGAACTCGCCGTGAGCTCGGTGATCACGATGGAGCAGCAGGGCGTAGACTGGTCGATGACGGGCATTGTGCTCCAGCTCGACGCCAAAGTACCCGGTATCAGTGAAGAAAAGTTCAACGAACTCGCCAACAACGCCAAGGTAGGCTGCCCGATTTCCAAGGCGCTCTCGGCCGTCCCGATCACCCTTGAAAGCAAGCTGCACGGCTGAGCGGGTGCGTGTCGTCGCTCAGTACGAGCGGCGGCACGAGGGCGCCGGCACGGCCAGCGATGACAGCGCGGCCGCGCCTGTGGCCCACGGTGCGCGCCCGAATCACTTCCACGGCTCTCCGCACCCCTGCTGACGGAATGTGTCCGACAGGTTGAGGATCTTCCACGCCGACTCCACCTTCACCAGGTGAAATGCGTCGTGTCCGCAGTGACTCACCTTGCCGTCAACCCGCACCTGATACTCGGCCCACGCCGTAGCGAGCGGGCCATCAACCTGCACGCGCACGTTACGAATCGGTTCGTCAACGGCCGGACCATTCGGATTCGTTGCGGAAGTGATGAACTGCTCCGCCGTCATCGCCACAACCCGCGTGCCGCCGCCCTGCGCCGGACGCAGCAACGTCAGCCGCGCACTTTCATGGAACGTGGCGCGCATGCCCTCGGCGTTCTTGTTCCGCAGCGCACTCAGCATCGCCTCAAGCGCCTGCACCACCGCCACACTGTCGGCCGGCGCAGTCGGCAGTGCCTGAGCCCCCAGCGGCCTCCCCCACAACGCCACCGCGCATCCGACAGCGCATAATCTCACTCGACCCATCATCTACCTCCTTCAGTGTACGCTGGCCAACGTCTCACTCGAGCGCACCCCGTACGCCCCCAACCACACAATGTGTCAACCGTTCACCGTCAACCGTTCACCCTCACCGTTCACCGAAGGCGCGATCCCCACGGCACGATTCGCCCGGTTGTAATGGTCCCGTATCTTGACCGTCAACTGTAAACAGTCAACCGTTCACCCAAACTTCCTCCTCTACCTCCGACAGTCATCCCCCATGTCCACCAGCGCAAACCACACCTCCGCCATGGGCCGCGAACTCCTGCTCACGCGCCTCATCGATGCGCCCCGCGCCGACGTCTACCGCGCCTGGACCGATCCCGCGCAACTCGTACAGTGGTTCGCCCCGCACCCCTGGACCACCGCACGTGCCGAACTCGACGTGCGTCCCGGTGGCTCGAGCCTCGTCGTCATGCGCAGCCCCGACGGCGAGGAGTTTCCCAACCGCGGCGTATACCTCGAAGTGGTGGAGAATCAACGGTTGGTTTCCACCGACGCGTTCGTCGAAGCCTGGGAACCCTCCGAGAAGCCGTTCATGACGCTTGAGCTCACGTTCGACGATGAAGCCGGCAAGACCCGCTACACCGCACGCGTACGGCATTGGAACCTCGCCGACCGCGAAGCGCACGAAGCGATGGGCTTTCACGTCGGGTGGGGAATCTGCACCGACCAGCTGGCGGCGCTGGTGTCGCGGCGCTGATGCGGTGCACGCTCGGCAGCAATCAAGCTTTATGGGTATATTGTTAGCATGAAAGCGACGATCGACTTTGATGACACGCTCTATCGCCGTCTCAAGATTGAGGCTGCGCGCCGCGGACGCACTGTGCGCGAACTCGTCGCGGAGGGCGTGCAGTACGTGCTCGATACCCCGGACATGACGGGTGCAAAAGGCGCCGCCCTCGGCACGCCCGACACGCCGTGGAACCCCGCGTGGATCGGCTCGCTCGCCGGATTTGCCGTCAAGGTGGACGATCACTCGATGCCCGCCGTGCGAAGAAGCATCGCGACGGCGAGAGCGCGTGGAGGCAAACGGTGAGCGTGGGGCTCGATACGTCCATCGTGC
This sequence comes from Gemmatimonadales bacterium, assembly GCA_038224035.1. GTDB lineage: Bacteria > Gemmatimonadota > Gemmatimonadetes > Gemmatimonadales > Gemmatimonadaceae > JAABRT01. The sequence goes on from JBBRFQ010000298.1 coordinate 3,443, forward strand.
TACGCCTGCTCACCGGACTGCCGCAGCATCAGACGGAAGCTGCGCAGCAGTTCATTCTCACGGCAGCCTCAGCAGTCGTTGTGTCAGACTTGGTGGTGAGCGAAGCGTACTTTGCCCTGCGGCATCACTACGCCGTTCCCCACGCCAAAGCCGTGAGCGCGCTGCTGGCACTGCTCAACGACGCTCGCATTCAGGGTTCCGGAAACGCTCGGCGCGTTCTAAACGAAATGAAGGCTACGAGTAAACCGGGATTGATCGACCGCCTGATCTGCGCCGACTATGCTCGCGAGGATCTCGAGTCGCTCACATTCGATCGCGAATTCGCCTCACTGCCATCCGTCCGCCTACTCGCGGCCAACCGCTAAGGCGCTGTTCGCTTCACCGTCGCGAATGGCACGACGCCGTTCGAGCG
>JBBRFQ010000299.1:0-3801 GCA_038224035.1 Gemmatimonadales bacterium
GACCCCGCGCGACACGCGTTGCGCGGCCACAACGTGATGTGCGGAGGATCGCACCATGGCTGCACCAGGATCACTCAGAAGCGCTGTCGCCCTCGCAACATCGCTCGTCATACTCCCGATGCTCTCTGCGTCGCTGCACGCACAGGTGATTCTTGGCAGCGTCAAGGATTCCGCGACGGGATCGGCCATAGTGGGAGCCACGATCTCGGTCCTCGATTCCGCCAACGCCATCGTCGCCGAAGCGCGCTCGGGCGATGACGGCGCCTTCAGGCTCGAAGCCAATCGCGTGCCAAAGCTTCGCTTTGTGGTGCGCAAGATCGGTGTCCAGCCCACGCGCTCCGGGCTGTTCGATGTCCCGGTTGATGCCGACACACTGAGCGTGGAGCTGCTCGCCCCGGTCAGCGGCGTCACGCTGGCCACGGTGAGCGTGGTTGCCACCATCCTCAAGCCAAACTTCAATACGGTGCAGCTGGCCGAAGCACGTCAGTACGGCTGGCGCATCATCGAGCCGTATCGAATCGCCGCAGATCGGTCAAACGTGGTGCAGTTCTCGGACCTGATTCGCCGCAATCCCATCGGCGGCGTGCGTCTGCCGCGCAGCGATGGCGAGTGCTTTACCAGTTCCCGGAGCAATCGCTGCCTCACCATTGTCGTAGATGGGCAAGTGCTCGGGCCGAATGCGTTCATTGCCCCGGAAGATGTACACTTCATCGCCTTTCAGTCGGCCATCCAGTCGCAGGTCCACTACGGCATCCGTGCCCCGAACGGCGCAATCTTTGTCGCAACCCGACGTCGCGGCGACGATGAGCGCAAGCCGGCGTCAGGTCGGCCTGAACGGGACGAGTAGCGGTCGCCGTCGCGGTACCCGTACCGCTGGGCGTCATTGTATCCGTCGCGCGAGGCGCGGGTTCAGCTCGCAAATCGTGAGATGAACGCCCGGTCGATGCGATCTTTCAGCCACATCGCCCAGGCACCGTGCGCTGACAGGTTACCCCAACTCGCGATGGCGCGGCCGTCCGCTGTATTCACGAGGGCGAGCCAGCGGGACTGCGGTTGAAACGTCACGGACGGCGTGCGTCCGCTGATCGCGTCACCAAGCACGGTCGCGAGATGCGGCCCCATGCGCACCGCGTACACACCGGCTTTCGGCGTGGCGCGTGCGCTGGTCAGCGTCGCGCAATCGCCGGCCGCAAAGACATGCGGCATGGACGCCACACGCAGGTAGTCATCAACAAGCAGGAAGCCGCGCTCGTCCACCGGCACGCCACTCCTCGCCAGCCACGGAGGCGCTGCCGGTCCGGTGGCCCAGATGGTGAGATCGCTTGGCCGCGTGCGTCCGTCGTGTAGCGTCACCGCCGTCGCCGACACGCTCTCAACCTCGGCGTTGAGCTGCACGGCAATCGATGCATTCGCACAGGCACGCATCAGCGTGTTCGCGAGCCGTTCGCCGCGTTCCGAAAACAGTGTCGCATCGCGCGTTACAATGCGCACGGTCACGCGATCACCTCCAGCAACGCTCGCAAGTCGCGCCCGCGACGCCAGCGCCATCTCCGCGCCGGCGAGTCCCCCGCCAACAACGGTCACGTGGCCGCGACCGTTCACCGCGAGAGCATCGAGGCGCGCCATGATGCGCTCAACATGTTGCAACGGCTTGAGCGGCACGGCGTGCTCCCGGGCGCCCGCGATGTGCATCCCCGCCGGCAGCGAGCCAACGGCAAGCGAACACACATCGAACGGCACGACCGTACCGTCATCGAGCGTCAGGGTGCGCCCCGGGGCATCGAGTGCCGTCACATGCTGCGGCAACAGCGTCGCACCGGCACGCGCGCACAACGCCGCAACATTCACGGTGAGATCCGGCAGTGCATAGAGTCCACCCAACCAGCCCGGCACCATCCCCGAATACACATGCATTGATTCCGCGGTGCACACGATCACCTCGCAGCGCGGAAACTTGCCCGTCGCGATGGCTTCAAGCACAAACAGATGCGCGTGGCCGAGTCCCGCGAGTACGAGGCGCTGCATCACCGTGCCGCGTCAGACACCGGACGCAAGCGTACGAGGCCTTCCTGTGCCACCGAAGCGATCAGATCGCCGGTTTGCGAATAGATCGCGCCGCGCGAGAACCCTCGTGCACCATGCGCAATCGGACTGTCCATCGTGTACAACATCCATTCGTCAGCCCGGAACGGGCGATGCAACCACAACGAGTGATCGAGTGACGCCAGCTGCAGCCCCGGTTGGCGATACGACACACCGTGCGGGAGCAGCGCCGTCGTGAGCAAACTGTAGTCTGATGCATACGCGAGCACGGCCTGGTGCAACAACGGTTCATCGGGCATGCGGCCGATCGCGCGTAGCCACATCTGCCGTTCGGGTGCACGCGCAGCGGCGCGAAACGGATCCACGGGCGCCACCGGCCGGAAATCAATCGGGCGATCCTGTGTCCAAATGGCGCGATAGCTCTCCGGAATGCGATCGGCCATCTCACGAATGAGCATGAGTTCACTCGGCAGATCTTCAGGGGGCGGCACGTCGGGCATGGTGGGTTGATGCTCCAGTCCATCTTCCTGGCGATGGAATGACGCCGACAGATTGAAAATCGCCTGGCCGTGCTGAATGGCCGTCACCCGGCGCGTGGCGAAGCTCGATCCATCACGCAGCCGGTCCACGAAGTACACGATCGGCGCGTTCAGATCTCCCGGCAGAATGAAGTAACCGTGCACGGAATGCGCCTCGCGCGCTTCGTCGACCGTGCGGCGCGCCGCGACCAGCGCCTGGGCAAACACCTGGCCGCCAAACACGCGCGTGGACCCGATATCACGATTGAGACCGCGATAAATATTGACCTCCAGCGGTTCAAGGTCGAGCAGCGTGAGCAAGTCATCCAGGGGCGTCGTCATGCACTGCCTCGGAGCGTGTGGACAGGAGCCGGTATGCAACACATCGCACGTGTGATAAGATAGCGCATGCGCGCTGTGCTCTTCGACTCCTTCGGCGGTCCGCTTCGCTGCGAGACCCTGCCGGACCCGACGCCGTCTCCACACGGCGCCGTGATTCGCGTCCACGCCACGGGACTGTGCCGCAGCGATTGGCACGGCTGGCAGGGTCACGATGCAGACATTCAGCGCTTTCCGCATGTGCCCGGGCACGAACTGGCCGGCGTGATAGCAGCCGTTGGACGTGACGTGACCGCGTGGCAGCTTGGCGATCGGATCACCGTGCCCTTCGTGTGCGCGTGCGGTACGTGTGTACCCTGCGCGCGCGGTGACGGACAGGTGTGCGACGCGCAGACACAGCCCGGCTTTACACACTGGGGCTCGTACGCCGAGTACGTCGCGATTCATCACGCCGATGTGAACCTCGTCGCGCTCCCGGATGAGATGCCGTTCGATGCCGCGGCCGGACTGGGATGTCGCTTTGCGACCTCGTTTCGCGCCGTGGTGGATCAGGGACGCGTTCGCGCTGCTGAATGGGTCGCGGTGTTTGGCTGCGGCGGTGTCGGGCTCTCGGCAATTATGATCGCGCGTGCGCTCGGCGCGCGTCCGATCGCCGTCGACGTGTCTGATGAGGCGCTCACACTGGCGCGCGCTGCCGGTGCCGAACTCACGCTGAATGCACACGAACATGCCGATGTCGCAGCTGTTATTCGCGAGCACACCAACGGCGGCGCAGACAGCGCGTACGATGCGCTCGGCTCAGCCGCTACGGCGCGCAGCGCATTGCTCTCACTCCGCAAGAACGGACGACACGTCCAGATCGGACTGCTGGCCGGCGCGGACAGCGAACCGCGGTTGCCGC
>JBBRFQ010000300.1:0-3780 GCA_038224035.1 Gemmatimonadales bacterium
GCCGGTGCCGGCCCATACCTGCTGCGTGTCCGACGGGGCGATCGCCAGCATGCCCATCGAGATCACGTTCTTATCGTCAAACGTGGGGCGCCACGTCATGCCATTGTTCTGGCTCTTCCAGATGCCGCCGGCGGCGGCGGCGATGAAGACGGTCTTGGACGGGCTTGGAATGCCGACCACGTCGGAGAGTCGGCCCATGAAGTTGGCGGGACCGACGTTGCGCCAGCGCATGCCGGCCATCGTGGCGGAGTCAACGGACTGCGCGAGCGCGGGCAGCGCGGAGCAGGCCAGCGCGAGAGCAGCGCCGAGCGAGGAGATACTCAGGGAACGTCGCATGGAGGTGGGGCGGAGGGGGGTCAGTACGGCTGGTAGAAGCTATCGCCAGCGGCGCGACTCCGAAACGACCTCCGCGCCGCCGAGACTCTGCAGCGTTACGCGCGGGTGTCGCGCCCCGCTGAACCGCAGTCGCGCTCAGCGCGCGCGTTCGTGTGAGAGCAGCCAGCGCTTGCGATCGAGACCACCGCCGTATCCGGTGAGCGTACCGTTCGCGCCGATTACGCGATGGCACGGCACGAGGATGCTGATGGGATTGCGACCGTTCGCCAGCCCGACCGCACGCACGGCACGTGGATTCGCAATGCGCCGTGCGAGTTCTCCGTAACTGATCGTGGTGCCGTAGTCGATGTCGCGAAGCGTCGACCAGACGGCGCGTTGAAATGCGGTGCCGGACGCGGCCAGCGGAACATCAAACGTGCGCCGCGCGCCGCCGAAGTAATCGGTCAGCTGCGAACGGACACTCGTTATCCACGCGGAGGCGGGACTTCGTGTGGCATCGTCGGCACGCCAGCCGCCGTCAATGTCGTGTCCGCCTGAGGCACGTTCAAACAACAGATGTGTGACGCCATCATCCGTGGCCGCGATCAGCAGTTCGCCGACGGGACTCGGGACCAGCGAATAGGTGTGCATCATCACGAGGGTTGCGTTGTTCATGGTAACGTTCACGAAAGGCTCGCCCATAAATGCATGGCCGCATACGCACGCCACGGACGCCATTGTTCCGCCAAGCGTCGCAGCTGCGCCGGCGTCACCCCGCCAGCGGCTTTGCACAGCGCCAGGTCTCCGTCAGGGAATGCATCGGGCGAGCGCAACGCCCGCATCGATACATACTGCGACGTCCAGCGTCCGATTCCAGGCAGCGCCGTGAAATGTGCTTCGAACGCGCGCGCACTCGGGGGACCGCTCAGTGCGCCACTCAGCAGGGGGAGTTCTCCCTGAGCTACGACACGAGCCAGGTTGATCAAGCACGCGGCGCGCGTGCGCGGCATGCCGACGGCCGCCACGGAATCGAGCGATGCATCGGCCAACCGTTCGGCCGTCAGTGGACGATGAGACAGTGACAACGGTGCTGCAGTAGTGATCTCGCCATTCGCCGGCAATGGTTCCGCAATCGCTGCCACGAGGCGACCGGCCAGTGTTGTCGCACCGCGCACGCTGACCTGTTGCCCGAGCACGGCTCGTACGGCCAACTCGAACGCATCGAGGCTGCCCGGCACTCGCAGGCCGGGCTTGGCATCAACCGATGTCCGCAACATCACATCCTCGCGCAACTGCGACGCGATGATACTCGGCGTTGCATCCAGATCGAGCAGATGCCGAACGCGCGCCAGCAGCGGCACCAGTACCGGAAGTAATGATGCCGACAGCTCGACCTGCACCGTTGTGGCACCGGGTTCGGCGCGAATGCCGAGTACGCCGTTGTGACCGTCGAGGTGTACCGTGCGCCAATACTCCGGAGTTGTACCGGACCGCACCGCTTCCACACCGGGCATCGCGTGTGTGCGAAAAAACTCGCACAGCGAGAGCCAATCGAACGGCGGTCGCACGCCCAGCGAGAGCGTAATGCGATCTGCGGGCGATTCCGACGCACGGCTGCGCTGCGCGGCCGAACGACGCAGCGCTCCGGGCGCCAGACGATAGCGCGCGCGAAAGAGTGCGTTGAAGCGTCGCACGCTCTGAAACCCGCTGGCGAGCGCGACCTGCGTCATCGGCAGCGCGGTGTCGGTGAGCAACTGTTTCGCGGTGAGCAGCCGTCGTGTCTGCGCCAACGCGATGGGTGATGCACCGAGCTCGCGTTCAACAATTCTTCGCAGGTGTCGCGCGGTGACGCCGAGCTCCGTGGCGAGTTCGTCGAGGGCGCGCCCGTCCAGTGCGCCGCTGGCGATGCGCGCACCGGCGATGCGCGCTCGCACAGTGACGACGTCGACGGGCGCGATGTTGTCGGGCACTGCGGCTGAGGCCGGATGTGGCGCGAGTTCCGGACGACAGCGAAGGCAGGGGCGAAAGTCGCGCCGTTCGGCCGCGGCGGCGCTGGCGAAGAATCGGCAGCGGTCAGCGCGCGGTGTGCGCGCGGGACACACGGGGCGGCAGTAGATGCCGGTCGACGTGACACCGACAAAAAAGGCCCCGTCGAATCGCGCGTCACGGGCGGTGAGCGCCTGATAACATTGGGCGGCGTCGAGTGGCATGCTGCATCATACAGGAGTCATCGATTGTCGGCTCGCCATTTTCGGACCTTGGGGTGCGCGCTGTGAGACGCTTGTGCGGGAAACTCCACGTTGGATCGATCGGCGCTTGTGCGGCCTCGGCTCTCGCGCGCGCAGCACGCGCCGGGGGTGTTGCGATCGTCGTGTGCTCGATCGCCGCCTGTGCGACGACCAGCGCGCGTGCGCCGCGCCCGGAGTTCGCCGTCCCGCCGTCCTGGGCGTGGCGGCTCGACCCAACGGTGGCGGACAGCATCCACACGGAGATGCTCTCGCCGTCGGTTCGTCTGCACCAGCTTGTAAATCGGATCGTACCGTGGACCGCCGCCGTGCTCGAGCTCGATCTTGCGGGCTGTGTCGCGTTGCGCAGTGTGAAGGGAGGCGCGACGGGCGTCGGGCGCCAGACGACCAGTGCACTGCTCGCCGGACTCGCGCCGGCCGATTCGGCGATCGCGGCGGTTAACGCTGACTTTTTCTCCTTTGCGCCGGCCGGCGTACCCACCGGCGCCCATGTCGAGCGAGGGCGAGTAATGACCGGGCCCGGCTCGCGTCCCGTTTTTGGGATCGACAGCGCCGGTCGTCCGTTCATTGGCCTGCTTCTGGTGCGCGGCGAGCTCAACAATAAAGATGGCGCCTTTGGCGTATCGTCGTGGAATCGTCCTCAGGCGGGGGCGGTGAATGTCGTGGACGCTCGATGGGGTGCGCCGATCGATACGGCGGTGCTGGGGCAGGGCTGGTTGCTGTCGCCGCTCGCCGGTGATCGTTACGTGGTGCGTCGGGTCGGCGCCGAGCTTCCAACCGGTGAGAACGTGCTGCTCGTGCGCGGCCGCGCAGTCGATGGAGCGCCGTGGGTGCTGTCGGCCGGCGATTCGGTCCGGCTTCGCTGGTCGCTCGAGCCGATGCACCCGATGGAGGCCGTGGGCGGCTTTCCTGTGCTCGTGCGGGACAGCGCGATCCCGGCCGGTGCCGCACAATCGGGCGCGGCCAGTTTCAGTGGTCCCAATCCACGCACGGTGGTGGGCATCAGCGCCGAGGGGCGTCGGGTGTTGCTCGTGGTGATCGATGGTCGACGGCCGGGAATCAGTGCCGGCATGACGCTGCAGCAGACGGCTGACCTGATGAGGGCGCTCGGCGCGCGGGAGGCGCTGAATCTCGACGGCGGGGGCTCGTCGGCGTTGGTGGTCCGCGACGCACGCGGAGGTGGAGCGCCGCGTGTGGTCACGCAGCCGTCGGATGCAAC
>JBBRFQ010000301.1:0-3768 GCA_038224035.1 Gemmatimonadales bacterium
CTAACAAAATAGAGGTTTTGCGTCGCGTAGCCGACGCCAAACCTCCGTTGAACTGAACCGCGGAAGGCCCACTATGGAGTTTGCGGTGCGTGCGAGCCTGCCGCCAGCATGCGGATCGTGGGTGACGATCGCGTCGGACGCGTGGAGAGGCGCACGCGGGCGCATGACGAGCGCGCCGTCGGCTGCACGCCGGTGCGTGCGGCGCGTGTGCTGGCCGGAGCGGACACGGCGCGGCGGCGCACCGGGCGAACCGGTGCGCTGGTGAACGCGGTGGATCGGGCGTGCGGGTGGTCCGTCATGGCGGGTCCATCCGTGCCAAAGCATGGCTCGCCCGGAGCAGACGGCGTGTCCGGTAGAGATGTCCCTGCCCGCATTGCGTACACGTCGGCGCGCAGGCGAGCGATGCCGGCGGGGACTCGTGGCCGTCGGCGCGACGCGCGGGGATCGACGCGGGCGCGAGTCGGTGCTGCAACTCGGCGCGCGTCGCGGCCGCGTTTGGCCGCCAGAACCCATAGTAGCGCACTTTGTGAAAGCCGCGGGGCAACACGTGCTGCAGAAAGCGACGCAGAAACTCGTCGCCGGACAGCGTCATGGTGCGCCAACCGCACGCCGTCGCATCCCGATATCGGAAGGTGACCGTCGTGGCGTCGACGCGGACGATGCGCGCATCCGTGATCGCCGCGCGATGGACATCGCGCGCGAGATACCGCAGCACGGTGTCGGCGCCCTGCACGGTCGGCTTGGCGTAGACCACCCATGGCTTCTTCCATACGGCGGCGGGAATCGTGATGTCCGGCAGCAGTCGCTTGCACTGCAAGAGGAAGCGCGCGCGAAAGCCGACCGACAGCGCCCGCACGGGGACGAGGTAGGTCCCTCGCGCCCTGCGCCACGTCCCGTCCGGGGCGAGGGCCCCGCCGGGCACCAGGCAATGCACGTGCGGGTGATACTCCAGCGTGCGCGTCCAGGTGTGCAGCACGGCGAGCATGCCGACCGTCCCGCCGAGATAGTGCGCGTCGGCCGAGAGCGCCTGCAGCGATGCCGCGGCCGTTTGCCTCAACGCCCCGAGCAGGAGGCGCTGGTGTGAGCGCACGATCGCCCGCAGCTCCGCCGGCAGCGTGAAGACGACGTGAAAGTAGGGCACCGGCAAGAGCTCGGTCTCGCGCGCGGCGAGCCACGCCCGCGTGCTGACGCCGTGACACGTCGGACACTGGCGATGGCGGCACGAGTGATACACAAAGTGCTCGACCCCGCACGTATCGCACTGCGTGACGTGTCCCCCCATCGCCGCCGTGCGACAGGCCGCGAGGTCCTCGAGCGCACGCCGGTGGCCGGCGGGCATCGCGGCGCCGAAGCGCGCCGCATACGCCGGCCCAAATGTTCGCACGACCGTCGCCACGGTCATGCGCGCGCCCCCCACCCCCGCACGTGGTTATAACGTCGCCATCAGCGAGTTCACCGTGGCATGCAGGGCACTCGTCACCGTCGGCGTGATGTGAGTGTACACGGCCGTCGTCGCCGGGCTGCGATGGCCGAGCAACTCTTGAATGGTGCGCAAGTGCACGCCGCACTCCAACAAATGCGTCGCGTACGAGTGCCGGAGCGTGTGCTCGGAGGCGTGCTTGGTCAGGCCGCTCGACCGCACCACCGCCGCAAACGTCTTCTGCAGACTCGCAGGATGCAATGGCCCCGTCGCGTCGCGATTCGGAAACAGCCATCCACCGCGCGCCGCGGCGCGACGGCGTGCGGCCGGCGCTGCACGCCAGTAGCCACTCAGCAAATCGAGCGTGCGCTGCGGCAGGGGCACCTACCGATCACGTCCGCCCTTTCCAGCGCACACATGCACGACCATCCTGGCGCGATCGATGTCGCGCGTGCGTAGCGAGATGCCCTCCGACAATCGCAGGCCGCACGAGTAGATCAGGGTTAGCGTCATGCGCGCTTGTGCATCGCGAACAGCGGCCAAGAGCTGACGGACCTCCGCCACCGCGAGGACATTCGGCAGCGTGTGACGCTTCGCGGGCCGCAGCAAGTCGAACACGGGCCACGTCCGCTGGAGCGTCACTTCGTACAGAAACCGAATGCCGCTGCGATACACGACCAACGTGCTGCGAGACACCTGGCGCGTGGACACCAAGTGCAAGAAGAAGGCGCGCAACTCGTCTTCCGAGAGCGTATCGAGCGTGTCTGGTGACCGCGCGAAATGCGTGGCCAATCCCGTGACCGCGCCGCGATACGATTGCTGCGTCTTGAGCGCGAAGCCGCGCAACCGCATATCCTCGCCCATTCGGTCGGTAAGCGTCTGCATCTGCACCTCCGTCTGCGGGAAAGAAGGACCTGCTCCCGCGACGATACGCCCACTCGCCGATACAAGAAAGGACGGCGCCCGGAGGGGAACCGTCCTCAACCACAACTACCGCGCAGCGGTTTAGTTCAACAATTGCGTTCTCTTGCAGGGCCCTTCAATAGGATGCGACCCGTGAGCGCAGCGAACAGGGAGCCATCCTTGAAGGCCCTGTCAAGAGCAACGCCAAGTTAGACAGCACCGGCGCGTCGCGACGAGTCGTTAGAGACTTTCGATCCATCGTCGCCAATCGGTGCCGTTCGCCGGACGGCCACTCAGCCGCATGAGCAACGCGACCGCAATGTCATGCGAGAGTGGATCGATGGCGTTGGCGTGCGCCACGACGAGCTCACCGCCCCCTTTCAAGAGCCGTGGGGCAAGTGTGGGCGCAATGGAGGTTTGCACCAGGACCCGGGTGAACGCTATAAACTCGCTAATATTGGTACCTTCAAGAATCGCGCGAATGCCGGCCGCGCTCGGCGCCCAGTCCACTGGGCGTGCAAACGAATTGGCCAAGGACTGCAGACTCATGATCGCCGCGCGATTCACGCCGGTGTATGGATCGCGCACTGCGTCGGCGAGGGCGCGCCAGGCCACGTCCTCGTTCGGAAAGTTGGCCAGGATGGCGGCCGCCATCATCCGATTTCGCCGGTTGCCATCTTGCCGCAGCACTCGAATGGCCAGTGCACGATCATTGCCCGTGCGGTGTCGCTGCAAGGTCTTCCACAAGACCAACGTTCGCGTCGGATTCCATCGCGTGAAGGCGATTCTCTTGAGGGCGCTATCGGCACCGAATTGAAGAAACTGGCCATATCGCTGCAGTGGCTCCAATTCCGCTTCATGAAAATACGTCAGTGCTGAATCGCCAAGCACGAGCGCAAGATCTCGCCAGGCCATCTGCACCCGGCCGCTATCCCGTGGTTCGGCGCGCCACACCATTCGTCCAGAGTCTTGCGGCTCGACGAGCCGGATGACGACCGATTGCACGTTCTCCTGCCCCCCAATGATTGTTTTGTGGATGTACACGCTGCTGAAATGCAGCTGACTCGTCAGTGCTTTCGTGCACTCTTTCGTTTGGAACAGCGATACGCCCGGCGCATGCAGCCCGAGTGAATCCGCCAGCATCGCGGCGGTCCATCGCTTCAGGCCGATCACTTCGACTCGCCCTTCGGGCGACTCGATGAATTGTTGCGACGCCCCGCGGTGACTGAATAGCGCGATGGCGAACACTACGCGTAGTAGCCGAGATATGGCCATTGGATTAGAAAAGGTAGAGGGTGTGCTGTCTAACGCTTAGTTCAGTTGCAGCGCTCATATAAAATTGCGCGCGCAGCGCGCTTTCCACAACGCGCTGTCAACTGCAACTGATTGTTAGAGCGCCCGGCCGTGCATGAGCATCGCTCGCTGGCACAATTGCCGGCTTCGCC
>JBBRFQ010000302.1:0-3751 GCA_038224035.1 Gemmatimonadales bacterium
TAGATGCGACCGGTGGTGATGTTGTTCGACTGCGAGAGCGAACGATCGAGAAAGCGCTCGTAGTGCCCCAGATCCATGTCGGTCTCGGCGCCGTCGTCGGTGACGAAGACTTCGCCATGCTGGAACGGCGACATGGTGCCCGGATCCACATTGAGATAGGGATCAAACTTCATCATGGTGACGCGAAAGCCGCGCTCGACGAGCAGGCGACCGAGCGATGCCGCCGCGATGCCCTTGCCGAGCGACGACACCACGCCGCCGGTAATAAAGATGTATTTCGTGGGTTGCGCTTTCGCGACCGGCATCAGAGCGTACTCGACATGGGGGAGTTCGCCGGCGACTGCTCGTCGCCGAACGAGTGTTGTGGTGCGGTGGAGAAATGTGCCTGGGCGCGGTGCAGGTCTTCTTCGGTGTCAATGCCGCCGGGCCCGCACGACTGAATGCGAGCGACACCCATGGCCAGGCCGTGCGCCAGCGGCCGCAGCTGCTCCAGGCGCTCGATGACCTCCAGCGGGTGCGGCGCGAGCGACACCCACGCTGCGAGCGCGTCGCGTGTGTACGCGTAGACACCGATGTGCTGCCGAATGAGCGAATCCCGTGCCGGTGCATCTGCTGACTCGCGCAGGAACGGAATCGGTGCCCGTGAAAAGTACAGGGCTCGATCATCGTCGGCGCAGACGACTTTCACCACATCCGGGCGACCGAGAATCGAGGGGTCCGCAGGCGCCGCGGCGGTGCCAAGCGGAAACCGGCCGCTGGCCACGATCCGGGCGGCACCGACTACGGCGTCATGCGACACAAACGGCTCATCGCCTTGTACGTTTACCACGACGCCATAGCGGGCGAACTCCGGGCGGCTCGCGACCTCGGCCACCCGATCCGTGCCGGATGGATGGTCGTCTCGGGTGAGTACGGCTCGGACGCCGGCGGCGGCGCAGGCGGCAAGAATTTCTTCGCTGTCGGTGGCCACCACGCAGAGGTCGGCGACCCCGAAGCCCGCGACCCGCTGTGCGACACGGACGATGAGCGGAACGCCGCCCAGCAGGCGGAGTGGCTTGCGCGGAAGCCGCGTGGCGCCCAAGCGCGCCGGCATCACGGCGAGGACGGTCATGAACGCAATGTTTCCGGCGCAGTTGCAGCAAGTTTCACGCCAATTAAGATACGGCATCGCTAGAGCGAAGGCAAACCGCCGCTGCATACGATGTTCCCCTTGGAAACTGCATGTCCAACCCGTGGTGGTGGGTCGCGTTTAACGCGTTGGTGCTGTCGCTGCTGGCGCTGGATCTGGGCGTTTTTCACCGGCATGCGCGTGCCGTTGGCATGCGCGAGGCGCTGGGCTGGTGTGTGGTCTGGGTCTCGCTGGCGATAGCCTTTGGCCTTGGCATCTGGGCCACGATGGGCTCCCAGTCGGCCCTCGAGTTCTTTGCCGGTTATCTGGTAGAACAGGCGCTGTCTGTCGACAACCTCTTTGTCTTCATCCTGATCTTCGGATTCTTCCGCGTACCGGCGGAGCTGCAGCACCGTGTACTCTTTTGGGGCATCCTGGGCGCGCTCGTGATGCGCGGCTTCATGATCGCCGTGGGCGCAGTGCTGCTCGCGCGCTTTCACTGGGTGATCTACATCTTCGGCGCATTTCTGGTGTTCACCGGTATTCGCATGGCGTTCTCCGGTGACAGCGCGATCGAGCCGGAGTCCAATCCGGTGATTCGTCTGGTGCGACGGTTGTTCCCTGTGACCACCAAGTATCGCGGCGAACATTTTTTCGTGCGTGAGTCGGTGCGTCCGGGTGATGTGCCGCGTCTCATGGCGACTCCACTCTTCGTGGTGCTCGCGCTCGTGGAGACCACCGACCTCGTCTTCGCGCTCGATTCGATTCCGGCGATCTTCGGTGTGACGCGCGATCCGTTTCTGGTCTACACCTCGAACGTGTTCGCGATTCTTGGCCTGCGCTCTCTGTACTTCGTGCTCGCTGGCGTGATCGGCAAGTTCCATCTGCTCAAGTATGGCTTGTCCGTGGTGCTTGCCTTTGTCGGCGTCAAGATGCTTCTCTCTGAGCATTATCCGATTCCCATCGGCATCGCGCTTGGTGTGGTGGGCGGCGTATTGCTCGCCAGCGTGCTGCTCTCGCTCGTGATTCCGGCGCCCGAGGGTCACGCACCGCAAGATCCCACGGCTATCGCGACGCCAACTGGCGATGTGCCGCCGCCAGGGCCAGGAAGTTGATGAGCATCTGCTTGCCGTGTTGTGTGAGAATCGATTCCGGATGGAACTGCACTCCGTACACCGGGTGCGTGCGATGCTTGAGCGCGTGAATCTCCGTGGCATCGTCCTCGGCCACAGCGAGCACTTCGAGCGCTGCCGGTAACGACGCCGGCTCCACGAGCAACGAGTGGTAGCGCATCACGTCAAGCGGTGATGGAAGCGCGTCGAAGAGGCCCGTGCTGTCGTGCGTGATGCGTGAGACCTTGCCATGCATCACGCGTCCCGCGCGCACCACATTGCCACCGTACGCTTCGCCGATCGCCTGATGTCCAAGGCACACGCCGAGGATCGGGATCTCCGCGCCCCAGCGTTTGATGATCGGCACCGACACGCCCGCTTCCGACGGAGTACACGGGCCCGGCGAAATCACAATCGCGTCGGGTGCGAGCGTGGCCACGTCGTCGACGCTCAGCGCGTCGTTGCGGCGTACATCCATCGTTTCACCCAGCTCGCCGAAATACTGCACGAGGTTATAGGTGAATGAGTCATAGTTGTCGATGATCAGAATCATGGCCGGGTCGAGAAGGTGCGATGCGCGTCGGTGCCGGAACGATTCCGCGGGGCGTTACGGCCTCGGATGAAACGAACGGTGCACACTCCGAAGATACTCCCGGTCGATGTGCGTGTAGAGCTGGGTGGTCGCGATATCGGCGTGCCCGAGCATTTCCTGTACGGCGCGCAGGTCGGCGCCGCCCTCCAGCAGGTGCGTGGCAAACGAATGCCGCAGCGTATGCGGCGACACATGGCGCTCGATGCCGGCCTTGTCCACGTATTTGCGCAGAATTTTCCAGGCGCCCATACGTGTGAGCGGATCTCCGCGCGCATTCAGGAACAGCACGCCGGCACCCGCACCTCGTTCGAGCGCCGGTCGAAGCTCTCGCATGTACACGGCCAACGCTCCGATCGCCGACCGGCCGATCGGTACGAGTCGCTCCTTGCTCCCCTTCCCCATCACGCGCACCAGGCTTTCTTCGAGCAGCACGTCGCGAATCGCGAGGGTGATCCACTCCGACACGCGCAGCCCCGCGCCGTACGCGAGCTCCAGCATGGCGCGATCACGAAACGCGAGTGGTTCGTCGAGCCCCGGTGCCACGAGCAGCCGGAGTACTTCTTCGACCGTGAGCACTTCGGGAAGCGTGCGCCAGCGTGCGGGCGTTTCGAGCCGCTCCGTGGGATCGTGGTGCACCAGTCCTTCGGCCAGCAGGATGCGGAACCAGGTGCGCAGCGCGCTCACATTGCGGCGGATGGTCGCGCCGGAGAGTCCGAGATCCTTGAGCGTGTACACATACTCGCGCAGCAAACGCGGATTGAGCGTGGCGGCATCGGTCACGCCGTGTTGCCGCGCGAACGCCGCACAGCGAATCACATCACGACCGTAGGCTTCGACCGTGCGCGGGGACGCGCCATGTTCAAGGATCAGCACATCCTCGAAGCGACGCAGGAAAAACCCGCGATCGAGTTCGCGGCGTTCGTCGTCGGTCATAGTCAC
>JBBRFQ010000303.1:0-3713 GCA_038224035.1 Gemmatimonadales bacterium
GCAGGGCGACGCCATGGCGAAGCTGCTCGAGCAGTCGATGGCGATCAACACCGTGGGCCGTACGGGTGTGCTCGACGGCAATCAGATGTTCGTGGACCGCGACGGCTCCGGCGCGATCACGATTGACGCCGGTGCACTCAAGGGCAACGGACGCCTCAGCATTCTCGATGCGGGTGGCATGGTCGTCGGCTCCGCCACGATCACGGATGTCAAAGAAGGAATGCAGTCTATCCGGCTTGAAGATTTCACCTTCGATCCGCCGCTTAAACCTGGTCGCTACACGTACCAGTTTCACGTCGCCGATGCCGCCGGCAAGGATGTGCCCGTCAAGACTTTCACCACCGGTCGCATTACCGGCCTTCGCTACGAACAAGGCCAGCCTGTGCTCATGCTCGGCGATTCGCTGAGCGTTCCGTTTTCGTCGCTGCTTCAGCTGCGCAACTGATCCCGCTGTTTTCACTCACCCGAGGAACTTCACAACATGCTGCGTTCTCTTTTCGCTGGTGTCTCCGGTCTGCGCAACCATCAGGTGCGCATGGACGTCATCGGTAACAACATCGCCAACGTCAACACGGTGGCCTTCAAGGCCGGCCGAGTCACGTTTAAGGAAGGCTTTGCGCAGTTGCTGCAGGGCGCCAGCCGTCCGCCCGGCGATCAGGGTGGTATCAACCCCATCCAGATTGGCCTCGGCATGCAGATCGGTTCCATCGATCAGATCTTCAATCAGGGCAACATCGAGTCCACCGGTCTCGGTACCGACATCGCCATTCAGGGTGATTCGCTGTTCGTCGTGCGCAAGGGCAACCAGAGTTTCTACACGCGCTCCGGCAACTTCCAGGTGGACGCACTCGGCCAGCTCGTCTCACCGACGAACGGTTTCGTGGTGCAGGGCCGCACGTACGACAACGGCATTCTGCAGGACGGCATTCAGGACATCCGACTGCCGTTCGGACAGAAGGTATCGGCGCGCCCCACGAGCGAAGTGACACTGGCGGGTAACCTCAATGCATCGTCGCCGATTTTTCAGGGCAACTTCAACGATCCCATCGATCGTGCACTACCCATCAATGAAAAGGCGTGGTCGGAAACGCAGATCGCCGTGTACGACTCGCAGGGCACCAAGCACGATGTGAAGATCCAGATGTGGAAGACGGCGGCCAATGAATGGCAGTGGCAGCTCGATCCGTCTACCAGCGCCACGCGCCAGAACTTTGAGACGGACGCGGCGTCGCCTCCGTCATCGATCGTGCTCTCGGCGCCGCCAGCCGGCTACGAAATCCTGCCGGAGAACGTGCGGGTGACCAGCCCCACCGGCGCTTCCTACGAGACACCAGCGGCCTGGTCGTTCTCAGCCGGCCCACCACCGCAGGTGGACTTCACCGCCAGCATGCCGTCAGACGCAGCGATCGAAATTTCCTACTTCATGAGCCCGACGGCGGCGGCCCCCGGCATCAACACCGGCACGTTCACGTTCGACCCCACCGGTATCATGACCACGAACATCACCGCCGGTATCGACTTCGCCGTGCCGGGTGCCAATCCCGTGCAGGTGCAGGTGAAGCTCGCCGGCGGCGTGAACGGTCTCACGCAATTCGCGTCAACCGCGTCCACCGCGGTGCTGCGCGATCAGGACGGCTTCACTGCCGGCTCGCTGCAGAACTTCTCGATCGACCGCTTCGGTCTCATCACCGGCTTCTTCACGAACGGCACCACCTCGCCGCTCGGCAAGATCGTGCTCGCCGACTTCAACAACCCCGCCGGTTTGCTGCGTGTGGGCGACAACATGTATCAGGAGTCGGCAAACTCTGGCAGCGCGGTGCTCGGTTTTGCGCTCGAGGGCTCGCAGTCGCAGATGACCGCCGGCGCGCTTGAAATGTCGAACGTGGATCTGGCGCAGGAGTTCACGAGCATGATCGTGGCGCAGCGCGGCTTCCAGGCGAACGGCAAGGTGGTGTCGACGTCGGACGAGATGCTGCAGGAACTGATGAATGTGAAGCGGTAAACGAAGGGCACGGCGCGCGGCGACACATCGTCGGCGCGTGCTGCAAACGTCCCGCCTGGTTCGCCCGGCGGGGCGTTTTGTTATGTGTCGCTACCAGGCGTTCACGGCTTTTGCGCCGGCACCACCGCAAACGTGTTCGATACTCGCTCGCTTTCAGGTAACAGATCAACCCCTTGCCAACCGCCCATGCGATCTGTTGACTGCACTTCAAAGATCAGACGAAAGCGTCCAGTACGCGTGGCCATGGTGATGGGCGGATTGGCACCGGGCGATTCCGTGCTGTAGAGCGTGAAATCCTGGCTGTACGTTTCGCCCTCGCCAATCGGAATCGGTGGACGCGGCTGTCCCGTGATGCAGGCTTGTACACCAAGCCACACGCGCGCCTCACGATCGTCTGCGCGAAGTAAATAGTGAGACGGTTCATTACCGTAGCCGCACACACGATGCAGATACACTGCGGTTGCCGTCTTGTTTGTGTACTCCGCGCGAACCGTCACTGAAAACAAACCGGGCTGGTACGACAGTGTGTACACGCGTTGATCGGTCTGCCATGGCGCGTCTGCAGCGTCGGGCAGGACATCGTTCGGTGCTGCGGAATCCGCAGTGCAACCGACCAGCACGAGCACAGCTGCCATCATTCCGATGCGACGCATGATTCCCCCCGGCGCAGCGGCGGAGGGTGCTCCGTCGTTCACCGTCGATGACGTTCCAGATATACGAGGTCGTCCGCAGGATCGGTGCGAGCCACGTATACCGTGCCGGTGCCGAACCCAACCACCTGCGCACCGGCGCGCAGGGTGGCCGAACCGAGTGAGCGTCCCGATCCGTCAAAGATATCGTATCGCCACGTGCGGTCGGCAGCCGCGTGGCTGCGGCCAATCCAGATGTCGCCTTCAGGGGTGGATCGCACTGTGGCGGCGATGAATGGGGGCATCGATTTCGGAAACGCGTCGTCGGGAAACTCCGGTCCTCGGCTTTGCGGACCGGTGCCACCGTCCGCTCGCAGCGCGCCGACGCGGACTCCCGCCATCCGCTCCCGGTACGCGGCCCGGTCGCCCGCCGACACGGGGATCGTCGTGAATGCGATGTCACTGCCGCGCTTGAGACGACCGGCGGGATCCACGATGTCGATCCGGAATGGATCATGGTGCACGACGGCGACCTGTCCGTCGGGGAGCACGGTCCAGGCGTCGAGGTGTGGAAACGGCGTGATGGACCGGGCGAGCGAAGCAGCACCATCGGGCCGGTTGATTCTCACGCGTCCGCCATTCGAGACGCGCGCAATTACGTCCGCGCGACCGTCCGCCGGATTCCAGCGAACGATCGGGACCGAATCGAGGAACGCACCACGTTCCTGATCGAAAGAGTTGCCCTCGAAGTAGATGCGTCCGCTGCGGTCCGTGCCACGCGCAGCGGCCAGTCCGCTCGGAACGCCGCCGGTGGGCATGGCCAGCGCCTCCGTCCCAATCCGTCCATCGGCCGAGACGACGTGAATTCGTCGCAGCATCGGGTCCACGATCCACGTGGCCCCTTGCGTGCCGACGAGCGGCGCCGTAGGGAAACGGTATTCGCCCGGGCCGTCTCCGTTCCGGCCCACAGGACGTCGCGTGCGGGCAGTGAAGTCGACCAGCGCGATGCTCCGGTCCATCTGGTCGGTGACGAGCGCTCGGTTGCCCTGAAGTTCGCGAACGCCCGTCAGCAGGGTGAACGG
>JBBRFQ010000304.1:0-3694 GCA_038224035.1 Gemmatimonadales bacterium
GTGCACCGTGATATCAAGCCCGGCAACATTCTCATGAGTGGTTCGCACGCGGTCGTCACCGATTTTGGTGTGGCGAAAGCGCTCAGCGTCGCGATTCCGATCGCGGGTCACACCACCAGTGGCATGGCCATCGGAACGCCCGCGTATATGGCACCTGAACAACTGGCCGCGGACCCGGCAGCCGATCATCGCGTGGACATCTACGCGATTGGTCTGCTCGCCTACGAGTTGCTTACCGGTAGCGCGCCCTTCTCCGGGAGCTCGCCGCAGGCCACACTGGCGGCGCAACTCACGGTGCGCCCGACGGCCCCGCACATCACACAGCCGGATATTCCGCCGCCGCTGTCGAACGTCATCATGCAGTGCCTTGAAAAGGACGCCGCCCGGAGACCGCAGACGGCGACGATTCTGCTCGAACAGATCGACTTGCTGCGCAATAGCATCAGCGGAGAGATCGAGCGCGCGTCGCAGTCACGCACAACGCGTGGCGTGCTGCTCGGCGTTTTTGTGCTCGTGACGGCAACGGTTGTGTTCACCTTCACCCGTTCCGGTGCAAACGCCGGAGACGTCGCGGCGAAGGTGCGTGATAGCGTGGGCGGAGCAGCGTCGGCCGAGACAGTGGTCGTATTTCGCGATGTGCCGGTGGGGCGCGACGCCGCGCTGGGCATTCCGCTTTCACTCGGTATCACAGCGGCAGAGTCACTCGCCATCGCGCGCGGCATGCAAAGCCGCCTTGGCGATGCGGGTGGCGCGGCGACAGGCGGCAGCGCCATTAATATCGATTCGATGGTCGCCGCCATCAGTCGAGTGTTCGCGGACTCCACGGCTCGCGCCATTTCGCGTATGGAAGCGGCGTTGGCGAATCTCCCGCGACAGCAGCAGCTGCAGGCGATTATGCTGCAGGCCGCCGAGCGGCGCAACGGCACTGCGGATACGAGTGCTGCACGCACGACCACATTCCGTGTGGAAACGTTTGGTCCGCCTCGTCCGCCGGGCGATCGTGGGTTTTCGCAACCACCCATGGATTCTGCACGCTCCGCGGCGGCGCGTTCCGGTGCGATGGCGAGCAGCGTACCGCTGATGGCACCACCGCCTGATGGCACACGCCGCCTCGTGATGATGCCGATCAGCAACCGCACACGCGACACATCGTTCAACGCGCTCGGTTCCGTACTGCTCGACAGTATCGCCGTCGCCCTGCATAGTTCGCGCAGCCGTCTCGAGATTATCTCGGCGGAGCAGGTGCAACGGGCGTTTGGCGACCAACCCCCGCGTGCGACGTCGGTTGGTTTTTCGTTGCGCGCCAGCTTCGTGCTGAGTGGTGTGTACTTCGTGCGCAACGACAGCCTCGTGGTAGTGACGGTACTCACCGACGTGCAAGGCGGTGAAGGGACACGCCTGCATGAGACGGTGGTGCCAATCGCGCAGCGCCTGACAGTCGTCGCGCCGGCGGCGACCTGGGTGCGCGCGCGGCTCGATACGTTGCGAAGGGAGACGTCGCGACGCCCACCGGGTGGACAGGGATTTGAGCGGCGCTAAGCCGCGAGCAAAGACCGGATTGGGCGAATGTCGCGCGCTCAGTGTGGGAGAACAGCGATGGACAACACTCGTTCTTCGCCGGATGCTGTTCGTGTGAATCCGACTAACCGGTCGTCGCCAGCGATAAGCAAGACGAACTCTGGGGGCAGTTCGATCCGGAAACGCGGGGCACCAGACTCGTCGTAGTGCAGCCATGTTCGGGTTGCACTACCCGAAGGTAGGGCAACCCAGAGTCCGTTTCTCTCATCCGAAACAAACTGAGACAATCGAGGCATTCGTCGCGGCTTCGGCATCTCAGACAGCAGTCTCGCAGCGGCGTCCCGATCTCGTCTGTCTGAATACTGGGCAATCACGTCCTCGTTAGCGCGATGTATCGCTTCGTCGTCGGGAGTGCCTGACGGCGGGAGCGACTGCAGCGCGATGCTGCTGCCCACGCCGTCTGCGTCCACCCTCACGATCGTGTCGCTGTCGTTGCGAACGGCGAACGTGACGCCGCGCTGCACCGCCAGTAGCGAGCGTCGCCCGAACGGCTGGCGGATCGTCGCCGAGTACTGCTCGCTGACGAACACCTCACGTCCGGGTAGGTCAGTATCGTGTCGAGCGCTCCCGTTCCAAGTGTCCACGCGATCGCGAGCAGAGGAACTTGTTGCGCACCAAATGCCACAATGCGACCGGGCTCTGCTGCAAACATGATGCGTCGATTGGGAAGGCAGCCTGCCACATCCTGAGATCGTACCGACGCGGGAACAGAATACACCTCGTCTACCTGCAGCGCATTGCTGAGCGGCGAGAGCTGATCGCGGGCGGGATCATAGATCACGAGGGTGGATTCGTCACACCGTCCGATCCACTTGATGGACTGATACTCCGCCGGGCCGAAGCCACGACGGCCGTGCACTGGAGTCGGATCGCCGTCTGGATCCAAGCGGACAATGCCGCTTCGTCCAACATCTGCGATGAGTAATTCGCCGTCAGGCTCACGTAACATGGACGTGATGCCCGACCACAAGAACGCATTGTCGATGCGCGCCGTGTC
This sequence comes from Gemmatimonadales bacterium, assembly GCA_038224035.1. Classification (GTDB taxonomy): domain Bacteria; phylum Gemmatimonadota; class Gemmatimonadetes; order Gemmatimonadales; family Gemmatimonadaceae; genus JAABRT01. The sequence continues at coordinate 2,576 of JBBRFQ010000304.1, forward strand.
GACGAGCCGAGAGGGCCAGATCGCTGGATTCAGCACCGGTCCTGCTGAATGTGCTGACTCGTCAACGGTGCATGCACTCACGAACACCAGGGCGCATGCGATGCGCGCGAAGCTCACTCCGGCGCGAGGCAGTGATGCAGGCGTTCGCGAGTTCCTGTGCATAGGGCTCCCACCGGACCACCGGACATCAGACTCGTAGGGGAGAGCCTTACGGGCGACAAGAGTACCGCTACACCCAGCAATGTACAAGTCAGTTTCAAGGTTGCGCTCATGTCACACCCCCGAATAATGATTGGGATCGTGCGGTCTTCAAGGGTACCCCCCGGCCACCTTTGTCAATCGATGTTCAGGAGGTGCCTCATGACGTTACTGGCTCATCTCGCGGGATCGTTGTCGAACGGTCCAACGGCCACCATCACCGGCAACACATCGCGTGCGTGCACGCTCGCTTCAAACTCGCCGAGCAAGTGTGCGATGGAGTTGGCGTAGTAGCTCACGAGCTCTCGTCCGCGGCCGAGTACCACGTACGTGTCACCGTGACGCGCGAGCACGTGTCGCATGCGTAACATGCGGTACGCGATGTCGAACGTTTCACTGATGTCGCGATCGCGACGCATCTCTCGCGCGTTAAGCTCTACGAGCACATCGCGAATCTCCGACATGCGTGCTTCCAGTTGGCCTCGTGTCATCACATCACTATCGAGGCTCTGAATCGCGGCGCAGGCGAGCGGAACAGGCGTGACGGGAATGATCGAGCCAATGCGCGTGAGCATGTCGTCGCAGAGTTCCTGCACGCGACCGAGTCGATGCTCTCGTGAAAGCGCGAAGAAGTCGCCATTGGCACGCACGTCCTCGTTGGCAAACCACGAAGCAAGCGGCACGGGATCTCCAACAATCACCGCGGCGCGACCGTAGCGCTTGAAGCGTCGCGTGAGCAGTCGTACCGCATTCCAGCCGGCATAGCGAAGCACCTCGCTGGCCTGCGTGAATCGTGAACCCCGCTCGGTGCCTCCGCGAACGCGCAACTCGCGCAGCAGCGTGCGGTCCTCGAGCACCCGGTCGTAGTTGAGTGCCACCGGCACGATGTGCAGTCGTTCGCGGTACGATGGATCGCGCGCG
>JBBRFQ010000305.1:0-3694 GCA_038224035.1 Gemmatimonadales bacterium
CGAACCGGCAACAGTGCGCTACGTCGCAGCTGCCCTCGCTCAACCCGTTTATGTTACATCGTTTACCGTATTTCCGCGCACGTGCGCGTCGAGAGGATTCATGGCGTTTGATGGGTTGATGGTGAGTGTATCGGGGGTTCGGGGCCGGGTTGGCGAGGCACTGACGCCCGAAGTGATGGCGACCTACGCGGCGGCGTTTGGCGCCTGGGCGTTGCAGCAGCAGCCAGGGCGTCCCATCGTGGTCGGTCGTGACAGCCGTGTCAGCGGCCCCATGTTCACGCGCGTCGTGCACTCAGCGTTGGAATCGGTGGGTTGCCACGTTCTTGATATCGGAATGGTACCCACTCCAACAGTGCAGATGGCCGTTGAGCACCATCACGCTGCCGGCGGCCTCGCGATCACGGCCAGCCACAATCCTGTTGAGTGGAACGCGCTCAAGTTTATTGGCGCAAGCGGATTGTTTCTGTCCAGCGACGAAGGCGCGGCGATGCGCGCGTTGCTCGAGCGCGGCATTCCACGTGCGTCGTGGGACGCGCTGGGCACCGTGGTTCGTGACGAAGATGCGGTGCAACGTCACCTCGACGCAGTGATGGCCCTGCCGTTTCTCGACGTCGCGGCGATTCGCGCGAAGGCGTTTCACGTGGCACTCGATTGTTGCCACGGCGCCGGTAGCGTGATCATGCCGCAGCTGCTCGCCGCCCTCGGTTGCACGGTGTCCGCCATTGGCATGACGCCGGATGGTCGCTTTCCTCGTCCGCCCGAGCCGGTCGCTGAGCATCTTGGTGCGCTGCGCGCACTGGTCCGCGAGAGTGGCGCGGCGGTTGGCTTGGCGACCGATCCCGATGTTGACCGACTGGCGCTCGTTGATGAAACGGGTCGCGCCATCGGCGAGGACTACACGCTGGCGATGGCGGTGCGCGCGGTGCTGCCCGCGCGTCCGGGTAGTGTGGTGACAAATCTCAGTACGAGCAAAGTGGTGCAGGACGCCGCGCATGATGGTGGCGCGACATTCGCGTTCGCGCCGGTTGGTGAAGTGCATGTGGCGCTGGCGATGCGGGCGGCAGGTGCCACCATCGGCGGTGAGGGCAACGGCGGTGTGATTCTTCCGGAGCTGCATCTGGGTCGTGATGCGCCGGTGGCTGTTGCGCTCGTGTTGCATCTGCTCGCGACGACCGGAAAGCGTGTCTCCGATTTTGTGACGGAGCATCCGCGCTACGTCATTGTGAAGGACAAGCTCGATCGTCCCGACGCACCCCTCACGACCGTGTACGCCGCGCTGCGCGAACGCTTCCCCGCTGCGGTGGCGGATACACAGGATGGACTGCGCCTCGACTGGCCCGATCGCTGGGTGCACCTGCGCCCGTCGGGCACGGAGCCGATTGTGCGCGTGATTGCGGAGGCCCCAACTGAAGACGCTGCGAGGCAACTCGTGGCCGATGCGCGTGACCCATTGTCAGCGCTCGTCGGCGCTTCCTGAACGATCGCAGTACTCACTCGAAACCAAGCAAGCTTATGTGCGGAATCGTCGGATACGTCGGGCCCAAGCTGGCCACTCCACTGCTGATCGACGGACTCAAGCGCCTCGAGTATCGCGGCTATGATTCGGCCGGCGTGGCGGTGATGAATGGCAAGGGCGTGGAAACGCGCAAGGCGGCGGGAAAGATCGCGCGCCTCGAGCAGGCGATTTTTGATGATCCGCCCAAGGGCACGCTGGGTATTGGCCATACGCGCTGGGCCACGCATGGTCCGCCAACCACTACCAACGCGCATCCGCACGCGAGTCACAACGGCACCATTGCGGTGGTGCATAACGGCATCATCGAGAACGCGACTACGCTCAAGCGCTCGCTCGAGGCGCGCGGGTTTGTGTTCAAGTCCGACACTGATACCGAAGTGCTCGCGCATCTCATCGAGGCCGCGTATGCCGGTAATCTCGAAGCCGCGGTGATCGAGGCGTTGCATCAGGTGGACGGCACATACGGCATGGCCGTGATCTGTAGCCAGGAGCCCGACAAGATTGTTGCGGCACGCAAGGGCAGCCCGCTGCTCGTCGGGCTCGGTGATGGCGAGTACTATCTCGCGTCCGACGCCAGCGCGGTGCTCGCGCACACGCGCGAAGTCGTGTATCTCGACGATGACGAAGTCGCCGTCCTCACGCGCGATGGCTACCGCATTCTCGACCTCAAGGCGGAACTTCAGGACAAGCCTGTCAGCCGCATTGACTGGGATCTCGCGCAGATCGAGCGAGGCGGGTATCCGCACTTCATGCTCAAGGAGATTTTCGAGCAGCCGACCACGATCACCGACACCATGCGTGGCCGACTCCTGGTCGACGAAGGGTTCTCCAAGCTCGGCGGCATCAACATCCTGAAGGACGACCTCAAGGCCGTTGACAATATCGTGATCACGGCCTGCGGCACGAGCTGGCACTCGGCGCTCATCGGCAAGATGATGATTGAGGAGCTGTGCCGGATTCCGGTGGCGGTGGAGTACGCGTCGGAGTTCCGGTACCGCAATCCGATCGTGCGTCCCAACTCGCTGTGTATCGTGATCTCACAGTCCGGCGAGACGGCCGATACGTTGGCCGCCATGCGTGAAGCGAAGCGTCGCGGTGCGCGCACGATGGGCTTGGTGAACGTGGTCGGTTCCACCATCGCGCGCGAATCGGACGGCGGCATTTATCTGCACGCCGGCCCGGAAATCGGTGTGGCGTCCACGAAGGCTTTCACCAGTCAGGTCGTGGCGCTCGTGCTCTTCACGCTCAAGATGGCCCGACTGCGCGACATGTCGGTGGAGAAGGGACGCGAGATTGCGCAGGCCCTCGCCGCGTTGCCGCAGCAGGTGCAGTCGATTCTCGACCGTGCGCAGGAAATCGAGAACATCGCCGAAGAGTTCAAGCGCGCGTCAAACTTCCTGTATCTGGGACGTGGCTACAACTTCCCGGCGGCACTCGAGGGCGCGCTCAAGCTCAAGGAAATCAGCTACATCCACGCGGAAGGCTATCCCGCCGCCGAGATGAAGCATGGGCCGATTGCGCTGATCGATGAAATGATGCCGGTGGTGTTCATTGCGCCGCACGATGCCGTGTTCGAGAAGATCACGTCGAACATTCAGGAAGTGAAAGCGCGAAAGGGCAAGATCATCGCGATTACCACGCGCGAAGAAGAAGCGCTGGAGGGGTTGATCGACTACGAGTTCCGCGTGCCGGAGACGATCGATCTGCTCACGCCGGTGTTGGCGTCGGTGCCGCTGCAGTTGCTGGCGTATTACATCGCGGTCAAGCGTGGCTGTAATGTGGACCAGCCGCGAAATCTGGCGAAGTCGGTGACGGTGGAGTAGGGTCACAGTGCGGCTGTTGCGGCGTTGAAACCCTGGTTGGCGCCGCCACGTAGCACCATCATGATCTCCGGAGCGTACGCGCGTTGATCGCCGAATCGCTGATCGCGGTCGCGCTCTTTGTGGGCACGGCCGTGGGCGTCTGGCAGAAAGTACGAGCGCGTCGTGCGTCGCTCACCGCCGTGCGCGCGGACTGGGGGCGGGTTCGTTCGATCGAACGGCTGGACGATCATACGGCCGATGAAGCCTGGCTCGCGCTCGATGGCGCTGGCGTGCGCGACGCGCTCGACGAGCGCACGTGGGCAGACCTGGATCTTGATCGTGTGCTGGCGAGCATCGATCACACGCGCACCGGATT
>JBBRFQ010000306.1:0-3687 GCA_038224035.1 Gemmatimonadales bacterium
ATTCGCCGTGCCGCGGCGACGACTCGAGACGCGTCAGCGCATTCTCGGCGTCGGCCGGCAACGACAACTGCGCCGTCGAGTCGGCGACCGTGGCCGTGGAGGCCTCAGGAAAAAATGCGACAGCGCCGGCGACTGCGCCGCTGACCAGCACTCCGGAGAGAAAGGCGCGATAAGGAATCATGGGAGGGATCCAGGGTGGACAGGAGAACGAGCGCTCGTGTGTTCAGCGAATCGGGACGTCAAATCGCAGCGGTGACGTCACGACATAGGAATAATGCCACCACTCCTTGTCATAGTTCGCAAAACCTTCACGCGCCATCGCCGTCACGAACCGCAGGCGATTAACGGCCACCTGTCCAACCGCGTTGGCGGTGTGGGCCGCGTCGCTGAAGGTGTCGTACGGAGTTCCCATGTCGAGCTCGGCACCGGTGCTGAGATCTAGCAACGTGCAGTCGATGGCCACACCGAGATTGTGCCGCGAGCGGTCGGCGATGTAGCCGTCAGAGATCAGATCTTCGCGCCCGGTCGCTGTTGCCCACGTCACCATGGCTTCGGTGGCCCGCACCGGCCGATACGCATCCAGTACCTTGAGCGACAATCCTTCAGCGCGCAGTGACAATTGCACGCGTGCGAGCGCGGCGGCCGCCTCGCGGTGCAGCAGGGCTCGGTTTGCCTCGTAGCCCGGCAGCGGCGCGCCGGTGAAGTTGCTGCTGTCACGGTAGCGCATGTCTACGAGAATCGTGCTGTCGAGTGAGCGCACGTCCACGAGCAGCGTGTCGGCGTCGGCCGCCGTACCCAATTTGAGTCCGTCAGGCGCGTTGATTGACGGCGGGGCGCCGATCGCGTCGCCCTTGGCCATGCCGGGCGTGCGGTTCTCGATCGTGCAGGCCGCGAGCAGCAGCAGCAGTGCGGTCAGGGGCCAGCGGATCGGCGTCGGCATCATGCAGCGAATCTATCGCCGCGCCGCCCTGGCGTCGCCCGCGAGCCGTCCGTGTGCCACGCGCTCGACGTCCCCTGCGCGCCGCGCGCTACTTTCGCTGCCAGCGATCCTTCGCTTCGAGCACCGCGCGGACAGGAGCACCATCAAGCCATGCTCGGGCGTCTGCGTTGCCGAGCAGATATGCATCCCAGAAGGCGGTGCTGAGCGCCAGAATCGCCCGATGATGGTTGCGATTGCGCGCGCCGTCTTTTTCACCGGGCAAGCTGCGATCACCAAACGCTGAATGTTCGGCGTCGAACAGCACCAACTCATACTTGTTACCCAGCGGCAGCGCCGGATACACGGCCAGTCGATCGTCGAGTGAGGCACCGCCGATGCGCGAGACATCCTTGGTCCCCGTCATGAGCAACCACGGCGTCGTCACCGCACCGAACGCGCTCTTCGCATCACCCTGTTGCGGTACACTCGGACTGAGAATCAGCGCGGCGTCGATCCGCGGGTCGCGCATGTTTGCACGCTGCCGTGGAAACGCCTGACCACTCACCGCTTGTGTCGTCACCGCACCAAACGAATGCCCTGACATGCCGACGCGCGACAGATCGAACGCGCCGGCGAGTTGATGCCCACGTTCGCCATTCCATTTGGTGAGTGCGTCAAGCACGGCCGGTACGTCGGCCAGGCGCAACATCAAATTCTCGGCGCTCGCCGCTTTGCGCATCGCCGCCAGTGCCCGGGCCGGACCGACGTCCTTCCACACGCCTTCGTCGCTGCCGGGATGTTGGAGAAAGACGGCGATGTAGCCGCGTGCCGCCCAATGCGTGCCGAGATACGCATTGTTGGTGCGCGCGCCACCGAGTCCGTGGCTGAAGAGCACCACCGGCGCCGGTGCCGTCGAACGCGGACGGTACACCCGAATGGGAATCGTGCGATTGCGCGCAGCATCTCGCACGTCGAAGTCGAGTGGTGCAACCGGTGTACCGGATGCAACGGCCATCGGATCATACGCTGCGCGTGCCGGTGCTTGCGCACACGCGGTGATTGGCGCGATCGAGGCCGCGAGCGGAACTGCCAGCAATGCGACGCGAGCGGCAAGATGTACGAAGCGCATGGTGTGAAGCCGAAGAGTGTGAAGCCGAAGAGTGTGAAGCATCATCGTCGGAACTACACCTGGGCGATCAACTACCCTACGCGCGCAACGCCGGGAACCATGTGCGCGGCGAGAAACTCAACAGCCCGTCGCTCGCCGTAGTAGTCGGGGCGCCACGGCGAGCGACCGCTCACAAATCCTACATGGCCGCCCTTGCGCGGAAACTCCACTGTGATATGTCGATTGTCCTTCACCGAGCGGGCCACGTCCGTAAGCACATCCGCAGGCAAAAACGGATCGTCGACCGCGCTCAGCAACAGCAGCGGCCGGCGCGCCTCGGCTACGAACGCGCGTGAGCTCGCACGGCCGTAATAGTCACCGGCATCGTGGAAACCATGCAGCGGCGCGGTGAACCGATCATCAAACTCCCAGAGTGTGCGCGCGTGCTGCACCGCAGTGAGCGGCGATAGCTCGGCATGTCGCGAAATCTTGGCGAGTGCCTTGGGAATGAGCGACCGCAGAAATGCCTTTTCGTACACGGCGCCGAACCCACGCCCAATCCAGCGCGAGGCGCGGGCGAGATCAAACGGAACGGAAACCGCCACGGCACCGCGCACCACCTCGGGCAGCGCGTCGCCCTGTTCGCCAAGCAGTTTGCACAACACGTTGCCACCGAGTGACACACCGATCACGCCCAGTGGCGCCGATGATTCGGCAGCCAACTGCTCGATCACGAACAGTGGATCGCTTGTTTCGCCGGAGTGATACGAACGCGGCAATCGGTTCGGTGTCGGACCGCAGGTGCGAAAGAGCAGCAGGTCCATGCCCCACCCACGATGGGCGGCCTCGCGAAAGAGTCCGCGCGCGTAATGCGAGTGCAGTCCGCCTTCGAGTCCGTGCAGCAACAGCAGCCGTGGCGTGGTGCGCACATCACCGCGTGGAGCGAGACGCGCCACTTCCACAAAATCGCCGTCGGGCGTGTCCCACTGCTCGATACGAACCACCGGTTCCGGCTCGCGCCGCGCGAGACGTCCCCAGATGGTGGCACTATGCGGCCCAAGCCACCAGGCTGGGCTATACTGACGCATTACCATGCGATTCGAACGACTGGATAGGAGGTCACCAATGGGGCGTCGCCGGAGAGAAACCGCGCCGCCGGCCGACGGGACTGTCCAGCCTGAAACGCGAGTGCGGCAGCCAGTGGTGCCAGCGAGACGGAGACGCGTGAGTTTCCGCCCACCGATGAGGTGGTGAGCACGCCGCGTAGCGGACCACCGTCGGGCCCGGGTTCGAGGATACGGTCGGCGGCAATGAGACCGAGTGCTCCACCGATACTCACAAACGCCAGCGTACCTTGCCGCTGCGTTTCGGCCATCACGGCGACACCGCCGCCCATCAGGGCACCGGCGGCCGCACCGAGCTGGGCGAGCGTGCCGTTCGCGGCCGTACGATCGGCTTTGCGAACGACCAGCAGATCGCTGAGCACGAAGCCGGCCAGCAGGCCGGCGGTGGCCACACCAGCCGCGGTGCGCGTCTCCAGATCGTCGCCGGTGGGAATGGCGGAGGCCGCCAGCGCTCCGACGGCTGCGCCAGCGAAGGCGACGGACGCATCACCCGCCGTCACGTTGTACGCTGAGCGTCGCGCGTACTGCGGGCCCAT
>JBBRFQ010000307.1:0-3673 GCA_038224035.1 Gemmatimonadales bacterium
TGTGTACTTTCATAAAGGCGATCTCGCAACGATCGGTCGTCACAAAGCGGTGTCGGTATTCGGACGTGTTACGGTGACGGGATACATCAGCTGGCTGCTGTGGGTGTTTGTGCACCTGATGTATCTCGTCGGGTTTCGCAACCGTGTGACGGTGTTCGTCCAGTGGGCGTACGCATATTTCACGTATCAGCGCGGGGTTCGGCTTATTTCGGGGACCTGGAAACGCGATTCGGCGATCTGACCCATGAGGCGCCCAACGCTCACGATTCGGTGACGTGCAACAGCGAGTGCCCGTGGTGGCGCGCACCCATGGCCACCGAAAGACACGAAGACGCTGACTCCATCGACGACCCGGCACGAAACGCCGTTTGTCCTGCGAGGTATACACAAACTATCCCTTCGCGAAATCGCGGAGTGCACGGCTTCAGAGCTAATCTCACTGAATCGCTCCATGCCGAACAACCGTTACGACCGGGCGCGTGACGGGTGCTGCCCGCCCGACAGCCTCAGCGATCACCAGCCGATCCGGATTCCCCGCACATGAGCACTCGTCCGACGGGATCACTCAGCGGACATGTCTCCGTGCGTGGTGCGCGCGAGCATAATCTTCGCAACATCGACGTCGACATTCCCCGCGATTCGCTCGTTGTCTTCACGGGCGTCTCGGGTTCCGGCAAATCGTCATTGGTGTTCGCGACATTGTACGCCGAGGCGCAGCGACGCTACCTCGAGTCGGTTGCACCATATGCGCGTCGTCTATTCGATCAGCTCGGCACGCCGGCGGTGGATTCGGTGGAAGGATTGCCGCCGGCCATCGCATTGCAGCAGCAGCGAGGAACCTCAACCCCACGATCGTCGGTCGGCAGTATCACCACGATCTCGAATCTCGTTCGCATGTTGTATTCGCGCGCCGGCGTGTACCCGGCCGGCGCGCAATCGCTAGCGGCCGATGCATTCTCACGGAATACGGTTGATGGGGCGTGTCCCACCTGTCGCGGTCAGGGCAGCGTGCACACCGTGACCGAGCGGTCGCTGGTACCCGATCCCTCGCTCAGTATTCGCAAGGGCGCGATCACCGCCTGGCCAGTCGCATGGCACGGACAGAACTTGCGCGACATTTCGGTCACCCTGGGTTTTGACATCGATGCGCCGTTCAGCAGCCTGAGCGCAGAAGACCGTCGGTGGCTGTTGTTCACAGAGGAACAGCCGCAGGTACCGGTATACGCCGGCTTCAGCGCGAAGGAAGTCAAGCAGGCGATGCGACGAAAGGATGAGCCCAGCTACATGGGCACGTTCACCAGCGCTAAACGACACGTGTTGCACACGTTCGCCAACAGCGGAAGTGTGCATCACCGACGTCGGGCGGCCGCGCATCTGATCAGCCGCCAGTGCCGCTCGTGCGGCGGCAAACGCCTCCGGCGCGACGCGCTCGCGGTGACCTTTGCGGGTCTCGATATCGCAGAGTTCTCGCGTGTGCCCTTGCGCCGCCTGGCGCCGCTGCTCGATGAACGTGCCGTCGCGGCAAGTTCCGGGACGGAAGACGAACATACTGTTGTTGTGCATCGCATCCTGCCGGACATGCGCTCGCGACTTGAGACCCTGCTCGATCTGGGACTGGGCTATCTCACGTTGGAGCGTGAGGCACCTTCTCTCTCGCCCGGTGAGCTGCAGCGGCTGCGTTTGGCCACGCAGATTCGATCGAATCTCTTTGGCGTGGTGTACGTGCTCGACGAACCATCGGCCGGCTTGCATCCCGCCGACACGGAATCACTGCTGCGCGCACTCGCCCGACTGAAAGCAGCAGGAAACTCACTCTTTGTGGTTGAGCATGAGCCCGATGTGATTCGTCACGCCGACTGGATCGTGGACGTTGGGCCCGGCGCCGGTCAGTACGGTGGACACATTCTCTACAGCGGTCCGGTGGACGGCCTCAGGGGGGTGCGAGCGTCGGAAACGGCGAAGCATCTGTTTACGAAAGTGGTAGATACTCGCCGAGCCGTTCGCCGCGCCGATTCGCACATCACGCTGCGCAACGTTTCATGCAACAATCTGCACAACGTTACCGCGGCCTTTCCCGTGGGTCTGCTCACAACGGTGACGGGCGTGTCGGGATCGGGGAAGTCCAGCCTGGCCAGTCAGGCGCTGACACAGCTGCTGGGAGCGGTGGTGGGTCGAGAGGCTGACGTCGCGGAGATCGATGATGCGCTCACCGACGCGTCGTTTACCGTAGTGCACGGCACCGTCGAGTTTGATCAATCACGGATCAAGCGACTGGTGCAGGTGGATCAGGCGCCGATCGGTCGTACGCCGCGATCAAACCTCGCGACCTACACCGGACTGTTTGATACGGTGCGACGACTGTTCGCCGAGACTCCGATGGCCAAAGCGCGCGGATACACCGCCGGACGCTTTTCATTCAACGTCGCCAAGGGTCGGTGCGCACGGTGCGAGGGGCAGGGCGCAATTTTTGTCGAGCTGCTCTTCCTTCCGGGCGTGTACTCACGATGTCCGGACTGCGGCGGCTCCCGGTACAATACGAAGACGCTGGAGGTTCGCCTTGAGGGCAAGAGCATCGCCGATGTGTTGCAGATGACGGTTGACGATGCGGCCAACTTCTTTCGTGCGCATGCGCTGCTGTCCCGGACACTCGAAGTACTGCGGGACGTGGGGCTCGGTTATCTCACGCTGGGACAGCCGGCTACTGAACTGTCCGGCGGCGAAGCGCAACGCATCAAGCTTGCCCGCGAGCTGCGACGCGTCGCGCGGGGTACAACGCTGTACGTACTCGATGAACCGACCACGGGGCTGCATCCGTCCGACGTACAGCGGCTGCTTGCTCATCTACACCAGCTCGTTGATGCAGGAAATACCGTGGTGATGGTGGAGCATGACATGCTGGCAGCGGCCAGCAGCGATTGGATCGTCGACATGGGCCCGGGCGCTGGCGAAGAGGGCGGGAGCGTAGTGGCGACAGGAACGCCTGAGAGCGTCGCGAACGTATCCGAAAGTCGTACCGCGATGTATCTCGCGAGGGCAATCCGGGGTTCCTGCTGATGTGGCATCTTTTCTGCGTTTGTGATTCTTGCGGTTGACGCAGCGCGCCGGTGGTGTGGGACCCACTCAACAATGCATATGACAGTCCTGCGGGATTCGGTAGTTCCTCCCCGCAAAGGTGTCCCGCACCAGCTGTGGCAGCGTATTCCCACCGTCGAGATACGCACCACGGTTGAGCAGTAAATCGATCAGTTCGATCGGCACGCCGCGTGCGCGTACATTAGCACTCGTGGAATCGAAGCTCGCCTACTCCTCCTCCTCGTCCTTCACGCCGGGTCCATTCAACTTGTTCCGCAGCGTCCGCACCGATATCCCCAGCAGTTCGGCGGCCTTCGTGCGGTTGTTCCCACTCGCCGTCAACGCATGTTGAATCAGCACGCGCTCGGCGTCCGCCACATTCAACGACTCCAGCGCGATCGTACCGGAACGATTCCCCGTTGGCGCGACTGCCACGCCAGCCGGCGGTGTCAGCACACCGGCCGCGCCCACACCCGCTGAGGGCAGGCGACCAACGCGCGAGGCGGTCGCGCCGAGCGAATGTGCAAGACCGAACCGCGTGCCCTCGAGACAGTGCGGCTGGATCACCGGATCCGGCGTGAGAATCACCGCGCGCTCCATC
>JBBRFQ010000308.1:0-3652 GCA_038224035.1 Gemmatimonadales bacterium
TTGCGCGCCAACGCGACCTGCACCGGTGAGAACGACAGTCGGAGATTGCGCGCGGTCATCACGTCGCCGGCGGCGCCCACGCGGCCGTTCGCCTGGACGCGACTGCGTCCCGACAACGCGTCAACAAACGTCACATCACCATCGACGTCGAGCGCCAACAAGTCGCCATCGAGACTCGCGCGACCCGACAGGATGCCCGTCGCCGGTACATCGAGCGTGGGGGCCAGTTGTTCGATGAGCGAGGTGGTCACGCCGGAGAAGGCGACGTTCGTCTGCGTAAACGCAACACTCGAATCGCGCAGCACAATCCCGATGTCACCTTCTACGCGCGTTGATCCCGTGGTGAGGTCGAGCGCCCGGACGTCGTAGCGCTGCGCGCCGTCGGCCCAGCGCAGCGCGAGATCAAACTGCGCGGATCCTTCCGCCGGGAGCGCCGGATATAGAAAGCGCACGTCCGCGAGCGCGACGGGACGCGCCGCCACACGGAGTGCAAGATCACCGTTCTCGATGGTGTACCGACCGCCGAGTGTCACGGCAGATGCCGGCAACTGCACGGCGAGCGCGTCGAACCACACCGAGTCGGAATCCAGCTCAACGGCACCACGCGCCTGACGCACGTCCACCGCTGGCGGCGCGAACGCAAGCGCCACCATGCGCAGCGAGTCAACTTCCACGCGACGCGCGGCGTAATCCGGATGCGCAATTCGCACCAGCGGCAGGCGCCCGTCCACGCGGTCAAACCGCTGGATCTGCTGGAAACCGCCGGGCACACGCTGCACGACCACGCGACTCTCCGCGCTCAGCGCAACCGACTCGGCGCTGTCACGCTGCGCGACGGTCAACGCGCTGTCGGCCTGCCACGGAATACGCACGGTGATGGAGCCCTGCACCATCTGCACATCGCGCAGCACCAACCATTCGCCCCACTGCAGCCCGTCGCTCGCCGCCGAGGCCCCTGTATCGGAGGGGAAAATGCGCTCGTAGTTCCACACACCGCCCGGTGCCCGGTCGAGCACGATGACGGGATGATCGAGCAACACACCGCGCAGCTCAATCTGTTTGCGCAGCGCCAGCGGAACGAGCGAATAGCCCGTGCGCAGTTCACGAATACTCACAAAGGGCGCACCGCTGCTGTCGGTAATGCGGAGGTCATGCAGACGCAGCCCGGTGAGCAGGCTGCCGTCGATCCGGCCGACCGTGAGGGTGCCGTTGATACTGCCCTGCAGCGCGGAAATCACGCGCGTGCGGATCTGTTCGCGCCCCCAGTCGCTGTTGGTGAGCACAAAGACCGCGCCGACCAGGACAACGACGACGCCCGTCAACAGCGCACCGGCGATCTTCAGTGCCTTCCGCATCAGAACGCCTGACCGATGGAGAGATGCAACGTCAGTCGGTTCACCAGACGATTGAAAAAACTGCGCGGTTCGTCCGGTGCGGGAAACACGCGACAGCCAATCGTCGACGCCGCTATACAGCCGCCCGGTGGTGTCAGGTCCACGAGACGACGTACACCCAGGCTGTCAGTTTCCTGCGTAATGACGGGCAGCGCGCGACGCAGCAGCGGCCGCACCCCAAGGTCGATCCGAATCGGACCCACCGGCGATTCGTAGCGCACGCCGAAGCCCGGTGTGATCGCCCCGCTGCCACGCGTGATCGAGCTGAGCGTACCTTCACCGAGAATCGCGCCGTCCACGAACAGCGCGCCAACGACCGATCCCCACACCGGGATGCGCACTTCCACGCCGCCTTCGAGCAACGTGGTGCCGCCGAGGGGTCGGGCGCGAAAGTCCGCGTCGGTCAGCCCGTCGCGGTTCAGATCGCACTGCTGAATCGGCGTGGACGGATCGCACGCGAAAAGCGTCATGCCGGCCGAGTCACGCCGTCCGCGCAGACGATCCGGGTCGATGGTGAGCACGCGCGGTCCGAGCTGATTCTCGCCGAAGCCACGTACACTCTGCGAGCCACCGGCGTAGAAGCGCTTCCTCGGATGCAGCACGGCGCTCACCGCCGCGCCGGACGCATCATTCGAGGCACCCGCTCCGACGGCGGCGGTGGTGCTGGCGAGTGGATCCACCCAGCCGGCGCGGATATTGCCCGCCACCACAACCTCGCGACCCGGCAGAATGCGAAAGGGCAATGTGCGGTACATCGCGACTTCGGCGTACGCACGATTGTATCTAAACGCCGATGCCGTGTAGGCCGAGGCATGCTCGATTTCCGCGCGCGCACGCATGCCGCGTGTGGGCGAAAATGGCCGGTCGGTCGTGCTCAGATTGAGCGTCAACGCCACCGGCGAGAGTCGCTGCTCCCCACGCAGGGCATTGATCGTGCTGTTGTCGCACACTCCGAAGTTCACACAGAAGTACACATCGCCTGCCTGCACGCGTGAGATCTCGAATCGGTAAATCGCACTGAGCGACGTGCGCTCCGCGAGCTCGCGCGTGAAGGTGGTGTTGGCGCCATAGCCCTGATCCACAAACACACCCGGCGAACTGCGACGGTGTGTGAAGATGCCCGCACCCACCGTGTTGCGTGGCGAGCCAAACCAGCGTTGCCGGACATCGGCGCTGGCCTGATAGGTTGGTACGAAAAACCGACCAAGCGCATTATCGGGCACGATGTTCGCAAAGTCGGCGAAGATCGGTGTGGAGCTCAGTTGACGCGCGAAGAGATTGCCAACCGCGGCATTCACGTCGAGGCGACGGGCGCCACCACGCCAGTAGTTGTCCGTGAATCGTGCGTCCACCAGCGCGAAATCCGCCGTCGTGAAGCCGGCGCGCAGGCGTGCCTCGCGCAGCGGTGCCTCCTGCACGCGTACCACCAGGCTGATCGC
Organism: Gemmatimonadales bacterium; assembly: GCA_038224035.1. Taxonomy (GTDB): domain Bacteria; phylum Gemmatimonadota; class Gemmatimonadetes; order Gemmatimonadales; family Gemmatimonadaceae; genus JAABRT01. Next base: position 2,834 of record JBBRFQ010000308.1, read on the forward strand.
CGAGTCCGGCGTCGCGGAGATCGCGCGGCGCACCGTGTCAATGAGCACTCGGCGAAACAGATTGGACTCGTACAACGCGCGTTGACTGCGCCCGATCGTGGAGCGACGGAAGAGGTCACCGGAGCTGATGAGCAACGAGTTGCGAATCGACTGCTCCGCCACACGCACATTGCCTGCGACACGGATCTCACCGATCGTCACCACGGAACGTGGTGCAACCGTCAGCCTGAGTTCGGCGGTGTTCAGGGTGTCGTTGACGAGCGTCTCGGACGTCAGCACCGCGTCGGCGTAACCTCGTTCCCACAGAAAACTGCGCAACTGCACCACACTCGAATCCAGCGTGAGCAGGTCGAGCGGCTCACCAATGCGCGGCCTCAGCGTACCGGTAATCTCGCGCGCCGATAGTCCTCCGCTATCGGCGAAGGTGCGCGCCACAACCTCCGTCGGCGCACCTTCCGTGACATTGAGTGTCACGCGAACGGCGTTGTCACCGACGGGAGTGACCAACGTATCCACTGAGGCGGCGCGGTACCCTCGCCGGTAATAGTACACAAGCACGCGAAGCACATCGCGTGAGAACTCCTCGCGGTCCAGATAACTTCGCTGGTACACGAATCGCGATTTGTTGACAAGGCAGAACGGTCGCAGCAGGAGACTGAGGCAGCCCGAAGCTTTGGTGACGAGTGTTTCCAGCAGCTCACCCTTGTCCACTGCGCGCACGCCGGTGAGACGGAGCTGGCGAACCTCGGGAGCTTCCATTTCGTTCAGATTGGCCGACGATTGCCCGGACATCGCCGTAAGCGGCAGCACACAGACTGC
>JBBRFQ010000309.1:0-3604 GCA_038224035.1 Gemmatimonadales bacterium
AAGCGAAACCATCCGCCGTCGCACGACTCAGTGGGCGCCGAACCCGCCTTGAACCATTCGAGTTGCGGCTCACCACACCACTCGCTCGCGAGCAGTCCCGTGTTCCGGTCAATCGTACGCGCCTCAAGTGACAAGGGCGCGGCCCACGCGCGGTCCCGTTCCGGCGAGCGCCACCCGTTGCGCATGAACTGCGCCCACACCGGCGCCGCGTAGCGTCCGCCGGAGGCTGCCGCACCGAGCGAGCGCGGCGTATCGGTCCCGAGCCACACGCCCGTCACGAGCGACGGCGAATAGCCGACAAACCACGCATCGGTGCCGTCGTTGGTGGTACCAGTCTTGCCCGCTACAGGCCCCTGCACACCAAGTTCACGCACCGCGCGACCCGTCCCGTTGTCCACGGCCGAACGCAGCATGCTCGTGACGAGGAACGCATCTTCCACCGACATCGCACGCGCGCGTGTACTCGGTGTGCGCTCCCACAGCAACTCACCGTCAGCCGTTTCGATACGGGTGACGACGTGCGGGATCACACGCCATCCACCATTCGCAAACGGTGCGTACGACGCGGTGAGCTCCAGCGGTGTGAGTGACGCGCTGCCGAGCGACAATGAGGGGACATCGGGCAACTCGGAGCCCACACCATTCGCGCGTGCGACCGCAATGATGCGATCGTTTCCCACATCCTGCGCCAGGCGCACCGTGGCAATGTTCGACGAGCGCATGAGCGCCGTGCGCATCGTCATGCGTCCATACGCTTCACCACCGTAGTTCGTGGGCGTCCACATGGTACGACCCGTACGGATGGACAGCGGCTCATCGGAGAGCATGCGATTGCCCGCATATCCATTGGCGATGGCGGCGGCGTACACAAACGGCTTGAAGGTGGACCCCACCTGTCGCTTCGCACTGGTCGCACGATTGAAGCCGCGTGCGTCGACCGCGCGACCACCGGCGACCGCGCGCACAGCGCCGGTGCCTGGATCAAGTGCCACCAGCGCGGCCTGCGTGACATCGTCACCCACGCCGCGGCGCGCGGCATCCACACGTGATGCACCGGTCGCGACCGCACGCTCCGCGGCCCGCTGCGCGCGCACATCAACAGTGGTATGAATCGCCAGGTCTCGCCGGCGATCATCCGCGGCCAGTACACCGGCATCCACCAACGAGTCGAGCGTCGCGCGCACGACGTCAACGGCCCACGTGTGTGCGGGCCAATCGGGGCGCCACGCCTTGACGGGCACACGAATCGCGCGTCCCCGCACGCGATTGGCGGCGGCGGTGGTCATGATGCCCGCCTCAACGAGCACACCGAGCACCACGTCGCGCCGCGCGCGCGCGCGCTCGGGATCACGACGCGGCGAGTACGACGACGGGGCTTTCGGCAGACCGGCGAGCATGGCGGCTTCGGCAGCGCCCGCGCGCGCGATGCTCCGGCCAAAGAGATCACGACTCGCCGCTTCCACACCCCACGTCCCGTTTCCGAAATAAATCGTGTTGAGATAGCGTTCGAGAATCTCGTCCTTGCTCAGGGCGTCTTCGAGCAATCCCGTGTAGCGCACCTCGAGCAACTTGCGACGCCACCCACGCGTGGCGTCGGTGAGAAACGCGTTGCGGGCGAGCTGCATGGTGATGGTGCTCGCCCCTTCGCGCACACCGCCGGCCAGCACGTTATGCACGGCCGCACGTGCGATGCCACGGTAGTCGATGCCCGAATGCTCGCGGAACCGCTTGTCTTCGACGGCGATGAACGCGTCCTGCACGACTGTGGGCACGCGGTCCAGCGGCATCGGCACACGGCGCACGGGGTCCATCATGCCGAGCAGTTGTCCGTCGTGCGCCAGCAACCGATCGCCCGCCCGCGGACGCCACTCGCGCAGTGCTTCTGCCGTCGGACAGCCGTCAAAGCCGCAGCTCCGGTACCAGGCCGTACCGGTGCCACCGAGCGCCAGCGTCAGCGCGGCGGCACCCGCCCAAACCCGACGATCCCGGCGCGCGCGCACCGCCGCCACCCAGGTCCGCTTGACGGAATGCCGAGCGAACCGACGCGCGCGCTGCACGATCTCCCCTGCCCGCTCGCGCGCGCCATGACTACCGTTCGAATCTGATTGCATCACCGTCGTTCGACCCCGCTCCCTATGCTGAGTTTCCTTGCCCGTACACCGCGCGCTGTTCGCGCGGGATTGACCGTGGCCCTGTTGACGGGCTGCAACACCTCCGATACACCCAGCGCCGACGCCGCATCGGCTCGCGGGGCGGCATTGTCGGACTCTCTGGTTACCGTACGTTTGGACGCACCAAACGGTGACACGGTTCGTCCCTCGCTCGAAGTTGCGCCGGCGTCGACGGCTGCAGCTTCTCCAGGGTCCGATCGCGCCCCGAACGAATACGGACGCATCCCGATCGTGGAGTACCACCTGGTGGAAGCCGAAGACGGCACATACAAGGTGAGCCGCGAGCGGTTCCGCGCCGAACTGGACACCCTTTACGCCCGGGGCTATCGCCCGATCGCACTCGGCGAGCTGCTCGACAAACGCATTCATCTGGCGCGCGGGCACTCGCCCGTGCTGTTCATCTTTGACGACGCGTCGCCAAGCCAGTTTCGCTATATCGAGAACAACGGCGCGCTCGAAATCGACCCGTCGAGCGCACTTGGCATCTGGCTCGATTTCGCGAAGGACAAACCCGACTGGCGCCACAGGGGTGCCTTCTGCCTACTGTCGGGCGCCGAAGCGGGCCGTTCGTTCTTCGGCAACAAGGGGATCGAAGGGCAGAAAAGTGAGTGGCGCTTCCAGAAGCTGCGTCAGCTCGACTCGATGGGCTTCGAGCTGTGCAATCACACCCTTTGGCACGCGCGGCTCGACAAGTACGCCGACCCGTTCGTGCAGGAACAGATCGCGCGCGGTGAACTCGCGATCGACTCGGCGATCAGTGGTTATAGGGTGCGTGGATTCGCCCTGCCGCTCGGCATGTGGCCCAAGAACCGCCCGCTCGCCTGGGCCGGCGAGTGGACGGACCCCAAGAGCAAGCGCACGCAGCGCTACAAGTACGACGCCGTATTTGAGGTGGCCGGCGGTCCGGCGCGCAGTCCATACGATCCCAAATTCAATCCGCGCTCACTGCCGCGCATTCCGCTCGGTGGCGGCATGCCGCTCTTCCCCACGCTGCGGAATCTTGAGAAAGAGGGAGCGAACAGTCGGTACGTGAGTGACGGTGATAGCACGAAGGTGAGCGGCGCAAGGCCAACACCCTGAGCAGCCGTTCAGCCGCCCGACGACGCCGCGAGTTCGTCCCAACGATCCACGGCGCGGCGCAGGTGCGGAATGACAATGCTGCCACCGACGACGAGGCCGATGCTCAGTGTCTCGAACGCCTCATCACGCGTAACGCCCTCTTCGGCGCAGCGCACGATGTGATATGTGATACAATCGTCGCAGCGCAGCACGAGGGAGGCGACAAGTCCAAGCAACTCCTTGGTCTTCACATCGAGCGCGCCGGTTTCGTACGCACGTCCGTCGAGTGCGAAGAATCGATTGATGACCAGATTGTTTTCGCCGAGGATGCGCGTGTTCAGGCGCTCGCGGAACGCCCGAAACTCCGCCAGCGA
>JBBRFQ010000310.1:0-3603 GCA_038224035.1 Gemmatimonadales bacterium
CAAAGCCTCGGGCAGATGCGACAGATTCCCGAGCGTCTCGTTCTTGACCGTGCCGCCCTCGCGGTAACTGCGGCGCAGCAGGTGGGTGCGATAGACCCGATCCTTGTACGTCCGTGTCGTAGTGACGACGTGTGCGACTCCAGTACGTGCTGGCATGAGATAAATATAACCGATACACCGCGTACTGTCAAGTACTTTTAGTGACTACAAATGGAACCCAAACTGGCCCGCCCCGTCTTCGTAACGTCTATGACGAATGGCACTTAGGTATGCTGCCGAAGCCAGTTCAGCGCAGGAACTTCAGCTTAAGAAGCGCTCGCCACCCAGCGCCGCGCCGAGTTCGGGGTGCAACACTTTGATCGCGACATCCCGATCGTGCCGGAGGTCATGCGCGAGGTACACGGTGGCCATGCCGCCGGCGCCGAGTTCACGCTCGATTCGATAGCGGTCGGAGAGCGCGGAGGTAAGACGTGACGCGATATCGTTCATGTTGCTGGGCTTGCGTGGGTCATGATGATCTGGTCGATCACTGCCGGGACTTGGCCAGCAGTTCCGCGAACCAATTCTCGACGTAGACCACCTGCGTGGCCGCATTCTCGCGGATCATCAGGAACCGCTGTCCGTCGGGCGTGACGTCGTATTGCGGCCGGTTGCGCGCGGCGCGATAGCCGACCACCGAGAAGAGCGCGCGCGCCGGACCCGGCGAGAAGACCGGGCCGGGTGGCACCGACACCGCCATCATCTGGCCGCCGATCGTGTAAAAGAGTTCGCGGCCGTTGCCCGACCAGCGTGGCTCCGATCCCCCTTGCCGCGAGACGACCACGCGCTGCTGTGCATCCGGGAACGACTGCACGATGATCTCGCGATTGCCGACCAGCACACCAGACCCGTACGCCAACCACCGGCCGTCGGGGGACAGCGACGGCTGCAGCGCCGCGACGTCACCGGTCGGCAACAGGCGCAATGTCGTGTCTCCTGAGCCGCGGCGGGCGTACAGCTGCGACACGCGCGCAGACGCGCTGCCAGTCTCATCGGCGCGCAACACGATCCATTGCCCGTCTCGCGACAGCTCCACTTCGAAGTAGTTGCCCCCAGTCGCGACCAGTGGTGTCGCCAAGCCGGTCCCATTGGCCCGGGCGATCATCGGTACCGCACGCACGGAGTCGACTCCATTCGATGTGCCGATCGCGACGAATCCCAGAGACAGCCCATCACCACTCCATGAGGGACGCCAGTTGGTCGCAGCCGCGCTCTGCACCTTCTGCCGGGTCCCATTGTCACGCCAGATCCAGAGCTCCGTCGTCTTCTCGCGTACACTGACCGCCAGCGACTTGCCGTCGGGGGCGAGGGCCGGATACTCGAACCGCCCGCGCCATGCAGAATCGACGGGTTCCGTTCGCCCGTCCCGTGCGACCCACAGGAGTCCCGAGGGCGCTGCGGTGGTGCGGTCGACGGTGTACAGCGCCGATCCTGAGGGCGAGAGCGCAAACTTTGTGGGGAGCACGCCGTCGATCACCGCGAAGGTGCCACCGGTGACCCGCAGTGACGTGAGGTCGAACGGCACCGCATAGAGCCCGTTCTCCCGGCTCGTGTAGACGAGGTGTCCGGTGCTGGCGTACCAGGCGCCAAGGGCCTGCGGCAGCAGCAGGCGGATACTGTCGGCCGTCGCGTCGTAGACCCAGGCGGCGGAGCCCACGCTGCACGAGGTCAAGCAGACGGTGAACAGGAATCCTCGGGCCTCGGGCAGCGCACTGATCGACAAGACGTCGCTCCGGCCGCCCAAGCCGGCACCCGCACCGTCAATGTTCGGCGCAGGCATCGGCGCACCGTCGGCCGACACGCGCCTGATCTGTCGATCCATGATGAAGACAATGCTGCCGTCGGACAGCCAGGCGCTCGAACTGTACGCACTGGCCGTTTTCGATTCCGCGAGGGTGACGGCCCCACCCCCACCGGCGGCCGGCACCTTTCGCAGGAACCCATCCCCCGTGAGAAAGGCGATCCACTTCCCGTCGGGGGAGTAAAAGGGAGACAGGCCCCGCTCCGTCCCCGGCATCGGCAATGCCTCGGCGGCATCGCGCGCCTTACGCATGAGGATCCGGCCACTCGGTGTCGAGTCTGTGAAGACGATCGCCGAGCCATCGGGCGCGATGGCAGCTTCGTTGCCGAGGCGAGACGCGCCCGCGTCGAGCGGCGAGGGGAGCGGGTACTTCCAGAGCGTCACCTGCTGACGACTGGTGGCGTTCGCAGTCGCCGGCGTGCGCCGTTGCAGCACGAGCACCGCACCGAGTACCGCCGCCACGGCCACCGCCCATGGTACCACTCGCAGCACGCGCGCAGTACGCGATGGCGCAGCGGCACGCATGTGCGCGGCACGCGTGGCGCCACTGGCGTTCGACAGTGCCGTCGCAAACTCTGCTGCGCTGGGGAAACGGTCGGCCGGCAACTTCGCCAACGCGGTGAACACCGCGTGCTCCACGTGCGCCGGCACCGTGTCGCGCAACGTGTGCAGCGCCGTGGGCCGCTCGGTCAACACCTTCGCCACAATGGCCTGCACACTGCCACCGGTAAACGGTGCGTCGCCCGCGAGCATTTCGTACAGTACGGCGCCCAGCGCATACACATCACTACGCGCATCGATGGTGCGCTCGCCCATCGCCTGCTCGGGACTCATGTACTGCGGCGTGCCGAGGCTCAAGCCTGTCTGCGTCATGCGCTGGCCGCCCGCGCTCTGCACGGCCAACGCGATGCCGAAATCGGCCACGATCGCCTGGCCGTCGTGCAGCAGAATGTTTTCCGGCTTGATGTCGCGGTGAATCACATTCTGCCGATGCGCGTAGTCCAACGCGCTCGCCACTTCGCGCGCAATGCGCACGGCCTCGGCGATGGGTAGCTGGCGTTCGCGATCCAAGCGTGCGCGTAGCGTCTCACCGGTGACCAGCGGCATCACGTAGTACAGCAGGCCGTCGGCCTCACCGCTGTCGAGCAGCGGCAGGATGTGCGGGTGCTGCAAACGTGCCGTGGTGCGGATCTCGCTCAGGAACCGTTCGCCGCCGAGGGCCGCGCCCAGGTCGGGATGCAGCACCTTGATGGCGACATCGCGATCATGTTTGATGTCATGCGCGAGGTACACGGTGGCCATGCCGCCGGCACCAAGTTCACGCTCGACGCGGTAGCTGCGGCCGAGCGCGTTGGCGAGGCGATCGAGGACGGGGCGTGCAGGATCAGTCATGCGAAACCGAGTCGTGCATCTGGTGAACCTACCGGCATGTCGGCCGGTTGGGCGATGACACCGCCCAGCGCACCGCGATGGGCACGCGTGTGGCTCCAGTCGTCATCGGATCGAGGAACGAAGAAAGCTCCCGTGCGCCGATCCTGCAGCAGCGCTCCTGGCTCACGATGCGTGTTGGCGGCGATGAAGGCGTCCGCGGTTTCGACCATGCGCCGAAAATGCCGCGCGGCCTCTTCTACGCTGTAGGCGCCGGTGAAGCGGAGATACGCCGCGTCCTCGGGCGTCAACGTGCGGCGGCGGAACTGCTCGAGGTATGACGAGGGATTGAGGCCGGGATTCTTGTCGACCACGGCCCATACCAATGCGGGAAA
>JBBRFQ010000311.1:0-3584 GCA_038224035.1 Gemmatimonadales bacterium
AGCTCGCGGAATCGTGTGAACGAGCCGTCTTCGTAGAAGCCGGTGAAAATGCCTTGCGGTCCCGAAGCCGCGATCGTGCGTGCCTGCTCATCGAGCGAGGCTGACTGATCGTACAGTCCGCGGCACGACTGGCCGCCCTGACACATGTGGCGCAGCGTGTTGTTGAGCTTCAGCATGCCCCACTTGCGATCAAACTGCGTCGAGACACGCAACTTGCGATCGAAGAGCTCTACGGTGGGTGCGAAGACGAACTCACGCGTCGGGAACGAGGGCCCGATGAATGAGGCGGCGGCGTCGTACGTCATTTCGCTGTCGGTCAGAATACCATCGCCGTTCGCGTCGTTGTAGGTATAGCGGCGCCCCCACATGCCGAAGAGCGGATAGCCCGGCGTGTTGAGCTGCGTGTTGCGATTGCCCGAAGGAATCGGTGACACGCCTTCGCCGAGGGTGATGAGTTCGTTGCGATTGGTAGAGCCACTGATGACGATGTCCGCGGCGATGAGCTGTTTGTCGAGCAGCCGCTGGCTGAACACGAGTTCAAGGCCGGAGTTGCGCACATTGCCGATGTTCTCGAACCGCGCGGCGACACCGGCGAGGGACGGCGCGATGCGCCGGCTCACGAGCGCGTCGGTGGTTTCCTTGTTGTAGTACGTCAGCTCGAGGTTGCTCGCACCGGTGAACATGGTCAGGTCGAATCCACCTTCGAATTCAGCGGTGTACTCGGGCTTCAGGTCGGCGTTCCCCAGCGCGCCGATGGAGACGGATGGCGAATCGCCGCCGCCGCTGATCGTGGCGGGGTATGGGTCGTAGAAGCGGAGGGCGTCGGTGGTCCCGACGATCTGGCCCGATGAGCCATAGGCCGCGCGGAAACGCAGACTCTCCAGCCAGTCCGGGCTCGGCATGAAGTCCTCGTCGGAAATCAGCCAGGATGCCCCGACCTTGGGATAGAACACCGAACGCGCTTCGGCACCGAACGCACTCGCGGCGTCGCGTCGCAACGCGGCCGTGAGGAACAAGCGCTCGCGGATGGAGAAGAGTTGATCGACGTACACGCCCAGCGTGCGCGTATTGTCGAACGAGGCATTGCTGTTGCGAATGGCTGCGGCCGACACCTGCGTGCCGCCGGGCGGAAGTGATTCACCAGTGCCGCCGAGCTGCGAGAAGCTATTGCCGATATACTGCGAGCCAACTGACGTTTTTGTGCCCAGCCATCCGAACGGACGGAAGGACGCCGTCGCTCCAACGTCAACGGTTGACTGCGTGATGTCGGCGCGGAAATCGTTGATCTGACCGGACCGGTTCGGCTGCACGAAAATTCCCTGGTCAAACTGGTTGTACGCCTTGTCGCGTCGTCCGGTGAGGTCGTATCCGATCGTCGCGCGCGTGCTCAACCAGCCGTAGGGTTCCCAGCGCGCCTGTACGCTGTTGATGAATCGGGTGATGTCTTGTTCCGTCGTGCGAGAGAGCACGTCGCCCAGTGGGAACACGCGGAAACCGTTGAGCTCGACGCCTCGACTATCCTTGAGGTCGGTCCGCCACACGCCGCCCATGGCCGCGACCATCAGTCCGTTCGCGTTGTCGTTGTTCTGCGGCAGGCGCTGGTTGCTCTGCACGAACCCTGACGAAATCGCGAACGTGGCATTTCGGGCAATCTGGCCCGTGAGATTGACGCGGAGATTCGTCCGCTCGAGCGCGTTGGGTCGTGTCTGTTCAATCGGCAGCGACGACACCTTGCGTTCCAGACGCAGGCGCTCCTGCTCGCGGGCCGGCATCTCGTAGATGCCCATTTCCTGCTCCCGCTCCGCTGACAGGAAGAACTGCACGCGATCACTGCCACCCGACGCTTGCAGGCCGTACTGCGAGCGATTGCCCGTGCCGAACGGTGACGTCTCCGCGTTGTTCAGCACATTGCCACGGTTCAAACTATCCACGCGCGCGCACGTCCCCGCTGACAGCTGGCGCAGGGTGCACTGCTGCGAAACGCCGCCGCGCAGCCCCCACTGGTAGTACAGCTCCGGGTAGGTACCGGCCCGCGGATCATTGATGATCCCGTTCTCGGTGTACACGTTCCACTGGGTCGCGCCGGCGCGTCCGCGCTTGGTGGTGATGTTGATCACGCCCGCCGCGGCCTCAGTGCCATACAGCGTGGCCGCCGAGGGGCCCTACACAATTTCGATGGACTCAATTTCTTCCGGATTGATGTCATCGAGACGCGATGGCGTCGCACCACCCACGCCGAGCGCGGAGCTACCGGCGTTCCCGGAGACGCGCACGCCATCGATGATCACCACCGGCTGATTCGACAACGAGAGCGACGATTGTCCGCGAATGCGAATGCGCGAGCCGCCACCGGTCTCGCCCGTGGTCACCACCTGCACACCGGCCGCGCGGCCGGAGAGCAGTTGCCCCATGTTGGCCGCCGGAATATCCTGGATCTTGTCGGCCACGTTGATCGTGGAGGTTGCGTTGGCGAGTTCCACCTTGCGCTGCTGGCCGGTAACCGTGGCCACGACGGCGGCGAGGGAGAAGGCGGCCTGCTTGAGCGCCACGTTCGCGGTGGCGGTGCCGCCCGCACTGACCGTCACGTTGACCTTCTGCGCTTCGTACCCAACGCGGGCCACTTCGAGAACGATGGTGCCCGCCGGAACCTGACGGAGCGTGAAGGATCCGTTATCCGCCGTCAGTGTGCCGGTCGTCGTGCCGCTCACGAGCACCCGCGCTTGCACAATCGGGGCGCCCGTCGCGACGTCGGTCACCCGTCCGGTGACGGTGCCAACAGCACCCTGCGCGTACGTGTTCGCTACTGGCATCACGGCAAGCGCCGCGATGGCGGCAAGTCGCCAAACGTGCCCAAACTGTCGGTGTGGCGAATGCGACCGGCACCGCCGCTCTCGAGGTGTTCCCATTGCGTACCCCCATTGCTCCGCTGGTTCACGACACACGCCCCCGGACGAGGCCGTGCTTACTATCGACGATGCGTTACGCACGCCGAGGCTTCGGACGCCGCATTGACGGCAACTGTGCTGGTCGAGCGCGAGCGCTCGTTGATTCGAGCTGCTGGGAACGGAAAACACGACGTGCACGCAGCTGCGAGACGCAACTTCGAAATCGCAACGCCATCGCAGCGGAAAAGCACGCTGAGCAGACGGCGCTCACTTCAGTGGCAGGATCCAGCTCGACGAGCGCGGCCCGATCAGCGTCGGTCTGGAAGTGCGACAGTAGTGGTCGCGGCAATACGTGTCAAGAGCGCGCTGCCATCTCTCCAGACGCTGCGTATGTCAGCGCGCTTTGGGCGGGAGACGAAGGACGCTCGCACTGGCACTGGCGGAATCACCGGTGAACTCGGTTGGACCCGCTGGCAGCGCATTGAGCTTGAGCAGATACGTCACGACATCGACATACTGCTGGCGCTCAAGTGTGCCGGGATTTTCATCGGGCATTGTCGTCCGGATGTTCTCGAACAGCTCGTATAGCGACGTGCCATCCCAGGCCAGACGAAAATCGGCGCCGGTGAAATCGGGCAGCTCATGACACTCGCTGCACACCGCTTTGAACACGGCTTGCCCGCGCTCGGCTTGCGCCTC
>JBBRFQ010000312.1:0-3568 GCA_038224035.1 Gemmatimonadales bacterium
TGGCGCGGAGCTCCTGTGGGTTGATCGCGCTGGGCGCTCCGTGCCCTACGATTCTACCTGGCGCGGAGCATTCGAGTATCCGGCACTGTCGCCCGATGGGACCACCCTTGCGGTGAGCATGCGCGATGAGACAACGGATCTCTGGCTAGCGCGTCCCAACGGAAGCCGACAGAAGGTGATCACCGAGGGAACTGCGAGTTGGCGACCCTCGTGGATGCCAGATGGCCAGTCGCTGCTGTACGTGTCGTTCGGATCGGCCGGCAATGCCAACGACGTGACGGTCTGGCAAGTGCCGGCGGATTTGAGTTCCGGCGCGCAACTGCTCCAACGCGCGCCATTTGGCATCTGGGAGGCGGAGGTCTCCCGCAATGGGGAGTGGATGATTGTTCGGCTCGATGAAGAGAACGGGAACTCAAACATTCGGTATCGCCGAATGACGGGTGACACGGCGCTTAAACCGTTGCTGGTGGACGCCGGCCAACAGACGACCCTGGCGCTCTCTCCCGACGGCCAGTGGCTGGCATACGCGTCGACTGAAGGCGGACGGTACGAGCTGTATGTCGCGTCATTTCCGTCGATGACGTCAAAGCGCCTGATATCGCGTGGCGGTGGAGTCGAACCGCGGTGGTCGCGCAACGGCCGCGAGCTCTTCTTCGAGAGCAACGGCCAGCTGATGGTGGTGGACGTGCCGCCCGGTCCAACATTGGCCGCGAGCAACCCACGTGTGCTCTTTTCACTCGCCGGGTACCGACGCGCGAGGAATCGTCAGCAGTATGACGTGGCGCCCGACGGGCGATTCATCATGATCCGCGAAGCCGGGTCCGGCGCCGCCGCCGAGATTGTGTATGTGCAGAATTTCGCGGCGGAAATTCGGGCGAAGGTAAAGCCGTGAGCGACGTAGCAACGCGTCTCACCGCGGCCCTCACCACCCGCTACCGGCTCGAACGCGAGCTCGGCGCCGGCGGTATGGCCACGGTGTACCTCGCGCACGACCTCAAGCACGAGCGCGACGTGGCCATCAAGGTGCTGCACCCCGACCTTGGTGCAGCGCTGGGCGGCGAGCGGTTCTTAACCGAGATCCGCACCACCGCGCGATTGCAGCATCCGCACATTCTCCCGCTGCTCGACAGCGGCGAGGCCGACGGCCTGCTCTACTACGTGATGCCGTTCGTGACGGGCGAGACGCTGCGTGCGCGACTCGAACGTGAGAGACAGTTGCCGATCGACGACGCCGTACTCATTGCGCGCGAAGTAGCCGACGCCCTCGGCTACGCGCACGTTTTGGGTGTGATTCACCGCGACATCAAGCCCGAGAACATCCTGCTGCAGAACGGCCACGCGCTCGTGGCCGATTTCGGCATCGCGCTCGCCGTGCAAAGTGCCGGTGGTGCGCGTATGACGCAGACGGGGCTCTCGCTCGGCACGCCGCAGTACATGAGCCCAGAGCAGGCGATGGGCGAACGTACGATCGACGCACGGTCGGATATTTATGCGTTGGGCGCCGTCACGTACGAGATGCTGATCGGCGAGGCACCGTTCACGGGCCCGAGCGTGCAGGCGATCGTTGCGCGCGTGATGTCGGAGGAGCCTCGCGGGCTGAGCGTGCAGCGCAGGGCAATTCCCGCGAACGTCGACGACGCGGTCCTGCGCGCGCTGGAGAAACTGCCGGCCGATCGTTTCAACTCGGCCGCCGAGTTCGCGGGTTTGTTGGTCACGCGTAACACGACATCGGTGCGTGCAACCGGCGCCACGATCGCGGCACGCTCGAACCGTCGCGCCATCGTGATCGCCAGCGCCGTTGCCGTGGTTGCCTTGGGTGCGGCTGCGTGGGGCTGGCTGCGTCCGCAACCCGCACGCGACGTGGTTCGCTATCGCATCACGATCGATTCATTGCCCGCGGTGCACGACTGGACTGGCGAACTGGCCATCTCGCCCGATGGCAGTGCGATCGTGCATACCGGTGGTGCGAACGGCGCATTGCTGATCCGTCGGCGCGATGAACTGTCGTTCACGCCACTCGTGGGAACCGAGAACGCATATGGTCCGTGCTTTTCGCCGGACGGTTCGCAGGTCGCGTACTATTCGAGTAACAAGATCATGGCGGCGGCACTCGCTGGTGGCCCGCCAATGGTGCTGGCCGACTCGGTCGCCAGCACAGAATCCTGTTCATGGGGTCGCGACGGGAAGCTCTACCGTCTCTTCCGCGAAGGCGGTCTGCTGTCCGTCGGACGTGCGGATGCCAAGGCCGGCGCGCCGTTGGAACGCGTCAGTACGATCGATACGGCGGCCGGCGAGTTGATGCACGCGCTTCCGGAAGCGTTGCCCGATGGTCAGTCCATTTTATTTCAGGTGCAGTATATCGATGGCAAACGAGCCATTGCTCTCGGCGACATCGCCTCGCGGAAACACGTGGTGCTCACGCCGGGCACGCGCGCACGATATGTGCACGGCGACCTCCTGCTCTACACCACGACCGATGGCAAACTTTGGGTCGTTTCGCTCGATGCAGCGGCGCGAGCGATTCGCGGTACACCGAAACTGGTGACTGACCGCATTCCCACAACGATGGTCGGTCCCGTGGATTTTGCGGTCTCCGAGACGGGAACGATCGTGTACGCCGTCGATGATGCCAGCGAGCGTCGGGAGTTGATGTGGGTCTCTCGCACGGGAGTACGCGCGCCGCTGGATTCCACATGGAAAGGCGCGTTCGTGAGTCCGTCGCTGTCACCCGATGGATTGCGCGTGGCCGTGACCATGCGCGTCGGGACCAACTCGGACGTCTGGGTCAAGCGCGTCGCGGGCGGTGATGCGACCAAGTTCTCCTTTCAGAACAAGACGAACGAAGCACCGGCATGGACACCTGATGGACGGTTCATCTCGTACATCTCGGGCGCATCAGGGTCGGCCGCGGTTGGGGACGTCTGGCGGCAACCGGCCGATGGCACGGCCGGTGGCGTGCGCGTGCTGCACGCGGACCGCCCGCTGTCGGAGCACACGTGGTCGCTGAGCGGCGAGTGGTTGATCGTCCGCACGACAACGCCAACCGCAGGCTCCGGTGACATTCTCGCGGCGCGTCCCGCGATGGATACGACGGTCACGCCGATCGTGGCGACTGCGCGCACGGAGTATACGCCGACCATGTCGCCCGACGGCAAATGGATGGCGTATGTGTCGAACGAGACGGGGCGCCTGGAAGTGTATGTCGTGCCGTTTCCGATCACCGGCTCGGCGAAGTGGCCGATCTCGACGTCGGGAGGCATCGCGCCGCGTTGGTCGCGCGAGGGCGGGGAGATCTTCTATCTCGACCTCCAGTCGAACATGATGGCCGCCCAGGTTACGACCTCGCCGTCGTTCGCGCTGCAGGGGTCGCGTGTTCTGTTTGCTACCAGCGACTTCGTGATGACCGCCGTGTCGCGCCGGAACTGGGACGTGTCGCCGGATGATCAACGTTTCCTGATGGTGCAGCGCGCGAGCGGCAGCACGAGCGGACAGATTGTCGTCGTCGAGCATTGGCTCGATGAACTCAAGGCCAAGCCGACGCCGTGAGCGACGAAGTGTTTGCGCGTTT
>JBBRFQ010000313.1:0-3558 GCA_038224035.1 Gemmatimonadales bacterium
CACGTACCCCGACGGTCAGGACGCCACGTTGGTTCATGCGCTGGGGCCGGTGGTGTATCGACGATCCATCGGCGAAATGACCGACGCCGAGCTGGCGCGCTTTGCGGTGGAACGACGCTACGTGGAGCTGACGCCGGCCGAGCGCGCCCGATACGATACGGCAACGGATCGCTTCGAGTCGTACGCGGTGCACAGCGGGTGGCGCACTGCCTCTGATGAAGTGGACGTCGCATGGAAACGTTTTGTAGCCAGCGCCCGCCGCACGCCCGCCGCTCGGCGCGCGCTGCAGGCGTTTCGTGAACGTGAGCGTGTGGTACGCATGGCCGAAGCGAAGCATGACGAAGCCGCGCGTATCCTGCGCATGTTCCCGAATGAGCAGTCTGTGTTGTTCTGCGGTGGAACCGATGTGGCGATGGAAGTCTCGCGGCGGCTCGCGATTCCGCTCATCAGCGCCTCAACGCCGGCCTCCGAACGTCACGCGATTCTGGCGGCGATGCGTGACGGAACGTTGCGGGCAGTCGCCTCGGTGAAGGTGCTGGACGAAGGATGGGATGTGCCGAATGCGAAACTCGGCATCGTGCTCGGCGATTCGACGCGCGGAGGTGCGCGGCAGCATACCCAGCGTCTCGGACGGCTGCTGCGCCGACAGGGAGATCAGGTGGCGTCGCTCTTTGAAGTGGTGGCCGCTGGCACGTGGGAGTTCTTTGCATCGCAGAAGCGTGGTGCCGGAGTGCGCAAAGTGGCTGAAGGGCAACTTGGCTTTGGTCTGTAGCGTGAGCGGCGGCGCATGCTGAGCCGTTCTCAGGTGGACGCGTTTGTGCGTGTGCACGGCGGCGCGCTGCGTGTAGGCTATCTGGCCGACGAGAACGGACGCATCGTGCCGTTTCTCGACCGGATGCTACGCCTGGTGCGACGTCTCGAAGGGCGTTCGCTCGAAACGGTGGCCGAGGCGCTGCGTCGCCAGGAGCGTCGCGTACGCGATGCATCGCGATTGGCGGGCATTTCGCGTGCGCTGCTTGAGTGGTGTGAGTTTGTCGCACCGCCCGGAGCCGAGCAGTTGCATGTGGTGCGGCAACACGCCTTCGCCGCGCGCGGTGGTGCGTGGCCGCCGGTGCCGGGCGACTCGTTGCTGCCGTATGTGGAGAGCGCGCAATCGCTGGGCATCGACGCCGCCGACTTGCAGCGCACGCTCTATGACGACCGACCGGGTGCGCGGGTGCTGCGCACAGTACCTGAGGTAACAGGCCGCGCGCTGTTGGCGCGATACAACCTCGAGCTCGCGCGTGGTGTGCTGCGCGATGCGGTGCGCGTGGAGTTACTGGCGCGCGGCGGCTGGCGCGATGTGTTTCGTGCGGTGAAAGCCGCTGGGCTGATGCACGAGCTTGTGCGTTCGGGGAAGCGCTATCGACTGTTGCTTACGGGGCCGGCCGCGGCGTTTCTCGTGCGACCCACTCGGTACGGCGTGCGTTTTGCCCGCGTCCTACCGGTGCTGGCGCGTGCGCCCGGATGGCGAGTGCGCGCCGAGCTCGTGCGCGATGGCGAATCGTGTCAGTTCGTGTTGAGCGGTCGCGCCCGTGCCGTCGAGGGGACGGCGCCGGTGGGAGGGGAGCCGAAGCGTGAACGTTTTGATTCCGCGTGGGAGCGACAGTTCGCGCGCGAATTTCGTGCATCCTCGTGGGCGACACAACTCGGCTGGCAGCTTTCGCGGGAACGCTCGCCGCTTTCGTTGGGCGGTGCGGTGTTTCTGCCGGACTTCACACTGCGCCACACCGATGGTCGCGAGGCCGCGGTGGAGCTGGTGGGGTTCTGGACGCCGGAGTATCTGACATCGAAGGTGGCCAAGGTGCGAGCGGCGGGAGATGCACCGCTCGTGCTGGTGGTGGCGAAAGCACTGGCGGTTGGTCACGCGGCCGACGTGCTGGCGGAGCTGGGCACGGATCGGATTGTCTGGTGCAGCGCGCGACCGCGACTGGGTGAGGTAATGCGGGTGGTGGAGCGGGTGGCACGGCTGGTGTGAATACCGCAATATACTTTCCCATGAAGACATCTCTCGATCTCCCCGACGACTTGTATCGCCGGGTCAAGTCTAAGAGCGCCCTGGAAGGGCGAGCCGTGCGCGAGGTGGCCACGGCACTGTTTACGGCGTGGGTGGAGGGACGCGTGCCATCTATCGGCGTGGATGCGCCTGACGCGGTGTCGGAGGGGCCGAATCCGGGAGCGCAGTGGTTGGCCCGGTGGCGGGCGCTCGGCGCCGATATTGCCGAGGCCACGGCTGGATCGGGCGGGCTGGTCGACCAGCTGGAGCGTGACAGGCGATGAGCCATGCCCGGCGATCGATACGGAATACGCGCGGCGTGAGCGCGGCTCAGTGAGCGCCGCTGCGCGAAAGTCGACTCCGTGACGCCCAGTGTTCGGCACACACGGTGAGCGTGACGCTCGATGCCTCGGTCTGGCTGTCGGCGATCTCGTCGGGTGAGCGGGACCATGCGCAATGTGCGGCGCTGGTCACGTCGCTCGTTGAACACGAGGTGCCGTTGCACCAGCCGGGCTTATTCGTGATCGAGGTCTGCGCGACGATCGCGCGTCGCACGCGCAATCGCGCACTCGCGATGGCGGCGAGAGATGCCACATTGGCGTCGCCGTTCCTTGTGCTCTATCCGCTCGACCATTCGCTGGCCGCGGAAGCGGCGGAGATCGCTGCCTCCTGCGTACTGCGCAGTGCTGACGCCGTGTACGTGGCCACGGCGCGTCATGCGAGGGCAACACTGCTCACGCTGGACGCGGAGCTTCGTGAGCGCGCTGCGGGTGTGGTGGCGGTGCGAACTCCAATCGAATGGTTCGCCAACGTGGCGCGCGACCTGAAGGACGGCGGTACATAGGTCGCCGTGTGCGGTGAGCCGCAGCGTTCGACTCACGGCACGGGAGGCGACCGTAAGCGGAGCACATCGTGGGTGCAGACGAACGAGCGCGAGCATGGGTGAGGGGCTCAGGGAACGCATGGCCGTCTGCGGCGGCGGCACTTCAGGAGGAGCTAATGCGGTCTGAGCCCTCGCGAAAGGCGGTACTGCCCTACAGCGCGCCGTTCACGCGAACCACCGTCTCGATGGTCAAGTTCGGATCAAGTGAATCGCGCACACTGCAGTACTTCTGCACGGCCAACTCCACGGCGCGTTCCGCATGCACCTGTTCGATCCCTTCACCGCCGATGTCGTACGTCATGACGATCTTCGTGACGCGCGCTGGCACGCCATCGAAACGCTCACCCACAACGCCAATCGCCATCGATTGTACCGGCGTACGCCGCTTCTCGAGAATGTCCACGATGTCGTAGCCCGTGCATCCCGCCAGGGCGAGCAGCAGCGTTTCGACCGGACCGGGGCCCCGGACGCCGTCTCCGTCAAGCAAAATCATGGGACTCCCCGCTCGTCCGCCCTCGAACGCATGGCCACCCACCCACTGCATGTTTACTACTGCCGGCGGTTTACCGCTCATGGATTAGCCCCAATCGTAATCGGCGCGCGAACGGCGTTGCCCCATTCCGTCCACGAGCCATCGTAG
>JBBRFQ010000314.1:0-3519 GCA_038224035.1 Gemmatimonadales bacterium
TGGGGCGGCGAGATCTGGCTGAGCGGCTCAAACACGCTTACCGACGGCGGCGTGGCGCGCGCGCCAATGACGGGCGTGTATGGTCCGGAGGGCAAGTGGCTGATCGAACAGATCGGCGTCATCCCCGATATTGAAGTCGACAATCTGCCACACGCCACCTTCAACGGTCAGGACGCGCAGCTGGATGCGGCGATCGCCCACCTGAAACAGAAAATCGCCGAGGATTCCCGGGATGTCCCCAAGCCCCCGGCGTATCCGCGCGTGGCGTTCCCGTATCCACCCCGCTGACCACGCCGGTCAGCTGGCCGGCGCTATGGCTCCCGGCCCTCCCCGTGGACATCTTGCAGGGTGAACACCTGCTCTGTCCGCGCCGTTCTTCAGCGCCCGCAGCGACGCGCCATCCCGGATGCCGGAGACCTGTCCATGACTGCCCCCACCACCGATACCGTTTTCTCGCTCGACACGCTTCAAGCCGCCGCCGAGTCCCTGACCGGGCAGGTGATCAGCTGGCGGCGGCACCTGCATGCGAATCCCGAGGTGTCATTCCACGAGCATGCGACGGCGCAGTACATCCACGACGTGCTGTCGAACGTGCGCGGGCTGCAACTCTCCAGGCCGACGGCCACCAGTGTCGTCGCACGATTGGTAGGCGCCCTGCCCGGACGGGTGATCGCGGTGCGCGCCGATATCGACGCGCTCCCGATCGAAGAAGAGAACGACGTGCCCTATCGCTCCAGGATGCGCGGTGCGATGCACGCCTGCGGTCACGACGGGCACACCGCCATCGTGCTGGCCCTGGCCACCCTGCTCGCCGCACACCGCGATGAGTTGCCAGGTGAAGTGCGTTTTGTCTTTCAGCACGCCGAAGAGCTCTCGCCGGGTGGCGCCGAGGAGTTGGTCAATGCAGGCGTGATGGACGGTGTCGACGAAGTGATCGGCCTGCACCTCTGGGCGAGCATGCCGGTGGGACGCATCGGTTTGATCTCGGGCCCCGCCATGGCGGCGCCCGACACGTTCCAGTGCACCATCACCGGCCAGGGCGGACACGCAGCAATTCCGCACGACACCATCGACCCGATCGCGATCGGCGCGCAGGTGGTGACCGCACTGCAGCAAGTGATCTCGCGACAGGTGGACCCGCTCGACCCGTGCGTGCTCTCCATCACGCAGTTCATCGCAGGCACGGCGTTCAACGTGATCCCCAACTCGGCGTATCTCTCCGGCACTGTGCGTACATTCGACGCCGAGCTCAGGCGCCTGGTGCCACAGCGTATGGAGCGGCTCATCAAGGGAATCACCGAGGGCTTTGGAGCGACCTACGCGTTCACCTATGAACTCGGCTACCGACCGGTGGTGAATGATCCCGCGCTCACCGAGCGGCTCACGCGGGTGGTGACGCGCACGTTCGGTGCTGATGTGCTGGAAGCGATGCGACCGTCCATGGGCGGCGAGGATTTTTCAGCGTACCAGCAGCGCGCGCCTGGCGTGTTTGCGTTTGTGGGTGCGGGCAACGTGAGCGACGGCATCGTGTTTCCGCATCATCACCCGCGCTTCAATATCGACGAGCGCTCACTGCAGATCGGGCTTCGCTATCTCACGGCCGCCACGCACGAGTTGCTCACCGCGCCCGACGCGTGAGCGTTTCGACAGCGGCGACGCGGTGGTGGCGATGGCTGGCCCTCGTGCCCGCAGCGGCGATTCTCGCGGCGCCGTTTGTGGCCAACCGCGTTGAGCCGTTGATCTTCGGGTTGCCGTTTCTGCTCGCCTTCATCACCGGTTGGGTACTGGCCACCTCGGCGATCATGGCGCTGGTGTTCGCGCTTGACGAACGGGCCGATGCGCGCGCGATGCGGTTGCGCGCAGCGCACACGGGTCCGCGCGCATGATCCTGTCGCTGTCGCTGTTGGGTGCCACACTGCTGCTCGCGCTTGGCTTGTGCGTGAGCAAATCCCGCAACATGTCGCTGGAGCAATGGAGTGTAGGCGGACGCGGATTCGGCACCATGCTCGTCTTTTTGCTGCTGGCCGGTGAGATCTACACCACCTTCACGTTTCTGGGCGGCAGCGGCTGGGCCTACGGCAAGGGGGCGCCGGCGTTTTACATCATTGCATACGGCTCGATCGCGTACATCATGTCGTACTGGTTGCTGCCGGCCATCTGGCGGCGCGCCACCGAATGGCGCGTCGTGTCGCAACCGGAGTTCTTTGCGCGCGCCTACAACAGTCGGGCGCTGGGCACGGTGGTCGCACTGGTGAGTGTGATTGCGCTCATTCCGTATCTGGTGCTGCAGCTCAAAGGGCTCGGCATTATCGTCTCGGAGTCGTCGTACGGCGCCATCAGCAACAGCGTGGCCATCATGATCGGGACCAGTGCGGTGGTGATCTACGTGGTGCTCGCCGGCATCCACGGCTCGGCCATGACGGCGGCCATCAAGGATGTGCTCGTGCTGGTGGTGGTGGTGGGACTTGGCATCGCGCTGCCATTCACGTTGCACGGCGGTATCGGTCCCATGTTCGAGACGATCGCGCGTGAGCGCCCGGATTTTCTCACACTGCCGGCGACGGGTCTTTCACCCTCGTGGTTTGTCTCCACGGTGCTACTGACCGTGTGCGGCTTTTACATGTGGCCACACACTTTCGGGTCGGTGTTTTCGGCCAGGGATGCGCGGGTGTTCAAACGCAACGCGGTCCTCATGCCGCTGTATCAACTCATTCTCCTGTTCGTGTTCTTTGTCGGCTTCGCTGCGCTGTTGTCAGTGCCAGGCCTTGAGGGCAGTGACGCCGATCTCGCCCTGCTGCGCATCACGCGCGAGACGTACGGACCGCTGGTGGTTGGCATTGTCGGGTCGGCCGGGCTGCTCACGGCGCTGGTACCGGGCTCGATGATTCTCATGGCCACCGCCACGCTGCTCGCGCGCACGATCAAACCCACGATTGATGGCGCCGGTGGCGCGACGATCACGTTCGCGCGGTGGCTCGTGCCCCTGGTGGCGGGCGTGGCCCTCATTTTCACGTTCCGCGGCGGCGATACACTTGTGACGCTTCTGCTCATGGGCTACGCGCTGGTGACACAGCTCTTTCCGTCATTGCTGGCGGCGCTCTGGCCGGCGATGCGCGTGACAGCCGCGGGTGCGATGAGCGGAATTCTCGCCGGTGTAGCCGTGGTGGGTGGCGTCACGCTCTCGGGTACGACGGCGGCAACACTGTTCCCGTCGTGGCCGCCATACATTACCGATATCAACATCGGCGTGCTCGCGCTGTTCGTGAACGTCACCACGATGTTCGCGGTCAGCCGATTCGCACGTCAGCCGGCGTTCACGCCACAACCGGTGTAACACGATCCATGCGACTCTCTCCACGCCCAGCCTTCATGTACGCACTCGTGATGCTAGGCGCAGGCGTCACCTCGACGTTGTCCGCGCAATCCGATAGCAGCCGCACGCTGGTGATCACGAACGTGCACCTGATCGACGGCACCGGCGCTGAGGCGCAGCGCGATGTCCACGTCGTCGTGTCCGGC
>JBBRFQ010000315.1:0-3450 GCA_038224035.1 Gemmatimonadales bacterium
ACGTTCGGATGACGCTCATTTCGCCGTGAGAAGCCGCTCACGCTGTGTCCACTCCAGCGAAGCGAGTCCGCCAACCAGGACCGACTCGGCGGCGAGGTGAATCAGCCCGAAAACCGATGCAGTCGACGCGAGCAGAACGGCGGCACTGAGGCATACGCCGGACCAAACGAAGTTCGCGGCCACCAACAGCACGATCAGCGAGCGCGGCCGTGATGCGCGTCGGGCCAGCGAGAACGAGAAGGCGCCGTAGCATAGCCACGCGGAGAGGATCAGCATCACGACGCCGCTGATGAACGCGGCAGCGCAGTCGAGCCAGAGTAGATGCTTGAGCGACATATCAGGAAGTCTACGCTCAGTTTCGATGACGCGGGAATGGCCAGGCTCCGCGAGGAACTGGTGGGCAGTGGGCGTGTATCGCCTGTTGCCAGCGTCGCAGTTCTGACCGGCTTTCTCCCATGTCCTTCGACACACACGATGTCTCGCGGAAAGTCGTGGCCGTCACTCGGGCCGCGCGCGAGCGATTCCGTCGTACTTCCGACTGACATCGGATCTGTGTTCACCCCACCACTCGCCGCGACAAGCGTAGAGGGGATGATCGCAGCAACTCGTCTTCAATACAGCCCTGGACCTTGCACGTAGCCGGTTTGGGCTACATAGTGTTAGTGTACCACGGCGTTTTCCATCACAGGAGTTTCAAATGGCGAAAACTGCAACTGTGCGTGCTCGGGTCGAGCCGACGCTCAAGCACGATGCTGAGGACATCTTGGAGCAGCTCGGCATCTCTCCCACGACCGCCATCAGCATGTTCTACGAGCAGATTACGCTGCGGAACGCGTTGCCCTTCGATGTGGCGCTGCCGAATCCGGTCACGCGGGCAGCGATGAAGGATGCCGAATCCGGGCGCGTGACGCGGGCTCCCCATGGGACATCGCTGATCGCACAGCTCGACGCCGACGATTAGCCTGTGTACGCGCCAGGTTTCACTGGCCAGTTCAAGCAAGATCGCAAGCGGGCCAGGAAACGCGGATGGAATGTCGACCACTTGGATCGCGTCATGGCGACGCTCATTGAAGGAAAACCGCTTGAGGCCAACTACCGCCCGCACACTCTCAGCGGGCAGTACAAGACGCACTGGGAGTGCCACATCGAGCCTGACTTTTTTGCTCATCTGGCACTACGCACCAAATGACGAAATCGTGTTCGTGCGGACGGGCACGCACGCCGATCTGTTTTAGTCCGGATACCTGATATGGCAGACATCAGTGCGCAGGTTACGGCTCTCTCGTACAGCGCACTCTCTTGCTGGAGACAACACATGTTCAGGCTCCGTCGTCGCCGTTCGATCATCATGCACGCGTTCACCGCAGTGGTGCTGGTATTCGCCCCGGAGCGCGCCTTCGCGCAAACACGCGAAGCCGGCGAAGTCGCGTGGGCCCGCGGGCAGGAACTCGCACTCATCGGTCAGGCCGATTCGTCGCTGGCCGCGTATCAGCGCGCGCTCGACGCCGCCCGCAGTTCTCGCGACCCCGGCTTGGCCAGCGCAGCGCGACTTGGCATGGCCGAGGTGTTCGACGTGTGGCGTCGGTGCGCAGACTCCGCCGATGTCGCCTATCGCGAAGCCACGCAGCTCGCCGAGCCCGGCGACTTCAGCGCGATCGACGGTTATATCCGGTGGTTGAGCCGACGGGGGCGCGTGAGTGAGGCGCGTGCATTGCATCGCCGCGCGTACGAGGGCATCGATGTGCCGCAAGCAATCAAGCGCGAAACCATCACCTACCTGCTTGGCGAAGCGGTGATGCAGCGCGCGGCCGGCAACAACGGCGCGGCGCTCAGCACACTCACCAACGCGCGTGATGTCGCCAATCGCCTCGCCAGTGGCGACGGCGCGATGCCGATTGCGGATAGCGTGAATCAGTACAGCTATTGGGTGTTACACGACCTCGCCGAGCTCCGTATCGATAGTAAGGCTGGGCCGGCGCGCAATGCAACTGAAGGGGCGAGGCTACGAGCAATGGTCGATGGCGCCCGGGCATCGGTCACGAGTAGCACGGTACAGCGTTTCACACCGGCCCGCCTTGGCGAGCGCGTCGCGCAGGCCCGACGTGCATGCGGCACGGGTGAGTGCGCCGTGCCGCCGCCGCCGGCCGGGCCGGGTTGCTGACCGAAAGCCATCACACACTCAGCGCTGCGGCGTTCCATTCCGCGGGCGAGTCGGTGGCCGAGAATGCCAGGTCGAGCGAGACCGTCACCTTCGCACCGTCTCGGCGCAGGGCGTACCGATCGAGCGCGCTGGTACGACGACCGCCGATATTGGCGCCGTCGGTGGAAAAGCGAGCCTTGTGCCTGGGGCAGTAGAACTGCGAACCACCCGGCTGCCACTCCAGCAACCGCCCGCGATGCGGGCACTCGAGGGAAAACGCGTAGAGTTTGCTGTGTGCGCGTACCACCAGCACGCCGACGGCGAATAGCGCTGAGTTGCGGAGAAAGGCGCGACGATCGAGGGGTGCCGCTGCACCGTCTGCGGTCGAGGTCGCATCATCGTGAGTACACATGGTCCAGGCTCCGGTCGGGTGTCGCGTGATACGCGGACACGCGTGGTTCCCGCGGCCTCGACTGAAGCTTCGTCGCGTTGGGTTGACGGCGATATCCGGCACGTGACGTGAGTGCGCAGGACGGCACAGATGTACCGGTGGGTGCGTCATTTGCCGGAGAGGGTTGAGCTGCGCGCAGATGTCAGGGGTATCCTCAGATTCTGGTCGCGTGTCTCGCCCCCTCGCCCTTCAATTCTGCGTGCGCCGTGCCCGACATTCTGCAACAGCCGCTCACCGTACAACTGTTCGTGCTGCTCGTGCTGAGCGCCGTCGTCGCGTGCGTGGCGTGGACGGTGACACACGAGGAGGTGTTTCGTGAGCCACGCGACTACTGCGTCAGAAAAAGCCGGACCGCCCGCTCGCTGATCACGCGCAAGTTTTTCTATCTCTTCACCTGCGAATACTGCTTCAGTCACTACGTGGCCGCGGGCGTGATGCTTGGCACCGGCTATCGAATGCTGATGCCCGACTGGCGCGGCGCGATCGTCGCATGGTTCCTGCTGGTGTGGGTGGCCAACTTCCAGATGAATGCGTACGCACGCCTTCGGCTGGAGATCAAGCTGGATCGGCTCGAGATCGACGAAAAATCGGAGGACGGGGGAGAGGGGCGCTGAGGCTTTACTCGTCAGAGCGAGGCCTCGCTTCCGGAGCGAGTCTCTCGCAATGACGCGCAGGAAACGACACGACGGCAGAGTCACTACGTCAGCATGGGTCGGCTACTACGTCGCATGCCCGATCGTGCGATGCAACGAACGAGCACAGGTTGCAGGCGCGCTGGTACGGCGCATCGCTTCCGCACTCATTCGAGGAATCGCCATGTCCACTCATCACAACACCACACGGCGGCCCGTCTGCCGTA
>JBBRFQ010000316.1:0-3434 GCA_038224035.1 Gemmatimonadales bacterium
ACGCCGACGAGAGACGAAAGGTCTTGTTCGTTCGTGGCGATGTTCAGCCCAATCGACAACGTGAACATCGCGGCCTCATAGGCGCGCAGCCATCCCAGCCCGCGGGGACGTGAGGCTCGCAGCACGAACCCGACTACGGTCAAGGCAGTCGCCAGAAGCAGGTAAAACCACAGCGAACCGAACGAGAAGGGCGCACTGGCGTTCCTCGCTTGCATGACAGGCGACCAAAGAAACGAGAGCGCGAATCCGCCATTGCCCGCGGCAAAAAAGAACGAGATGACGCGCAGACGTGACTGCAACGTCGCGCGCAGTTCTTCGCTGCGGCTGAAATCACTACGTCCCACGTCCTCGCGACGAAAGAGCGCGGACGCGGGGCGCGGCGGCGGTGTGTGACTCATTGACTAGCGCTCAGCGGCCAAAGGCGAGGAGATGCCATTCCGGAGGGAGGGAGACCCGCAGAATCTAACTGCTGCAGGACTCCGTAGTCCTGCGGCTAGAAAGACATGCCCAGTTGCGTCGCGATACCAGCCAGCGCCTCCTGCCGCTGCACGTCGCGTCGCTTGCCGACCTTCACCGCGATGACGACGCCCAAAATCACCACGGCGAACAGGATCAGCAGCAAGAGCGAAGAAGGCATGGAGCCGATTTCCGGGAGGACTATGGGATGGCGTTGCGCAGCGGCGTGCGATGCCGATACTGCGGTGTTTACGTAGCGCGCCGCAGGTCTCGGTGCGACAGGCGCGTGGCACCGACTCCGTCGCCGCGAACCCCGACCGTCCGCGCAGCCGATTTTTCGTGTGGAGCGCCGTGGTGATGCTCGTGGTCATCGCCCTCGGCTTTGGCAAAAGTTTCTTCCTGCGCCCTGCATTCAACGAAAAGCCGTTGCCGTTGTATCTCCTCCTCCATGGCGTAACGATGACGGTGTGGTGAGTTAACGATTGCGTTTCCGTTCGACGGCCACGCGATCCGCCAGATAGACCTTGAGCAGACTCTGGTACGGCACATCGCGCTCATTCGCCAGCAGCTTGAGCTCCGTCAACAGCGTATCTGGCAGACGCACCGAGATCGCGGTCGACGACGGACGGAGGTTTGGAAAACGGACTGCCTGCGCCTTGGACCAATCCACATACTCCGTCGAATCTGCTGTTGCCCAAAAGATTTTTTCGGCCGCTTCGGTTTTAAAGGTCGGAATCCGTTTGAGTGCGCGCTTGGGCGTCGGCATAACTGCGTCTCTCTTTGCGGTTCATGTTGCGAGCCTGCATGACACGAATCAGCGTGCCGCGCATGGTAAAGACCAGAAACAGATATCGATCGGCGTAGGTGCGACCGAGTGCACGTGCCATCATGCGCGTGATGACTGAAGCCCCGCCAACAGTCGGCGTGGTAAAGTTGCGGTCCCAACGCGAGAGATCCTCGACCGAGGCGTAGAGGTTATCACCGCCGATGGTTTGGGAGGTGGGGAACTGCACACGCGCGCTTCGTCCTGCCACGCCATGTCCGAGCGCACGATCCGTCATTCCGCGTGCGCGCGCATCACTGACGAAACTGCCTCGCATCCCCAGAGGCGTGAGCACGTCGCGCTCGAGGTACTCGCCAAAGGGCACGCCGACCACGCGCTCGACAATGAGCCCAAGCAGCAGGTAGTCACTGTGACTGTACTCATGCAGGGTTCCAGTCACGAAGTTGAGCGCCTGCTGTGCGGAGATGAGCACCACGAACTCCGTCATCGTCGTCACAACGCGTTCCGACAACACGTCGAGCGTCCCGTAGTCGCGCAAACCGCTCGTGTGCTGCACGAGGTCTCGCACGCGGATCGGCGTGCCATAGTCGCGCATCTCCGGCACCCAGCGTCGCACATCGTCGTCGAGTGACAGCTTCCCCTGTTGCCCGAGCGTCAACACCGCCAGCGCCGTAAACGACTTTGAGACGGAGCCGAGGTTGAAGGCGGTACGCGGCGTAATCGGGCGGCCGTCTTCCACGCTCGCCAGCCCATACGCCCGGGTGAGCACGACCGCGCCGTCTCGGTACACGCCCACCGCGCAACCAGGACCGCCCGGCGATATGTAGCGGCGAAACAGCGAGTCCACGCGTTGCGCAAACGGTTGCTGGGCCGATAACGGCGTGAACGCCACGAGCATGGCGAGCGATAGCGAGCAGTAGCGACGGGCGATCACGTGAACTCCGCGGTGACAAATGGACATCTGCCTGGGCTGGCCCGCGCACTTTTCGTTGGTTCGTTCCTCCCGTGTCCCACGAAGTTGACAGAACCATCGGCGACGTTACCGCGCGTCACACTCGTCCGGAAGACCAGACACAAAGTCGTTGATCACCACATGGTGCCCGTCGATCCACCCACCGGTCCTCGTGCCACCGCCGACCACGCCGTATACTCGACCCATCCCTCCGGTCCTCGTGCCACCGCCGACCACGCCGTATACTCGACCCACCCCGAATGAAGTTCCTGTTCTGAAATCACGTGTTGAGGATGTGATCGTGAAGATTCGTGCGATGGTGGTGGTGGGTTGGCTGATAGGCGCGAGCGCGACGGCCCATGCGCAGCCGGCAAAATCGGGCGCTCCGCTGGAGCTAACCGAGGCGTCGATCACGGATGTGCAGGCGGCGCTTACGGCTGGTCGCATTTCCAGCGTGCAGCTCGTGCGACAGTATCTTGCGCGCATCGCGGCGTACGATCACGCGGGGCCGCAGCTCAACGCGCTCATTCGCATCAACCCCAAGGCCGGGGCCGAGGCGGCGGTGTTGGATGCGGAGCGCAAGGCGGGCAAGGTGCGCGGACCCATGCATGGGATTCCCGTGATCATCAAGGACAACTACGACACTGGCGACATGCCGACCAGCGCGGGGTCGCTCGCGCTGGCCACCAGTCAGCCGTCGCGCGATGGATTCGTGGTGAAAAAACTGCGTGACGCCGGCGCGATTATTCTGGGCAAGTCTAACCTGCACGAACTCGCCGCGGGCATTACCAATATCAGTTCACTGGGCGGGCAGACACGGAATCCCTACGACCCCACACGCTGCCCCGGTGGATCCAGCGGCGGCACGGGCGCGGCCATCGCGGCGAGCTTCGCCGCGGTCGGTTGGGGCTCGGACACCTGTGGCTCCATTCGTATTCCCAGTGCCTTCAACGCCCTCGTGGGATTGCGGCCCACGCAAGGGCTCGTGAGCCGTCGCGGCATCGTGCCGCTGTCGCACACACAGGACATCGGCGGCCCACTGGCGCGCACGGTGACCGACCTCGCCATCGCACTCGATGTAACCGTGGGCTACGACAGCGACGATGCGGCCACCAACGTACTGCGCGACGCACCCGTACCCAGGTTTCAGGCGTCGCTGGACACGAATGCGTTGCGTGGGGCTCGCATTGGCGTGTTCCTGCCGTACTTCCGCGATACCGACGCCGAGATTGCGGATACCGT
>JBBRFQ010000317.1:0-3421 GCA_038224035.1 Gemmatimonadales bacterium
GGTTCTGCCGAGTACGGCCGAATTTCGGCGACGGGCTCACCGTGCACGGTGATGACAGCGGTGCGCCCTTCCCGTACCGCGCGCACGATCGCCGACAGCTTCGTTTTTGTTTCGTAGATCGAATAGTGGTCGGCCATGGGAGGAAACCTAACAGATTTGATCTGGTCAAACTAGACCAAAATATGCCGAACCCAATCAATTGTCCGCAGCCAGACTATCCGGCTTGACCGAGCTCAAGGCTTCGCGGGGGCCAGCTCCGCCGAGTGTGCCGCAATCGCCTCCATCTGTGACGCCCGCACGCGCGCCCAGCGCGGCAGCCCGATGTACGCCGAGGCCAGTGCGCCCACGCCGACGATGGCCAAGAGCAGCACGCCAATGCCGGCCTTGTCGGATACGGCACCCATTCCCATGAGTGCGGCGAGCAGTGCGGCCAACGCGAGATACCCGGCGCCCATCATCACACGAACCGGTGCATCGCCCTTGCGCGTGGTAAGGCGCAGTCTGTGTCCGTCGGAGGTGGGCTCGAGCAGCGCCTGCAAGTTGCCGTTGTGCCACTGACGGAACGGCCCGTCCGTCGTGATGTGACCGCGCGCGTCGAACGTTTCCCGCAGCGTGGTCACGAGCGACGTCCACTCGGCGTCGGTCACGGGACGCTGGAAGTCGATGGTGCGTGAGACTGCCACCGGCAATCCGAGCCAGGTGCGACGCTGCGTTGGCACCAGATCCCCGCGTTCCACGGCCGCCGCTGCGCGGGTGATGTGATCGGTGGCAATGCCAACGTCCTGACCAATCTGATGCAACTGCTCGAGTGTGAGGCCGTGCGATTGGTGCGCGACGACGGCGCGCGATTCCTGCGCGGCGTTGGCCTGCTCAAAAATGAGAGCGATCTCGCGCTCATCGAACCGCCGCGGTGCGTTCATGCAGGATCTCGTTCGGATCAGATAGTGATGCGCGACAGGGGCTGCCTCGGATGTATGTTCCCTACGTGGGGGGCGGGGGCGCAAGTTTCGACGGTCTGCCCGTCCCCGGAATCGTTCACCAACACACCGTTCGGTCATGAGCACTTCGATTCGTTTCAGCACGACCATTGCGGTCGCCTGCCTGCTCGCCGCCTGCTCCTCGGCCGATAAGGCTGAGGTCACTGCGGAGGGAGTGGTCGCGACCACCGGGTCGTCGGCGTACCGCATCACGCCCGAGGGGTTCGGGCCGCTGCGGGCTGGTCTGTCCGTTGCCCAAGCGGCCTCGGCTGTTGGTGGCACGCTGACGCTCGCGCCTGACGCGTCTCCGGATTGCAGTTATGCACAGTGGGGATCGGCACCGGCAGGTGTGCGTGTCATGGTGGAGCGGGACACGGTGGTTCGCGTGGAGGTCAAGGAGGGCGGTGTGAGCACCGCCGAGGGAGCACGCATCGGTGATAATGAAGGCCGGATCAACTCGTTGTACACGGGGCGCGTGTTCATCCGGCCGCACAAGTACACGACCGGCAAGTACATGATTGTGATGCCACCGGCAGGCGCGGATACCATGTTCCGGATTGTGTTTGAGACCGATGGCGCGAAGGTGACGGAGTTCCGTTCGGGCCGCATGCCGGCGGTGGAATACGTGGAAGGCTGTCGCTGACCTGAACCGCTGAGCGTATGCGCGTCTTTGAGTTGACCACGCTCGGGCGCGTGTCGCTGACCGGTCCCGATGGCGCGCCGGTGGCCACCCTGCTGGCGCAGCCGAAGCGACTCGGCGTGCTGGTGTATCTCGCGGTGGGCGGCGCGCATGGTGTGGTACGACGCGACCTATTGTGTGATCTGTTTTGGCCCGACGCGCCGCCCGATCGTGCGCGTACGTCGCTGCGGCAGGCGCTGGCGTTTCTTCGGCGGGCGCTCGGCGATGACGCGATCATCACACACGGCGATGATGAGGTGGGTGTTGACGCGATGCGTGTGCGATGCGACGCGGCGGTGTTGCGTATTCAGTCTATGGCGCGCGAGCAGGATCGCGTGAAGATCGTTGCGCTGTATGATGGCCAGTTCCTGCCCGGTTTTGTTGTTGATGAGGTGCCTCGATTTGATCGGTGGGTTGAGGACGTGCGCTCAGCGTTCACACGCGACGTAGGTGAAGCGGCGATCAGGTTGGCGCGCGCTGCGTTGACGGATGGCGATGCGAGCGCGGTGGCGTGGGCGAACCGCGCGCGTGAGGTGACACCGTTCGATGAACGCGCCGTGGTGGTGCTGATGGAAGCCCTCGACGCGTCGGGTGATCGGGCCGGTGCGCTGCGGAGCTACGATGCGTTAGTGCGTCAGCTGGCGGAGACATCTGAGGTAGAACCCGCGCCGGAGACGGTCGCCGTCGCGCAGGCGATTCGTGCGCGCGAGGAGCCAAGAGCGGCAGAGCGTAGTGCGCCGCAGCGAGCGCTCCTTTCGACGACTGAGGTCACGCCGTCACGTGGCATCGCATCGCGTGCACGACGGCAGACATGGCGGTGGGCTGCAATGCTCGCGGCTATTGTCGTTGGCGCAGCGCTGTTCATGCGGTCGAGTGTGCGTGATGGCACGTCATCGTCGCTTTCCGTCTCGCCGAGGGGAGTGCCGCTCTCGAGCGACCGTGTGCTGGTCGCGCCCTTCGTGAACGAAACCGGCGATCCAACGCTGGATGCGCTCGGCCGCATGGCGGCGGACTGGATTACGGAAGGCTTCTCACGTGTTGACGGCTTGGCGGTGGTGCCGGGCACGACATTGCTCGCAATGGACCGAGCGCGTCGGGCTGGCGATGCCGCCGTGCCGACGCAGCTCGATGCCATGGCGCGTGAGACGGGAGCGACAATGGTGGTGTCGGGGAGTTATTATCGCACTGGCGGCACGCTGCATCTGCAGGCGCGACTCACCGATGCGTCACTCTCGACGCTGCTTCGGCCCGTGGAAACGGTGAGTGTCCCCATTGACAGCGTTGAGAAGGGCGTCGCGACTATTCGCGAGCGTGTGCTGGCAAGCATGGCGCCGCTGCTCGATTCCACGACGCACTTCCGGTTTGCCAATACACCGCCATCGTACGAGGCGTACGGGGATTTCCTGCGCGGGTTCGAGCGGTTCGTTGATGATGATCTCTCGAATGCGCTCGTGTTGTTCGAGCGCGCCGCGCAGGCCGACACCACGTATCGCATGGCGCAGCTGGCGGCCGCGATCACACAATTCAGACTTGCCGATACGCGCGGCGCCTTCGCCCGCGTGCGTGCGCTGAAAGAGGCGCGCGATCGCTTTGGTCCGGTGGAGCAAGGCACACTTGACATGCTCGATGGAATGTTGCGCGCGGATATTCCGGCCGTGTACGCGGCGGTATCGCGCACGGCGCGCATCACGCCGGGATCGATCAATGAGTATGTGGTGGCGGAGACTGCGCGGCGACTGAATCGTCCGCAGGAAGCGCTGCGTGT
>JBBRFQ010000318.1:0-3416 GCA_038224035.1 Gemmatimonadales bacterium
GGGCGGCGTGCGCATCACCGTGCGCGATGTAAACGACGACCGCATACTCGCGACCGGCCTGCACGAAGGCGCCACCGGCGATACCAAACGCCTCATGGAAACACCACGCGCTCGCGGTGATCGCCTGTTCACCACCACCGACGGTGCCCGCTTTCAAACCACCATTCCGCTCAGCGCCGCGACGCTCATCGAGGTCACCGCCGACGGTCCGCTCGGCTATCCGGACCAGATGGCGCGCACCAGCAAGCGCCTCGTGCTGGTGCCGGGTCGTCACCTCACCGGCGACGGCCTCGTGCTCGAAATGCACGGCTATATCATCGACCTGCTCACGCCCGATTCCACGCTCGTCGTCTCGGCCAACGCGCGGCCCACCGTGCGCGCGCGCGTGCGCCTGCTATGCTCGTGCCCGACAACCGCCGACGGCATGTGGAAGGTGAACGATGTGCGCGCCCGATTGCTTCGTGGCGGCCTGGTCGTGCACGATGCCTTGCTGCCCTACGCCGGCGTGGCCAGTGAGTACGCCGCCGAGTTGCCTGCGGTCGCCGCGGGGCAGTACACGCTGGAGATCATCGCGGCGTCGCCCGACATCGCTACGTTCGGCGTGATACGACGGGTGCTGACGGTTCGGTAGGCACGCTGGTGGCCGCACTGCGCTCGCGCCTGTACCTCCGGCTTGGGGCTCGCAGATTGTCTCGCTCTTCGTGAACAAGGTACATTCAACGCATGACCCCAACGGTTGCGTGGCTAACTGAACGGGCACGGCCCGTCCTTTTGCGTTTCGGCGTGCGCAGAGCCGGAGTGTTTGGCTCGTACGCTCGGAGCGTTCAAGGGCCCGAGAGCGATCTGGATCTCTTGGTAGAACTTCCTGCGGGTTCGTCGCTGCTCGATCTGGTGGCGCTTGAACAAGACTTGAGCGATGAACTCGGGCTGCCGGTGCACGCGACGACATGGCGTGCTCTGCATCCGCTTGTTCGCGAGCAAGCGTCGCGCGACGAGGTGCGCATTCTGTGAAGGGAGCCAACAATCAGCCCGCCGGTCGCCCGGGACCGGTGAGAGCGTAGCGCGGGGCCTCAACCTGTGCTCGAACTGCACGGGTACGTGATCGACCCATTCACGCCCGATTCCACGCTTGTGCTGTCATTGAACGCGCGGTCGACCGCGCGCGCGCTCGGTGTTATGCGACGGGTGCTGACGGTTCGGTAAACACACACATTGCCGCTAGGCGACCTTCAGATGCATACTTTGAAATCTGAGCGGTAGGCACTCAAATGACGAGGTGCGAAAACGCTGCCCCCTCCCGCTGGCACGCGTCGCCGCAGACGTGAAGTTGTTGTGACCTCCGAGCCCCGCCCGTACCTTCCCCCCATGGACCGCCTCGCCACCGCTCTCGCTTCCCGCTACCGAATCCTCCGCGAAGTCGGCGCCGGCGGTATGGCCACCGTCTACCTCGCGGACGACCTCCGACATGGCCGCCAGGTCGCCCTCAAAGTCCTCCGCCCCGAGCTCGCCGCCACGCTCGGCCCGGACCGCTTCTTCCGCGAAATCCACGTCGCCGCGCGCCTGCAACATCCGCACATCCTGCCGCTGCACGACTCCGGTGAGGCTGACGGCTTTCTGTATTTCGTGATGCCGTTTGTCACCGGCGAATCGTTGCGCGATCGGCTTGAACGTGTGGGCGAACTCCCGGTCAGCGATACGGTGCGCATCCTCATTCAGGTGGCCGACGCGCTCGCGTATTCGCACACACAAGGCGTGGTGCATCGCGATATCAAGCCGGACAACATCATGCTCTCGAGCAGGCACGCGATGCTCACGGACTTTGGTGTCGCCAAGGCCGTGCACGACGCCGCCGAGCAGAGCACTGTGACCACGGCCGGCGTCGCACTCGGCACACCGGCGTACATGGCGCCGGAACAAGCCACCGCCGATCCACAACTCGATCACCGCGTCGACATCTACGCGCTCGGCGTGGTGGCGTACGAAATGCTCACGGGACACACGCCCTTCAGTGGCATGTCGCCGCAGCAGACGCTGGCTGCACATGTGACACGCGCACCCGATCCGGTCTCAACACATCGCGAGACGTGTCCGCCGGAACTCGAAGCCGTCATCATGAAGTGCCTCGCCAAACGCGCGGCCGATCGGTACCAAAGTGCGGACGCACTGCTGCAGGCACTCGAACCGCTCAGTGCATCGAGCGGTGGCATCACGCCCACGCAAACCAACCCCACGTCATCAACGGTCACTGAGCCAACGCGCGCCGAACCGGTACGCCATCGCACGCGTCTGTTCGCCATCGCGGCCACACTTGTGATCGCTGCACTGGGCGGTGCCTGGGTTTACTCACGCGATCGCGCCGCCACGACAATCGTCAACGCGGGTTCGTTGTCTCGCACGCAAGTCACGTCGACCGGTGAAGCTTTTGGCGGCGCGCTGTCGCCCGACGGTCAGCGCATTGTACTCGCCGAGCGCGTGTGTGACTCGGTGGGCAGCTGTACATCGGAGGTGCGCGTGCAGGATGTCGGTGGCGCCGGTAGCACCACGCTGCTCCGCGAAGTCGTCGGTGTGGGCGAGTTTGCGTGGAGTGCGGATGCGCGCTGGATCACCATGCAAGCCACCATCAATGGGCGCTACGGCATGTATGTCATCCCGGCGTTGGGTGGTGAGCCGAGGTTCCTCGGCTGCTGCAGCGGCACCCTCACCGTCAACGATACGGTGGCCGTGGTCGACGCGTTGGATGAACGCGATGCGTTGGTGCGTTTCATTACGCTCGCCGACGGCGTCGTGCGTGACAGCGTGCGGCTGGCGGACAGCAGCGGCAGCATCCGGATCGCGTGGATCGTGCCGGGGAGCGATCGCCTCCTGGTTGGTGCGATCCGCGCTGAGCGCTTCACGTTGCTCTTGATGGACCGTCGCGGCCGATTGCTCGACGGGATGCCCGTCGCCAGACCCTATTCGCGAGGTGGCGGCCTGCTCCTGCGCAACGATGGATTTGCGCTCGCGGAAGATGACAGCACGGGCGCGCAGGTCAGTATCAGCTGGTTCCGCTTTGACGGACCCGATCGTATCCAGCGCGAGCCGGTTCGCGTGGTGCGAGGAATCGATGCCAACACCAGTGTGCACCTCCTGGCTGACGGGACGATCACGACGAGTCACGGTCCACTCGAGCGCGCGCTGTGGACGATGGAACGCTCCAGTCCCACCGCACTCGACATCCGGCAAGCACTGGTCGGTCGTTCCACCATCGGCATCATCGGCAGCATCAGCGATGACGGCGAGCGTGTGCTGATTGTGCGCAACCGGCCCAGCGATCCGGAGACGCGCGATCTCGCGATTCGAGACTTCGCGGGCGGCGCTGAAACGTCACTGGGTAGCGTGACGGGTCTCGTCGACTGGGATTTGCATCAGGACGGCGC
>JBBRFQ010000319.1:0-3398 GCA_038224035.1 Gemmatimonadales bacterium
CACATCAAAAATGCCGATGCTCACCGTAAGTCCCGTCAGTGCGACGCGCAGCGGCTGAAAGATCTTGCCGCCTGAAACACCGAGTTCTTCGGCCAACGTACGCAGCGCCGCTTCCATCGACGTGACCTCCCACGCCGGTAGAGCGCCCAGACGCTCACGCGTCGCCGAGAGAATTTCCGCCGACGCGCCTGCATCCCGCCACTGCTTGGAGACCGCTTCGGGGTCGTAGTTGATTTGCTCATC
Organism: Gemmatimonadales bacterium; assembly: GCA_038224035.1. Taxonomy (GTDB): domain Bacteria; phylum Gemmatimonadota; class Gemmatimonadetes; order Gemmatimonadales; family Gemmatimonadaceae; genus JAABRT01. Next base: position 244 of record JBBRFQ010000319.1, read on the forward strand.
GAAGTATGGCGCGGACTGCAGTACGATGTCATCAACCGTGCGTGCGCGCACGCGCAGCAGTTCAACCAATCCGCGGAACCACTCGTCGCGCTCCAGCAATCGCTCCTTCGTGGCGACGCCGAGGCGTTCGAACGCCGAGTAAATGTGCGGCAACACCTCGTGGAGCGGACGCGTCGAAAGATGCTGACCGTTCATCCACTCGAGCTTTTTCGTGTCGAAGATTGCGGCTTTCTTCTGCAACCCGTCAAGCGAAAACTTTTCGAGCAACGTCTCCATGGTCATCACTTCCGTGTCGTCGCCCGGCGACCAGCCGAGCAGCGCGAGGAAGTTGAGCATCGTGCTCGGCAACAGGCCGAGGTGCTGATAGTCGCCTACCGCGGTCGCACCGTGACGCTTGGAGAGCTTCTTGCCATCTGATCCGTGAATCATCGGCACGTGTGCAAACTCCGGCACGGCGGCGCCGAGCGCACGGTAGAGCAAAATCTGCTTGGGCGTATTCGAGATATGATCGTCGCCGCGCATGACCAGCGTGATGCCCATCGCGATGTCGTCGGAGACCACCGCAAGGTTGTACACCGGTGTGCGATCTGACCGCAGAATCACAAAATCGTCGATGTCCTTGTTGGGAAACGCGATGCGCTCGTGCACGGCATCGTACCATTCAGTGATGCCTTCGGGGACACGAAAACGAACGGCGTGCGGTTCACCGGCGGCTAGCTTCTGCGCCGCAATGTCGGCCGGAAGGTCGGCCAGTCGACGGTCAAAGGCGAACGCGACTTTGGCGGCTTCGGCCTCGGCGCGCTGACGTTCGAGTTCGGCGTGCGGCGTGAAGTCGCGATAGGCCGCGCCAGACGCCAGCAAGCGCTCCACATCGGCCTGGTGACGCTCAAGGTTGCTCCCCTGGAAGACGACATCTTCGTCGTAGTCGAGGCCAAGCCAGCTCAGTCCTTCAAAGATCGCACGCGTGCTTTCCTCGGTGCTGCGTTGCCGATCGGTGTCTTCAATGCGCAGCAGCATCTGGCCGCCGTACTTACGCGCGTAGAGCCAGTTGAAAAGGGCTGTGCGTGCACCGCCAACATGCAAATAGCCGGTAGGCGAGGGGGCGAAGCGAACGCGCGGCGCCACAGCAGCAGGCGAGGTGGCCAGCGCTTCGTCGAGTGTTGCGTTATCAGTCATGAAAACCGGGGGCAGGGCCCGGAGAAAGACATCATCAGTTCCAACACGAACACAAAACACGAATGCAATCCGGTCGCAAAGCCCAACGCGCCGGTCAGTCACACAACCACAAACACAACGCGGGCCCACCGGCAAACCGGCGGGCCCGCGAAACGGAGGAAGCGGGATTCGAACCCGCGATAGAGTTTAACCCCTATGCCGGTTTAGCAAACCGGTGCCTTCAGCCTCTCGGCCATCCCTCCTGAACGGAATTCGACAGCCAACGGGCTGCGAATCCGACCCCTTCGTGTACAGCCCTCAATCTGTCTGTGCGGGACCTCGGGGTCAACCTGTTGGCAGCGACCTGACAAGCACGCCGAGTTCGGTGGCCACAAACGCGCCGTGCGCGATGATGGCCAGCCCCAGCCCTCGTCCACGCTTTCCACGCACGGAAAGCGTGCCGAGTACGGCCCCGAGCACGAGCGCCAGGCCGGCGTGTTGCAGTGCCGCGCCCGCAACAAACGGCCAAGCGGTGGCGTAGGTGACGGCAAAAGTAACGGACGAGATCGCGACGGCCAATACGGACGACACGCGCTGACGTCGCAGAAACTCGATGACCGCATGGCGAAAAATGAGTTCGGTCAGCAGCGGCACAATGAGACAGGCGCACACCAGCCACAGGGCAATGGCGAGGTACTGCTCGGTCTTCGCCAACGCCGAGATGGCGACCGCGACATCCGGTGCGGTGGAGGCCCACGTCCACGGCCAGGCACCGACACGATTGACGGTGAGCGCGACTGCGACCGCCGTCGCGAGCGTGACCCAAGAGGCGATGAGGCCTGGCTCAAGAAGGCGCTGATGCGCACGCGGAGTCCAGCGCAGCGAGAAGACGATGGAGAGCGCAATCGCACCGAGCAGCCAGCCGCCGAACCGTGCCGCCACCAGCGCCACCGATTGAGCCGGTGTGACTGCGGCCAGCGACTCTGGCAGCCACATCGTAAGCACTCGCGGGCCGATGTCGGCCAGCTGCGCGGCCGCAACGAGTACGGCGACTACCGCGATGCTCCAAAGCTCCCGTGAATCGGGTGCCAATACGTCTGGCGCCGTCGGCATCGCCGACGACGTGATGGTAGGCGCGCCAAGCGGCGGGGACGTGTGAAGGACAGTCATGCGGAATAGGTTCGGCGCGACGCGCGTAAATGGCAACAGGACGTTGGGGCGCCTGCTACTTGGACGGCTCGGTCGGCCCGCTCTACCGATGCATGCCCCCAGCAAGATTACGCACCGTGGAGAATCCACGTGCCTCAAGCATCTCAGCGAGTTCGTCGCCCATTAAACCACCGTGACACACGAGCACGATAGCGTGCGTGGGGTCCAGCTCTTCCGGCGCGAGCAGTTTCGCGCCGTCGATGCGTGACCACGAGCTGTCTGCACCAGGTGATCGGTCGCAGGCCGTCAACAGCAACTGCAGCGGTAGCGTCGAGACGGAATCGGTTCATGAGCTGTCGTATGCAGGGAGATGAGACCTGTTGCGGCATTCCGAAGTTACGGAAGATCACGCGGGAAGAGACGTGGCCGCCCGATCAGCTCAAGCGCGCCGAAATCACGCAGGTCGATCGTGGCGATTGCCGCCGCGCGAACGCGCTCTGCCACGGCGGCGACCACGCTATCCACAAGTCCGAGTTCCAGCGCTCGATAGCGTTCGCGGATCTCCAAAGCACGCCGCAGATCGGCCTCGTCACCCCATTCGACCGTGAACGCACCGAGCGCCACATCGGTCATGAACGCCGTAGCCGCAGCGCTACCCACATACCGAGCGATGAGGTAGTCGACTTCCGGAAGAATCGCCCACGGGAGAACCCACGCCGACGGGTCGTGCTCGAACAGCGCGACCATGGCTTCGTGGTGCTTGTCGTCGCGATCGATCAGCGCCACGATGGCGCCGGTGTCCGCCACAATCACTTGTCGCGGCCCATGCCGTCGAGCAGCGACTCGGCGCG
>JBBRFQ010000320.1:0-3376 GCA_038224035.1 Gemmatimonadales bacterium
AGCATCTTCACCAGCTGCGGACTCAGGCTGGGCGTGCGCGCGTTGCCGCTCTTGAGGCGATCGAGACCGCGTGCGAGATCGTCCGCGAGGCGCGAACGATTGACGCCATAGTGTTTGACAATCGCCGCCAGATCACCGTCCGCGTTGTCGATCGCCTTCATGAGAAAGTGTTCGATCTCGACATCGTAGTGCGTGCGCGAGAGACACAAACCGGCAGCGGCCTCCACATGGCCGCGCGTGGCTGGATTGAGTTTGCCGATCAGGCCGCGAAGATTCACCGACATGGGGACTCCACTGGTGGGACGGGAGGGATGACGCAGAAGAAAGTCAGCACAGCAGTAGCACGGTTTCGTCGGGATCGCGCTGCATGGGACGCACGCGCAGCCACGTCCCCAGGCCGAGGGTGGGAATGTCCGATGCACCAAGCTGCACACCGGGTACGTCGCCTCGCCTGAGGACCAGCTGCGCTTCTACTCCAACCTGCTCATCGGCGTAGAGTCGGGCCAGTGCCACGAGCGAGGCGTGGGCGCTGCCGCCCGGTAGGAAGTCGTCGAACTGGCGACGCGTGAGCGGGCCAAGGCGCAGGCGAACCCGGGCCTGCGGATCCCACACGGCGTCTCCCACCACCCCAAAACCGAGTCGTCCGTCGTCGCTGTCGGCGCCCACGTCGAACCGACCGGTCGTGGCGAGCGTGCGCCACGCCCCGACGAACTGCTCGACGACGGCGCGGACCGCGAAATAGTCAGCCACCAACTGCGCCAGTCCCGCCGCACTGCGCGGGCGTGCGGCGAGCAGTCCCGCGTAGTAGGCCAGAGAATCGTCGCGCACCGCCGAACGGTTTTGCACGCCCTTCGTGCCGAAGCCGATGAGATCGAGCAGGTGATCGCGCAGACGGTCGGGGCGACCAGACTCCACCGACTCCACAAATCGATGCCGCGCCCAAGCCCGATAGAAGAGCGAGATGAGGCGGTGGTGAAACATGTCGAGGAAATCGCGCATCGCCGTGTCGCGCGCGCGCGTGCGGTCGGCCACGTGCTGCGTGTACGCGTGCGGCATCACGCCCTGCGGGCCGGTAAGCCCGAAAAACGCCACACCCATACGCGCGGGACGGTTCTCGTCCAGTTCAGTCAGATCAAGCGATGTGATTTCCGTGGGTGGGAACGAGAGCGACGGCGGCACCACGAACCGCATGATCTCCGTTGACGGATCGTGCCATTCGCCGATCGGATTGCGATTGGGATGCAACCGCGACAAGACGTGCACCGCGCGAAAGAACGCAAAGCCGCGCGGACGATCCGTCAGCAGTTGCTGCATCGCACGCTGCGCGGCCGCGCCCTCGTCCGGCGTGCTCGCGGATGTATCGTCGGGATCGGGCGCCGTTGTTGTGAGCGGCTCGTCGGTCGCGGGGGTCACACGAGCGTTCTCCAGCCGGCTCGCGGCTCCCACTCCCGCAGCGGTTTGCGACGCTGGCGTGAGCGCACGGACAGTTGCGTGAAACTGTTCATCGACGCGTACAGCGCGAGGAAGCGCTCAAGTACCGAGGCGAAGACAAACAATCCACCGCTCGGGAACTGTTCTTCGTCGAACTCAAGCTCGACCCGGCGCCCGTGCGCGAAGGCCACGCCATGCGCTGAGGCAACACGCGCAAACGCCGGCGTACTGCGTACGCTCGTGAGTCCGTCAATCTGCCGTTCGGCGGCGAGTGAGTTGGCGGTGTTGTGCAGCGTGAGCAACTCACGAAGTGCCGCGACGCCTTCGTCAACCAATGACAAATGGTTCAGCGACATGGCGGAAATCAATCGCCAGAGCTGTGATTTGCCGAGCGCTGGTTGTACCTGCGGCGTGGGACGCACAAGGCACACGATGCGTTTGACGGGCCCGCCGGAAGTCAGCTCAAAGTCGGAACGGTCATCACTGCCGAACGCAAACTGACTGGGCATGTCGCCGTTGCTGCAGATCACCGTGGGCGAAACCACTTCTGCGTCGGGCACGCGCAAGTTGCCCGACAAGTCGGCAAAGCTGATAAACACGTCCGTACCGCCGTCGGTGCGCCATCCACTCGGCCGCCGCGTGGCGTGCCAGAACAGTTGCCCGTCACCGCGCGAGCCGCCGTGCCGGAATCCATAAAGCGGCGACATCGGGATGGGACGATCGGTATTCGGTTTGATGAGTGCGATGCGCTCCACCGACCACACGTTCACTTCGAGGCGGCGACGTGTTTCGGCGATGATCGGGTACTCATACGTGCGCTCGGACAACAGAATCGGTTCGGCCGTCTGCGAGAACAGATTCACGACCGGTGTGCACCCCAGTCGAATCGATGTGACCGACAATCCGGTTTCGAGTCGCTGCTTGCGATCGGTGCGCTCAAAGGCGCTGATGAGAAACGACACTTCGGCGCGTGGTCCGGCACCGAGCGCGCGCATGGCATCACCGAGGCCCACGATATCAACAAACGCGAACTTCTGCGGGAAGGTGAAGAGCTCCTGCAGCAGGCGATACCCAACGAACGTGCGTCCCGGATACGGCAGCATGCCCTGATCTTCGTCGAAGCCCACGGCTTGCAATGCGCGCAGCGGCAACTCCACGGCCGGCCGCGACGGTTGATCGGGGTCACGCACCACCACGCGCAGGCAGTTGTTCAGCAGCAGTTCATACAGCGTATCTCCAACCACCGCGTCACCGGCAATGTGCAACCGCACGCGATCCAGTGTGATCTCTTCGAGGCTTAAGCCATCGAACGCGCGAATGTCCATGCGTACGGCACCGACGGCATCGCCGTAGCGCGGGCCACTGGCGCCATCGGTGGCGGTCCAGCGCACGCCGGTGATGTTGATGGGCCAGAGCGTGGTGTCGTACGACGTCTGAAAGAGGCAGGGCACGCCCTGCACCGGCGGCGTGCGCAGCTCGCTGCCACGCGCCACGGCAAAGCCCGCCGGAATCGCGCCCTGCAACGGGTCGAGCTGCAGCTCGGCAATGGACATGGCCGGCACCGGCCGCACGTGCTGCGGGTAGAGCACCTCGAGAAACGCTTCGGAGAGCTCCGGAATATCGTCGTCGATGCGGTGATGCACCCGCGCGGCGAGAAACGCAAAGCCTTCGAGCAACCGCTCCACGTGCGGATCTTCGCACTTGGCCGGCTCCAGTTGCAGGCGCGACGCCACCTTGGGGTATCGCTCCGCGAACTGCGCGCCGAGGCGCCGCAGATAGGCAAGTTCCCGTTCGTAGTACTGCAGCAGATCATCCTGCACGACACACTCCCATCACGCGCCGCCGCCGACTTCGTACGACCCATTGGCCGTGTCGAACACCGTGTCAAACACGACCGTTTCCGGATTCGGATCCATGCGCAGCGTTCCCTCGATCACAAAGCGCA
>JBBRFQ010000321.1:0-3368 GCA_038224035.1 Gemmatimonadales bacterium
GCGACTGCTCGGCGATGACGACGCGGCGCTCGGCGAGTTTGACACCGTGCTGGTCACGGCGCCGGCGCCACAGACGCATGCACTGCTCGCACCGCACGCGCCGTCATTCGCCGCAGCGTTGGCCCGTGTGGAACTGCTCCCCAGCATCGCGACGATGGTCGTGCTGGCGCGTCGCCCCGACGTGTGGTGGGACGCGGCGTTTGTGAATGACGACGCCGTGCTGTCGTGGGTGGCCCGCAACGCCAGCAAGCCCGGACGTGACGACGCGGAGTGCTGGGTGCTGCATGCGACGTCGGTGTGGAGTGCGGCCCATCTCGAATGTGACGCGGCGGCGCTGGCACCTCTGATGCGCGACGCGTTTGCTCGTGTTATCGGTGAGTCGCTCCCCACGGTTCGCGCCACGGCGCATCGCTGGCGGTACGCGATTCCGGCAGATCGCCTAGGCTCGCTTGACGAGGAGGCGCTGCACGATTCCGTGACTGGGTTGGCGGCGGCTGGCGACTGGTGCGTGGGTGGCCGCATTGAGGGTGCGCTGGTGAGCGGCGCGGCGGCGGCGGAGAAGATTTTGCGGGCACAACTCCCTGCTGCATGGATCTCCGCGCCGGAGTAATTGAACGCCTTGCAGACGCGCGCCATGGGAAAGGCGGCGGCTAGCGAAGCCGCCACCGACCCTTCCGTGGGCGGTGAGAGCGGCGCCGATCCTGACGTGCGACATTGATGTTGCCACTCATACAAGCGCCCGGGAGACCGTGAATCGAAGATCTCAAGACGCTATCGGGAGTCTGTGAATCAGGGTAGTATGCACTTTTTCGGGTGATACTTCCCTTCAGGATAGTGTCGAATGCCAGCGTTCGAGTTGGATGGTCAGCGATTCAACAATCCGGTCGAGCTCGCGCTGCACGTCATCGGCGGCAAGTGGAAGATGCCGATGCTCTGGCGTCTGCGAGAAGGTGCGTGGCGCTACAACGAGCGGCGACGCGATCTCGCGACGGTGAATCACAAGATGTTGCCGCAACAACTGCGCGAGCTTGAATGCGCCGGTCTCGTGACGCGCACTGTGTTGCCCGTGGTGCCGCCGCATGTGGAGTACACGCGCACGCCGCTCGGCGAAACCACGCTCCCATGCAGTGAAGTGCTGCGTGCGTGGGGGTCAGAGTATCGCGGCGCGGTTACCAACGGTGCGGAGTGACGGAATGACCGCGCGCGCGGGACGGCACTCGCCGGCCCAGCGCCGGGCGTTGCTCGAGCTGGTGCGCGCGACGTGCGAGAACCGCCCTGGTACATATCGCATGCTTGCCGAGGGCGGTCGGGTGGTCTACGTGGGCAAATCTCGGCGGTTGCGGACGCGGCTACTGTCGTACTTTCGGGCCAAGGGGCGGCGCAACAAATCCGCGAAGATCCTGCGACACGCGTTTGCGATTGAGTGGCAGTATGCACCGAATGAGTTCGGCGCACTGCTCGACGAACTGCGTCTCATCAAACAGCATCGGCCGCATTTCAACCGGGCGATGGTGAGCGATGAGTGGCCGCGCGCTTACGTGGCACTCACCGCCGGTGCAGTGCCGGGGCTGCGCGTGGTGCGTCGCACGGATGACGCGCGCGCCTCAGGGCTGTGGGGACCGTTCCGACGCGTGTCGTTCCTGGCCGACGCGGTGCATGCATTGGCCGAACTCACCGGTGTGCGCGATTGCACGCTCGACGAAGCCGTCGGCGCGAGCGTGGCGCGTCCGCTGTGGTTCGCTGACGGTCCGTTGCCGCGCGGCGTCAGGCGATTTCGCACAGCGGGATGCCTGCGTGCCGAACTCGGCAGTTGTCCCGGTCCGTGTATCGGCGTTGGAGAATCGCGAGTGTACACGAGCGGCGTCGAAGCGGCTCGCGCATTTCTTGAAGCCCGCGACGACGCGCCGCTCACACTCGCCCGAGCACGCATGCAGCAGGCGTCCGCGGCACTGGAGTTTGAACGTGCAGCCGTGTGGCGCGACAAGGCCGAGCGCCTGGCGTGGTTATATGGGCGAGTGTCGCGCTTTCAGGCCAGCATGGACCGTCTCACGTTTCGGTATGACGCGATCGGCGACGACGGCAGCGGTCGGGTGTATCTCGTGCGTCGAGGCACCGTGCGCGCGGAGGTGCCGATGCCGCAGAGCGGGACGGAGCGGACGGCGCTCGATGCGTTGTGCCGACGCGTGTTTCATGAGGCTGATCCAAACGGCAGCGACGTCCCCATGCATGATCTCGACGAGTTCTATCTCGTGGCGAGTTGGTTCAGACGTCGGCCGGCGGAGTTGGAGCGCACGGTACAACCTGAAGCGCAACGCAGTGTCAAATCCTGTTGACCAAGGCAACCGTAGTCTTCTCCCGCCCCTCGACTCGCCTGCTCATGCGAGCCCTGCTGCTGACCAGCACGAGCGCGTTTTGTGCCACTGCCCTTATGGCGTGTGGCGGTACGGAGGCCGCAGATGATGCGCCGTCGTTCATCGTGTTGAGCGATGGTCGCGTTGCACTGTGGGATGCCGGCAGCTCACGCATCAACATCCATAACGCCGATGGTGAGTATCTCGAGCAGTGGCGTCCGCCGGTGTCGGGCTTCAATACGAGCAATCAATCGCTCTCCACGCTCGCCGACGCATCGCGGTCACGGCGTACATTTGTGATACTTCACTCACGCGCGAAGCGCTCGGCCGAGCCAAGTGGTTTCTGTACGACTCGTCGGGAGCCAATAGCGACACGCTGTTACAACCGTTCTTCGGCGATCCACCGGTCAGCCTGATCTCGCGACGCGAGGGCAACGTGAACAGCATGGGCGCGCCCTTCCTGCCGAGGCCGCCCATCATTGGCTTGATGACCACGCTCGACGGCGCGCTGCTGGTGTCGGTGAGCACTGCGTCGGAACCGTTCGAACCGGATCCGCCTCGCGTGATCGCGGGAGAAGTATGGCCACCGCAACTCACGTTCCGGTCACTGACTTCTTACGAGTGGTTCGGTGCCGACGGGTCGCTTCGTGGAAAGTTGACGCTGCCCCGCGGCGCGCGGTTGCACGTCATGCGCGGCCGCGCTGCCTGGGGCACGGTAATCGATTCGCTCGATGTTCCGTATCTCGTGCGCTGGCGTGTCGATGGCGCGAGCACTGCTCCGTGATCCGTCACTGTTCGCCAAGTGACTGATTGCCCGGCGGCGACGGGAACGAATGAGCGTGGTAGTACACTGGTCGTGCATGTCTACTCCCGTCTCTTCCGACCGCGCGATGCCTGCAGCGGCGATCGCCGACACTGCGCCGGCTACGAACCCGACGGTCGCGCGTCCGGCTGCAACCTTCGCGCGCCGTCGGCTGCGACTTGGCATCCTCGGTGTCGGAACGTCTGTGGTGTTAT
>JBBRFQ010000322.1:0-3356 GCA_038224035.1 Gemmatimonadales bacterium
GAACACATGCTCGAAACGCGCTTCGATGAACCCCTCGAACCCGTAGACGGGCACGAGCATACCAACACTTGCCGACGCACCGGGTGACGTCTGCATCGTGCTTTCCGATGCGCCGTGCCGAAATACGCCCGCGCCCACAGCACCGTAGGCGCCGAGCCAGTCAAAGAACACGCGGCGTTTTCCTTTCGACGTGAGTCGCAGCGATACGCCGGCTTTCTGATACCGTCCGGGCAACAACTCATCGGTGTCTTTCGCCAGGCTCACGTACGAGGCTTCGACGCCGAAGCCGGGCCACGACCCTTCGGGTGGCACGTACCAGGCGCCGATATGTCCGCCCACGCCAAACGAGGTAAGCTCACCGAGACGGCCAAGCGGCGCAACCGGCGCGACGGCCAGATACGGATGCCAACCTTGTTCGAGAAACGCGCCGGTGCGCGCTCGGCGCTCGGTGGCTTGATCACCGGTGCGTTGTGCGTGCAACGCGGTTGTGTTCGGTAGCAGCAACAAGGCGACAGCAACGAGACAGAATTGTGTGTAGCGAAGTGCAAACCGTGAAGTCATGGGTGATTTCTGGTGGTCAGCACAGCGTACGCAGCCGTTTGGCCACCACGCGCCGCGCCTTCGAGTGAACTGGAGTGTAACACTTCACTGGCCCGCCAGAGATGTGGGAGCGCGGTGTGCGCACTCGAGCTCGCCGGTGCCCCAGCGGCCAGCACTGGCTGAGCGAACTGCGCGAGCGGCACGCGCCACGTGGCCACGTGCGAGAGTGCGTCTGACACCGGCATCGGTGCCATCAATCCAAGATCGCGACGAACCGCCGCATCAAGCGTCGCGTCATCGCGCGTTGCAGCCTCGCCGAGAACCGTTGCCGCAATCAAGTGATGACCAAGCGGTGCGTACGATGGTGCAACTTCGGTGATCGTGACCGCGTGACTCACCACCGCGTCCTGGCGTGCATTCAACCAGAGTCCACGACCCGGAAGCAAGGCGGTGTTGGCCGAATAGTACACCGTCGTGCAGCCCAGAGTCGAGCGCGGCTCATGCAGCGCCAACGCAATGGTTCCAGCGAGGGCGCGGGCCGTCACCAGATCAGTGGCCAGTACGACATCGTGCGCTGGCAGCACCGTGCCATCGTCGAGCGTCACGCCACTGGCACGTCCATCGGTAGTGAGCAATGATCGCACACGCGTGTTACATCGCACTGACGCGGCCGGCAGCTGCGCGGCGAGTTGCGCGGGAATCGCTCCCATGCCATTGGCGGGAACAGCCGTGCGTCCTTCGGCCAGCATTTTGAACGTGAACAGCAAGACGCTGGAGCGCGTGCTCAACGAACGATCGAGCAGGATGCCGCCATAGAACGGCGCAAAGAAGCCGTTGATGGTGGCCGCAGAGAAACCGCGAGCGGCAAGAAAATCGCGCGTAGTGATCGCTGCGAATCGCGCGGCAAAGCACTCGTCAATAGACAAGGACATCGCCAACTGCCGCAATCGCAACATGCGCCACAAATCGGGCACCGGAATCGCACCGCCAGCGAGCGATGGCAGCAAGAGCGAGAAATCGGCCAGGGCGTCACCCACGAACGCTGTGCTGCGCGCGTCACGCACGATGCGCGCCGCCGGCAAGAACGGACGGAGATTGAGCGCCGCGTGATCCAGATAGCGATTGAGCGTGGGATACGCCGTGAAGAGCACCTGAAAGCCGTGGTCGAGCCGGAAGCCGTCCTTCACGGTGGTGCGCACTCGTCCGCCAACCTCGGGCGCGGCTTCGAGTACCAGCACGTCGCGACCGGACCGATGCAACTCGATGGCGGCGATCAGGCCGGCGATACCGGCGCCGATCACGACAGTCTTGTGCGGAGAGGTGCTCGATTCGTTCACGGTTCGGAGCGTTGGTTGGCGCAAGTGCGCGCGTTGACAACTCTTCCTGCATAAATAGGTTAGACTGCGCCGGCGTTTCCCGCCGCGGATCTCGACACCATCCCACTACCTGACGGAAGTGAAATAATGCGAAGCACAACCCGGGTCGTCCTCACCTTGGCGGCGATTGCCATTGCGTCGCCGAGATTGCACGCTCAGACCTGCCTGGGCCTACCAGCCGCAACGGTCGCCAGCCGAAACCTCAGCCTCGAGGCGTCTTTTCCTGAGGGGCAATCGAACTTTTTGGGTCGCCTGGGCGGCATTGGAAAATCTGGCGCATTCGCCGGTCTGAGCGTGTCGTATCTGTCGTTCGATGACGCCGACGCCTCGGCGATTGGCATTGGCGTTGATGTTGGCAAGGAGCTTTCGCTCGCGCCCGAAAGTGCGGTGCGAGTCTGTCCGATCGCGAGCGCGGAGCTGCTCTTTGGACCGAATCTCGATTTCGGCGGCGGTGATGAGATCAAGACCAACTCCTTCCTCGGGAGCGCGGGCGGCGCTATTGGTGGCGTCATCTCGGCCAGTCCCGGCCTCTCTCTTGTTCCCTTCGCCAGTCTGTCGCTCGCTTACTTCAATGTGCGCGCATCCTTTGAGGGCGAATCAGAGTCCGAGAGCGAAACTGGCGGCGTGTTGGCGGTGGGGATTGGTCTGTCGTTCAGCGATCGCGTGATTGTGCGACCGACCGTTTCCAAGCCATTTGGATTCGACGGCGATTCAGATGCGGTAATTGGCATCGGGATTTCTCTGCCGATCGGTCGTCGTTAGCCGTACCCTACCCGGACGGCACAGTGCTGCATGCAAAAAAATGGGGCTCCCCGAAATCCGGAGAGCCCCATTGGCACATCGCACCAAACAGGCAGCGATTAGAAGCGAATGCCAAACGTGACCGGGATCCAACGCGAGCTGTCCCCGTCTCCAAACACATTCACGAAACGCGCTTCAGCAAATGTGGAGAAGCCGGCAAGCTTGAACTCAACACCACCGCCCACTGCGATTCCAAGGTCGTTGGATGATTCCGAGTCGGTGCCGGATATGGCACCCGTGCCATCAAACGAAGAACGGTACAGACCGCCACCGCCGATCAAATACGGACGGATGCCGCCTTCCGCCACCGCCGAGCTGAGCGGGAACATCACATTGCCTGTGACTGAAAGCACGTTGAGATCGAAGCCGGCGATGCTGTTGCTCCCCTTCGCCGAAAAGCTCTCGTAGCCAACATCACCGCGGAACGTCAGACGCGAGGAGCCGGGACGGAAGTAGATGTTACCGGTGATGTTATAACCGCTCTCGACGCCGTCGGCGAGATCGCCCATCGGCAGCGAGATTCCGCCCATGACACCCACCGAAATCGGCTTGGCGTCTTGCGCACCGACGATGACCGGAACAAGCGCGAAGGTACCAACGGCACAGAGAGCACGGATTGCACGAAGCGACATATGGAAC
>JBBRFQ010000323.1:0-3355 GCA_038224035.1 Gemmatimonadales bacterium
CGACGCGACGCCTGACCCGGGCATCCCGCGAGCTGGATCCGGCCACAGATTTCCGGTCGAATCCAATCGAAAGGTGCAGAAGAACGGCCGCACTGTGATAAGATGCAGGGATGATTCACACGAGCATCGCCCGCCCGTTTACCGACGTGATCCGGGCGCGCGGGAAACATCTCCATGCGACCGGCGCTGTACATATGGCGCACATCGCGCCCGAAGCGGTACTGGCGGTCGTACAGGGCGCAGCAGCCCCCTATCCGTGCACGATTCGCGCCGAGGAGGGGCAGCTGACGCTCGCCTGTCCCTGTTCGCACGCTGCCGAGGGTGATGGCTGCAAGCACCTGTGGGCCTTTCTGCTCGCGATCAGCGCCAGTGGAGCCTTGGCCAACCTGCTGCGGACCTCCGGTGAACTGAACCGGGTAGTCGTGACATCCGAATCGGTTGGTTCGGACATTCAAACCCATCCCGCCTCAGAGCCGCCGCCGCCGGCCATTCGTCCGCCGGAGACACCGTCGTGGCAGCACGCACTGGAACGTGCACGCTGGCGCATGCAGTACACGCACGATACGCAGCAGCGTGAACGCGCCGAGTGGCCATCTGACCGCCGACTGGTCTACATCATTGACGCCGTCGCGTCGCGCACGGCGCCTGGCATTGCGGTGGACATCGCGACCGAAAAGCGCGCGCGCGACGGGTCCTGGGGATCGGCCAAAACGTTTGCGTATCCCACCGCCGTGTGGTTTGCCGTGCCGGACGACGTGGATCAAACCATCGCACGGGCACTGCTCGGCGCCGCACCGCTGCCCGACTATGGACGGGTGCGCACGTCGTTCGTGTTGTCCGCGCAGGCGAATGAGACCGTATTGCGCATGATCTGCAACACGGGACGCGCGCGCCTGCGCACCGCTGCGTCGCGCACGCACCTCTCGACGCTGCGCTGGGATGACGGCGGCGCGGATCGTACACCGTGGCGGTTTACGCTGGCCGTCAAGCGCATGCGCAGCGGTGAGCACGTGCTGGAAGGCGCGGTCACGCGCGGTAGTCAGCGGCTGGCGCTCAACGCGCCGGATCTGCTGCATCCGAGCGGGGTCATCATCGTAAACGAAACCGTCGCACGCTTCGACGATGGTGGCTCATTCCCGGTGATCACCGAGTTGCAGTCCGCGCCGGGTATGGCGGTGGGACGCGACGTGGCGGTGGTGTTGTCAAAACTGTACGCAATGCCGAGTGTGCCGGAGTTGGCGCTCCCCGACGATGTGTCGATCGCGCAGTCGCACGACGAGCCGACGCCGGTGTTGACATTCGGGGCCGATCCGACGCCGCTGGTGCGCAAGGACATGGCCGGATTGCAACTGGGCTTTCGCTATGGACCGGTGTACGTGGGCGCGAGCGAAAGTGGTACAACGCGGTACGCCGCGGAGTCCAATACGCTGCATCATCGCCACCGCGACGCGGAAGCCCGCGCGCGTGCGCGCCTCATGACGCTCGGTGCAGCAGATGTGAAGGATCTCACCACGAAGCAGTCAGGACTGGTGGTGCCACGGCAGCGCATTCCCGCGCTCGCGTTTCAGCTGGCGCGTGAAGGATGGCAGGTGGAAGCGGACGGACGGGCGTTCCGCGCACCGGGTGCGGTGCGTGCCTCAGTGCGATCGGGCGTGGACTGGTTCGATCTTGATGGTGCGGTGGAATACGGCGATCTCACCGCCTCGCTGTCCGCGGTGCTCGACGCGCGTCGCAATGGTGAAAGTCTGGTCGAGTTGAGCGACGGGTCGTACGGGTTGTTGCCGGTGGAGTGGCTCAATCGCCTCAGTCCCTTGCTGGCCGGCGGTACGCGCGGCGAAGGCGGCACGCGCTTCCGCAAGACGCAGTTGTCCTTGCTCGATGCGCTGCTGACCACGCTGCCCGATGTTGATGTGGACGAAGCATTTGCCCGCGCCCGTGCGGAGCTCGCACAGTTCGAGCACATCTCACCGGCCGATGCACCAGCGGGATTCACCGGTGTCCTGCGCGAGTATCAGCGTGAAGGACTGGGCTGGTTGCACTTTCTGCGCCGTTTCGGCTTTGGTGGCTGTCTCGCGGACGACATGGGACTCGGCAAAACGGTTCAAGTGCTCGCGCTGCTCGAGGCGCGTCGCGCCGAGGGGCATGGACCATCGCTGGTGGTCGTGCCACGCTCGCTCGTGTTCAACTGGCGCCGCGAGGCGGAGAAGTTCGCCCCGCAAATGCGGGTGCTCGACTGGAGTGAATCGGAACGACGGGTTGATCTGTTTGATCCGTCGACCGTTGATCTCGTGCTCGTGACCTACGGAACACTGCGGCGTGACGCGGTACATCTCGGCGCAATCAAGTTCGACTACGTGGTGCTTGACGAAGCGCAAGCCATCAAGAACAGCAGCACGGCCACGGCGAAGGCGACCCGTCTGTTGCACGCGCAACATCGCCTTGCCCTCAGCGGCACGCCAATCGAGAATCGCATCGAAGAGCTGTGGAGTGTGCTCGACTTTCTGAACCCCGGCATGCTGGGCGGTTCGCTGCGCTTTGCGTCGCTCTTTCGTAGTCCGTCGGATACTGGGGAAGCAACGGAACTGCTCGCGGCTGAGCAGGCGCCGGGCGAGGAGGCGGTTGACGCAACCGGTGGCGCAACCGGTGACGCAACCGTCGAGAGCATCGTTGCAACCATGGTTGAGACCACGGTTGAATCCGACGTTGACAGCGTAGCGTTGCATGAAGTGCTGGCGCGCGCGCTGCGTCCGGTGATTTTGCGGCGCACCAAGGCCGCAGTGGCACCGGAGTTGCCGGAACGTATCGAGAGTACACTCGAAGTTGAGCTCGAGCCGAAGCAGCGCGAGTTCTACGACTCAGTGCGCGATCGGTATCGCACCAGTCTGTTCGCCATGGTCGAGCGCGACGGCCTGCAGAAATCACGCATGCACATTCTCGAAGCGCTGCTGCGCCTGCGGCAGGCGGCGTGTCATCCCGTGCTGGCCGATGCACGGCGTGGTGCGCTGCCGAGTGCGAAGCTCGATGCGCTGCTGCCCGCGCTCGCGGAGATCAGCGCGGAAGGCAACAAGGCGCTGGTGTTCTCGCAGTTCACCGAGTTTCTCGCACTGGTGCGCACCGAGCTTGACGCGCAGGGCATTGTGTACGAATACCTCGACGGTCGCACGCGCGATCGGCAGGCGCGCGTGGATCGGTTCCAGAATGATCCCGACTGTCCGATCTTTCTGGTCAGTCTCAAGGCGGGCGGGCACGGACTCAATCTCACGGCGGCCGACTACGTGTTCCTGCTCGATCCATGGTGGAATCCCGCGGTGGAAGCGCAGGCGATCGACCGCGCCCATCGCATCGGTCGCACACG
>JBBRFQ010000324.1:0-3302 GCA_038224035.1 Gemmatimonadales bacterium
TTGTCAGTGTACATGCCAAAGGCGGTGAGCGTTTCATGAAACCGCTCCGCTGGTAGCTGCGACCAGAGCGTGTTGAGCGCCTCCGTGCTGTGGTCCCAGCGCTGCAAGAGTTCCGCTTTGCTGCGCGCGGTGTCGACTCCATACGCGCTCCACTCCCCGGTCACGGCGCCGCGAAGCATGGGCAACGAGTCGCACTCGATTTGCGGTGTTTGTTCGGTATTTTGAAATCTACGGTATTCCCGGAACGACTGCAAGCGATCTCACTCAATACCGCGGAGCCGCGCCGCTCGCGACGCCAACCACACGCCCGCGCCACGGCGAAGCGCCGGACCATGGCCCGGCAGCACCAGTTGCGGCGCCAGTCGCGAGAGCCGGTCAAGATCGTGCGCCAACTGAGTGCGGTCGTGAGCCAGCAGCGGTGCGATCGACGACAATAAGCCCGTCATCACCGCGTCACCGGCAATGAGCAAGCCGCGTTCCGGGTGCCAGAGTGACATGTGCCCCGGACGATGTCCCGGCGTGTCGAGCACGGTGATGCCGCCGAGCACATCTCGCAGCACCGTGCCATCAGTAACCACGCGCAGCTGCGCCGCCAATAGGCGCGCGCGGCGTGCGACGCGCCGTTCCGTGACCGGCGAGACAATCAACTCAGCGCGCGAGGCGCGCAGAATCGGCACCAGCCCGCCGACATGATCCGGATCCGCGTGGGTCAGCACCACGCGACGAATCGACTCGGCGGGAAATCCGTCCGCCGCCAGGCTGCGCAGGATGTGCCCACCGCGCGTCCACGGGCCGACATCCACCAGCGTCAGCCCGTCGGCGTCCTCGAGCACGTAGACGCGACCCACGAGAAGACCCCGGATGGTCCAGGGATCGGCGGCGAGAGGCTGCATGGCGACGTGTGAAGTTTGTGTGCGTCCGAGTGACGACACCGCTCCAAGTTCACTGGTGACCCGATTGTCGGACAGGGTACGATGACCTCGATCGAACCTCAGGCCCAGCGACGCTTCAGATCCACCTTCTCCACACTCGCCTGACCGCGCCCGTTCGTGTAGACCATCGAACGCAGCCACTGCTGTTCGTCTTCAAGCTCGGACTCCGCGAGATCGCGGCACCAGGTTTTCGCCGGCACACCGTCGTTCCCGCTCCAGCGATAGCCGCGCGCGCGCAGCACGTCCTTCGTATCGAACGCACTGCCAACCGCACACACACGCACACGCGGCGCTCGGCACGTCTCCAGCAGCTTCGCCATGGGCAGCGTACCGTCGGCGGTACGCGTGGCCAACAAGGCCAGTGTCGCGCGACAATCGTCAACGGCGCGGTGCCCGTCGAAAAACGCGCCAAGGTGCTTGTAGACCAGAAACTCGAGCGCATGGGAGCTGACACCCAGCGCACGCCAGTCAATGTCGCGCTGCGTACAGCCCCAGTGTACGTCTTTGAACGCCGGAATCCGTCGTTCGACGAACGGGCGGTCGAAGCCGGCGTTGTGCGCGAACACAATGCCCACGCCCTGCAACAGCGCGAGCACGCGCGTGTCGTCAATGCGCTGACCTCGCACCATGTCGTCGGTGATCCCCGTGAGCGCGACAATCTCGTCGGGAATGGGACGACCGGGATCTTCCAGCAGCGACTCGGCAGCGATCACTTCGACCGGTTGCCCGGTCGCCGCGTCGTACGTGAAGCGCACGATGCCAAGCTCAATGATGACATCGGAGGCCTTGTCGATACCGGTGGTCTCGACGTCGACCACGAGGGCATGTCGGAGCTCGTGGTCAGGAGACGCCGGTACAAACCTGGCCGTATGCACCAGCCGCCTGAGAACGCGATAATCGGGGTGCGTCTCCAGTTGCGCGGCGAGTGCGTTGAGGTCGGTCATGGCAATAAGATACCAAATGGATCGTCGTCTGCTGTGAGCACAATGCGGGGAACGCCAAGTAGCGTCGCTTCGCCGTCACGCAGGGCGCGTTCCCAGCTGCCGGTATCATCGATCATCGCGCGCGCCATGACGGGCATGCCAATATCGCGCAGGAAACTCACTTCGATCGCCGTCCGCATCGCGGACCAGGCCTCGGACAATGCCCGGTACACGGGCGAGGCTGCGCGCAACTGTTCGTCGTTCGGCGCGTCAGAACTGGCATCGGGCCACTCCCGGGCCTCAAGCTCAAGCTGGGTCTCGAGATCGGCGCAGGTATCACCGTACAACGGATGATCAGCCATCTCCGCCAAGATCGACAGGAGCAACCATCGCTCATCCGTGGTGAAGCCATCGGTGTGTGCACTCGCCAGATATGTCGAAGCGGCCTCGAACGCATCGGGTGTTTGTGCCAGCGCGTCCATCCAGCGATCGAGTGCCTCCTCGGCGCGGTTGGTGCCGCGTCGGGCGAGCAGCGTCTGCAGCGGCTGTAAAGGATCGGGGTTGGCAGCGGGCGAACCGCTTCGGCGAACCCGGGATCCGGATGGCCGCGTAGCGCGACGGGACATAGAATAGTCAGCTCCTACGGGAAAGGCGGGGACGCGCACGTCCGAATGATGCCATCATGCAGGAATGATGTCACGATGATCACGCGAGCGCGACTATTGCCGTCACCGAGTGAGCAGGGCTCGTTTTGATGCCGTCAGTTTCGCTTTTTGACGCTAGCCGCCAGCGATGGCAGCCAGACGCTCCCGAAGCCCCGTGGCCCGTCGCACTCTGGTGCCATGCGCGGCGGCAATCGCATCACGAGGGGCCACAATCGTGACCTGCTCGCGCGCCCGCGAAACCGCCGTGTAGACCAACTCCCTCGTCAGAATCGGCGACGGCGGTGGTGGGAGCACCACCAGTACCTGGTCAAACTCCGAACCCTGCGCCTTGTGCACCGTCATGGCGAAGGCCGGTTCCCAGCGAGGCAACCGCCGCAGCGAGATAGCCCGCGGACCGTCCGGACCGTGAAAGAGCGCCACTCGCTGACCGGCGGCGTCCTGCCAACTGACACCAAGATCGCCGTTGGCGAGCCCGTCGTCGGGAGAGTTCTGGGTAACCAGAATGGGCGTACCGGGCGCCAGCGAGTCCCCCCGTTCCTCCACGAACCGAGCGTTGATCGCCTCTGCGCCTAGTGGGCCTCGGCGGAGTGCGGTGAGCAGCCGCAGACGCCCGAGTTCCTGGAGCGCGGCCTCGGCGGTGCCTGCGTTGGCGAGACGGGCCGAGTGCGCGCGCACAGCGTCGATCACTTCCGGCGGGATCTGGTCGCCGCGGCTCGCGCTTACCAGGCGCACGGCGGCGTCGTGTGCCCCGGGCGCGCTGACCAGCGCCCGTTCAACCGCCG
>JBBRFQ010000325.1:0-3279 GCA_038224035.1 Gemmatimonadales bacterium
CCCACGAACATCAGCACACGGCGGCCCGGGATCCGGCGTTGCTGCTGGGTGGTCTGCTGCTCGTGGCGCTGCAGCCGTGGAACGTCGCACTGTGGGTAGCGTGGTCACGCCTGCGTCTGGCGACGGAGCTCGACTGCGACGCGCGCGTGCTCGCGTCGCAGCAAGACGTGCGAGCGTACGGTCACGTGCTCGTGCGGGTGTATGAGCGCTCCGCCCACCGCATGCTCCCGCTGTCCGCACTCGTATCGCGACGGTCGCATCTCGAAACGCGCATCCGACGCATGATGGAGCGGTCACGCGCATTGCCGCCGACGGAGGCGAGCCCGATTTCGCGTTCTTGTCAGACGCGGATCACGCGGTGATTTCCCGCTACGGTGTGCTCAATCCGAGTGGAACGCGGCGCGGCATTCCGCATCCGGCGGCGAACATTATCGACAAGCAGGGCGTGGTGCGCTGGCGCGACGTGCAAACGGACTACAAGATTCGGCCAACCAACGACATGATCCTTGCCGCGCTCAAGCAGGTCGCGTCACGCAAGTAACATGACTGACGCGCCCGACGGGCTGGGTGCGCAATTCGATCGGGAGCGCAGCAATTAATCGCGTGGCGCACGAGCCACCCGACGCGCCGCCGTCACGGAACGGTTACGCGCCGCGTACGCAAACGCGACGCGCCCGTGGGACGGAACACACATCGTGGGCCGAGACTGTTGTGCGTCGCGAATCGGGGCGTTCGGCGAATGCCGGAGCACCCGTTCGCCCGCACCCGGTCGACCGTGCCCGCTACGATCTTCGCTCATCAGGCGCTGGTGTTACCGCTCAAGCTGCGGTGGCCGCACCGCTTCAGTGGACTGGCGCTGTGCATCGGCAGTATGGCGCCGGACCTTGAGTTCATCGGCCGGATGAGCGACGACTGGCTCTTCAGCCACACCTTCGCGGCGCAGCTGTACTTCAGTGTGCCAGTGACGATGCTGCTCGTCTGGCTGCTCACATCGGTGTTGGTGCCGGCAGTCCTGCCGTTCGTTCGTGATCATCCGCGGCTGCGACTGCACGATCTGGCGGCGTTACAGGCGCCCGGCACCTGGTCGCAGTGGCACGTTGTCGCCACCTCGGCGTTTCTTGGTGGCGTGTCGCATTGGGTACTCGATGGCATCACGCACGGGGGGCACTCCGGCTGGGCGGTGGAGTTGCTTCCCTGGCTTCGCACACTCGTAGCGCACCCGGGCGGCGCGGTGCCGCTACACGACGCGCTGCAGCTGTGGCTCACGATCGCATTCGGCATCGCCAGTGTTTGCATGTACGCGTACATCAGTCAGCGTCGCTTGCTGTGGGTGTGGCGCAATCGAACGCCGGCCCCGCTGCCGAAACGAGGGCGGGCTGAAGGCTGGCGACTCGCGGTAGCCTTGGTGATCCTGGGGATGCAGGGCGCGGCGGTGGGGTACGTACTACGCGGAACAGAGGTCACGAAGCTCGCGGCGGCCGGCATGGTGTTTGGCGCGATCAACTTCGTACTGTTGGGCGCGCTGTTGTTTGGCGTGTGGCTGCAGCTCCGACGCGGTCACTCGTTTCTTCCGCGCTTCGCGCCGCAGCCTCCGAGCGTGTGAGCCAGCACCAACGCACGCGGCAACCGCCCGTCTCGGCCCCGATCAATCCTGATAATCCGGCGGATTGCAGCATGACCGTGATGGCACGCTGAGGGGACAGAAATCGCCCCTGCGAAACCGACCGCCGGTCCGCTCGTAGTGATCGAATACCCTCTTCGTGTGTTTGGTACTCCTCAGAGTCCGGGAACGATGCTTTTGCTCACTTCCTTCACGCCGGCAGCGTTCGTGTCGCGCTCACTGACGATTGCCGCCGCGCTGCTGTTGCCGCCAGCTGGCAGCGCACTCGCGCAACCCACGCCGACCTCGGGAGCCACACTCTTCCGCAACACACGCGTCTTCGACGGCGAACGCATGCGGCCGGCGCAGGACGTACTCGTGGCGAATGGTATCATCGTCCGACTTGGACATTCGATCACCGCACCCGTCGGCGCGGTGATCGTCGATGGCACCGGTCGGACCCTGTTGCCGGGCCTCATCGACTCGCATACGCACTCGTTTGACGACGCCCTGCAGCAAGCGGTGATCTTTGGCGTGACCACGCATCTCGACATGTTCTCCGATCACGCGTTTGTTCGCGCTCGGCGCGCGGAGCAGGAGGCCGGTCGCGCGACGAACCGCGCCGATCTGTTCTCTTCGGGCACGCTCGTCACGGCACCACGCGGTCACGGGACGCAGTTCGGCCTGATCATTCCCACCATCACGTCTGCCGATTCAGCGCAAGTGTTCGTCGATGCCCGCATCGCCGAAGGGTCCGATTGGATCAAGATTGCCTACGATGACGGACGCGCCTACGGCATGGGAATGCCCACCGTCGATCGCGCCACACTACAAGCCGTGATTGCCGCGGCGAAGCGACGTAACAAACTTGCCGTCGTGCATGTGGGCGATGCAGGCAGCGCGCGCACGGCCATCGACGCTGGGGCTGATGGCCTCGTGCATCTGTTCGCCGACTCGTCCGCGGGCGCGGGCTTTGCGAAGCGCGTCGCCGAGCAGAAGGCCTTTGTGATTCCGACGCTTGTCGTTCTCAAGAGCATCACCGGTGTTGGTGGCGGCGCACCGCTGGTGGATGACGCGCGCCTGCGTGCGTATCTGTTGCCCGCGAGTCGCAGCTCACTCGCGCAGGGATTTCCGCGCCGGCCCGGCGCGCCCGCGACATCCTACGCAGTGGCGCAATCCACAGTGCGCGCATTGCACGCGGAGGGTGTAACAATTCTCGCCGGCAGCGATGCGCAGAATCCCGGCACCGCCTACGGCGCGGCGATGCATCGCGAGCTCGAACTGCTCGTCGAGGCCGGCCTCACGCCAGTGCAAGCGCTGTCGTCGGCCACACAGATTCCGGCCCGCGTGTTCAGTCTCGCCGATCGTGGTCGCATCGCGCCGAACATGCGGGCCGATCTGCTGTTGGTCACTGGAGATCCCTCCAGCGACATCACCGCCACTCGCGACATCGTGGGTGTGTGGAAGTCAGGTGTGCCGATTGATCGCGCGAGTTTCGCCCAGCGCGTGGTCACGCTGTCCGCGCGTGCGCCAACGCCCGCCGGGTCGCTGGAGAATGGATTGGTCAGCACGTTCGACGCGGGTTCGCTGACCGCGTCGTTCGGCATGTGGTTCCCGTCGCCGGACAACATGGCAGGCGGAACATCAACCGGTCGCGTGCAGGTTGTGACGGGCGGTGC
>JBBRFQ010000326.1:0-3271 GCA_038224035.1 Gemmatimonadales bacterium
TGGCCGCTGTTCGTGAAAAACTGCGCTATGCCAATCCGCCGGTTGCGCTGCGTGGCCTCGGTCTCACGTTCATGGTGACCGGGCTGCTCGCGGTATGCTTCATGGCGTTCGGCGGCATTCAGCTATGAGGAGCTGACCACATGTTGACGGCTGTTACCGGTGTTGGTGCCTTCCTGCTGCTGGTGTTGCTGCTTGTGGCGCTCCTGATGGTGGCGCGCTCGAAGCTGGTGAGTACCGGCGAAGTCACCATCAGCATCAATGACAATGCGGAACGTTCGTTGCACGTGCCGAGTGGCTCGACGTTGTTGTCGACGCTGGCGAACAATCAGATCTTCATTCCCTCGGCGTGTGGCGGTAAGGGCACGTGTGGTGTGTGCAAGGTAGAAGTGCTCGAAGGGGGTGGGGCGCTGTTGCCAACGGAAACGAGTCATGTCTCGCCCGGGGAAGCGCGGCACCATGTGCGCTTGTCATGTCAGGTGAAGGTCAAGCAGGACATGAAGGTGCACATCGACGAAGAGATTTTCGGTGTGCGCCGCTGGACGTGCCGCGTTCGCTCCAACGAGAACGTCGCCACGTTCATCAAGGAGCTCGTGCTCGAGTTGCCGGCCGGCGAAACGGTGCCGTTTCGCGCCGGTGGTTACATCCAGATCGAATGTCCGCCGCACCTGGTGAAGTATCAGGACATCGAAGTGCCCGAGGAGTATCGCGAGGACTGGGAGACGTTCGGGCTGTTCAAGCTCACGTCCACGTCGGCCGAAGCGGTGCAGCGCGCGTATTCCATGGCCAACTATCCCGAGGAGCATGACATCATCATGCTCAACGTGCGCATTGCCACGCCGCCTCCGCGCACGTCGGGGCTGCCGCCGGGATTGATGTCGTCGTACATCTTCAATCTCAAGGCGGGAGATGAGGTGGTCATATCCGGTCCGTTCGGCGAGTTCTTTGCGAAACCCACGACCAACGAGATGTGCTTCATTGGCGGTGGTGCCGGCATGGCCCCCATGCGATCACACATTTTCGATCAGTTCCGCCGTTTGCACACCGAGCGCAAAGTCACATTCTGGTATGGTGCGCGCTCGCTGCGCGAAGCGTTCTACGTGGAAGATTTCGACCAGATTGCGAAGGAAAATCCCAACTTCACGTGGACGCTCGCGCTGTCAGAGCCACGCCCGGAAGACAACTGGACCGGCTCAAAAGGATTCATTCACAACGTGCTGTACGAAGAATATCTGTCCAAGCATCCGGCCCCGGAAGATATTGAGTACTACCTGTGCGGGCCGCCCATGATGCTGCAGGCGTGCATGAAGATGCTCGATTCGCTTGGTGTTGATCGCGAGAACATCGCGTTCGACGATTTTGGCTGATCTGGTGGGATGATGGCGCCGGCGAACGCTGCAGGTCCGCTGCGTCGGAGTCGGCGCTGGTGGCTGATGCTGTTGGTGTTGGTGGGGATGGCCGCCTTCACGTACTTGCGTCCGTCGCGCAACGCGGCTACGGCGGTGGCGTTTGACGGCCGTACCATGGGCACGACGTATCGCGTGGTGCTCGGACCGTCAGGATCGGCCGCTGACGCGGACGCGGACGCGCTGCAGCAGAGCGTTGATTCACTGCTGCTGGCAATCAACACAAGCATGTCCACGTACGACCCGCAGTCTGAGCTGTCGCGCTTCAACGCGTTTGCGGACACCACGCCGGTGTCGATTTCGGCGGCGTTTCGCAGTGTGGTGCAACAGGCGCTCGATGTCTACACGGCATCCGACGCCCACTTCGATGTCACGGTTGGTCCGTTGGTGGATGCGTGGGGCTTCGGGGCTGTGGAACGTAGTCCCGATCCGCCGAGCCGCGCCACGCTCGATTCACTGCGCGCGTTTGTCGGATCAGACAAGCTGCGGCTCAACGAACAGGGATTGTCCAAGTCTGATGCGCGCGTGCGTGTGGATCTGTCAGCGATTGCGAAGGGATTCGCGGTCGATCAGGTGTCGGTGATGTTGACCGCGCGCGGCCTGCCCGAGCATCTGGTGGAGATCGGCGGCGAGCTGCGGGGACGCGGACTCAATGTGCGCGGCGAACCGTTCCGCGTGGGTATCGAAGAGCCCGATCCTGATCGCATCACTGTGCGCCTGGCCGTGGCGCTGGATGATCGTTCACTCGCGTCGTCGGGCAACTACCGTAACTTCTACGAAGTGGACGGGGTACGATACGCACATACGATTGATCCAAAAACCGGCGCTCCGGTTCGCCACACGTTGCTCGCGGTGTCTGTGCTGCACGTGGAGTGCGCGCTGGCAGATGCGTGGGCCACGGCGCTCATGGCGGCGGGAGCCGATAAGGCGTGGTTGTTGGCGCAGGCGAACGGACTCGATGTGTTGTTGCTCATTGACGGTGGCGACGGACGAGTGGACGAGCGGCTGACCGCCGGATTTCAGCGTGCCGTTCGTCGCATACCGCACTAGCGAGGAGTTTGCACCATGATGATGCTGGCACTGACAGTGGCCGTGATTGCGATCGCCATGGGCGCGATGGCGCTTGGCGTGATGATCTCGGGTAAACGCCTGAAAGGCTCGTGTGGCGGAGAAGGTGGTGCGGATTGCGCCTGTGAGCTCGCCGGCCTCAAGCGTGATGGCAGTGCTTGCGCGAGTGCTGACGCGTCGCGCGAGCCCGCCCTCAGGGATCGTTGACAGCAATCGGGCAGGTGAGCGGCTCGGAACCGCCTTGCATACCTTCCCGACGCGGCAACACCGCATCCGTCAGCCGCCAGTGCGCCGCGGCCTCGCTGCTGAGCGCCGACGGTGTCTGAATCGCGCCCAGCGCTGCGCGGCAGGTCACCGGTGCGTTCGACAGCACGATCGAAAAAAGATCGACGAGCGCCGACGCTTCGCGACGAAGGGCGTGATGCGTGTCGGCCCACGGGCCGAGCCAGAAGGCGGCCGCTCGCCCATCGGTGATGTCGACGACGTGCAGCGTGGACGGCCAGCGCACACCGGCCTCCAACAGCCCTGCGCGCGGACGGCCGTTGTGGATCGTGCCCGAGATTTTGAGTAGCATATCGTTGCGCGCGCCGTAAAGCGTCACCCGGGCCGATTGTGCGCTCGCGCTCGGTGCCACCGAGTCGCGAAAGTACTCGCGATCAACATCCGGCGAGACAAACGCCAGGCCGCGCAGCGGAGTACGGCGCAGCTGTTGGCTGAGCGCGGTGTCGTGGAGCGCAGCGGCAAGCACCTGATTGCCCATGCTGTGAGCCGAGACGACGATGCGCTCGGCGCCGATTTCG
>JBBRFQ010000327.1:0-3265 GCA_038224035.1 Gemmatimonadales bacterium
CTACGCCTTCACCTTCAACATCGCGCCCGGCTTCTCGGGCACCATCACCCCGACGCTCGTCACCACCGACGCGGTGTTCTTTCCGACCACCACGGTCACGGCCGAATCCACACCGATCGCGCCCGCGCCGCTCGTCATTCCGTAACGCTTCAACTTCCTTCGCCACGGGTGCCCGGATCGACCGGGCCCCGCTGGTGCAGGGGTTCCTGACTATCATTTAGGAGAACGCTCATCATGCAGTTCTACGCACGATCCATCCGCGCGGCGGCTCTTGCCGCGGTGTCGATGGGCGTCCTCGCGGCTTGTGCCGACGACGACTCCCTGAACGCACCAGCGCCGCTCGCTTCAGCTCCCTCGCTCGCGCTCGCGCTTTCGAGCGCGAACGCCGCTCCTGGCCGATGAACTGGACCTTGGCATCGCGAATGAGAACTTGCCTGGAACTCTCAACACCAAGACGATCGTGGCCATCGGCAGCTTGAGCGGTGCGTCGAAAACCGGCAGCTTCGGCCTGATTCAATTGAACTTCAACATCGCCGCGGGTGTAAGTGGAAGCATCAGTGTCAGCCTGAACATCTCGGAACTCATCAGCTTGAACCTCCAGAATATCACGCCGTTTGCGCAGGTGCTTCCCATCACGCCCCTCGTCGTTCCGTGACGTAAGCGCGACGAGCAGTGTTACGCAGAGATCTTGCGTAATCACTGAACAGGCGTCAGGTGCGCACGCACCTGACGCTTCTTTCGTTTCTGTGTCTCTACGTCACAGCGCGGTGCGATTGCGAAAGAGATGCACGGCAATCGTTACACAATTCTGTGCAACAAAAATTCTGTGACTGTCACCGAATTCCGGTACACGAGGATGGGTCAGTTCGTGACCAAGGCAGCGCATCATTGCGGCTCCTTCAGTTGTACTGTCTCACTCCACTTGCGGTCGACAACGGCAAAACTGGCGAAAGCCAGTGACGCAAAACCACGAAGCTACAACTCGATGCACCACCGCATCGACTGACGAACGGTTAAGGAACGAACCGTTGCATCGTCGGTCGATCGCCCCTCCGGGGACACATGCACTTCGAGTCACGCTGGTCGGGTCGCCGAACGGACAAGCGGGAAGATGACATCTTTCCACTTTCCTCAGGACGAGGTCTTCACGATGCTCAGCATCTCCACGCTCGGTCGGCGCTTTGCCGCACTGACGACGGCTGCAACGCTCATGGCGCTTGCGGCCTGCTCCGATTCCGCCCCGGTTGCCGTCGATCCGGTGCTGCCTGGCAACCCGCCCATCCCTGCGCAGTACCGCAGCGCTGCCTTCATCATGGACATCAGCGCGCTGAGAAAGACGGTCCGCATTTCCGCGCCAAGCACCAGCATCTCCGGCCCGATCTCCGGTGCGCAGCTCAACCTCGGTCTGAGCGACGACCGCCGCTACTCGTTGCTCGGTGGTGACGTCATCGACATTTCGACCTCGAACTTCTCGGCGGGCGCCGTCGGTGCCATTGTGCCGGGCAAGGTGCGTATCACGTTCGACATGACGATCAACAACCGCCTCAGCGGCATTCGCCTCATCACGCCGACGTTCCCGACGCCTCCGGCAGGTGTGACGGGTCTGCAGGCGTTCCCGTTCGAGATCAGCGTGACCACGACGTCCGGCGGAGTCACGTCCGGCGGCAACGAAGTGATCGTCACGTCGCCGCGTTTCGGCGTGGTTACGCCGAGCACGAACTGGGACGGTAACTTTCACAACTTCTTCAACGACGCCAGCTGCGCCGTCACCGACAACGACTGCTTTCGTTATGAGTCGTTCGGCACGATCGAGCCGCTCGGCTCGTCGACCACGCAGCAGGTCGGCTTCGACATCGACCCCACGGTCGGTGATTTCCGCGTGAAGATCATTCTGGCCGCCGACCTCGAGAACGGCGTGGCGCCGGCCCCGGGTAGCGTGACCGGAACCGTGACGTCGCCGCAGCTCGGCGCGATCGTGGGCGCGACGGTGAACGTGTCGGGTGGTTTCTCGGGCACGACCGCCGCCGGCGGTGCGTACACCGTGGCTGGTGTGGCCACAGGCTCGCGCACGGTTTCCGTGACGACTCTGCCCGGCGGCTGCACGACGCCCGCTAACCAGAACATTACCGTGGCAACGGGTGCTGCATCGACCGTGAACTTCGTGGTGAACTGCATCGTGCCGGTCGGCAGCATCGCTGGTACGATCACGAGCAGCCTGGGCGGTGGACTGAGCGGAGTGGGCGTGATAGCCACGCCGACCGGTGGTGCCGCAACGCCTGCGTCGACCACGAGCGCCACGGGCGCGTATACGATCGCCAACGTGCCGGCGCTATCAGCGACGGGCGCACTGACGCTCACGAACCTGCCGGCTAACTGCACCAACCCGGGTCCGACCGCGTACGCTGGCTTCACCACCGCCGGCCTTGCGGGTCAGAATATTGTGGTCACCTGCACACCGCCGCCCGCGGTGTACCCGGTCAGCCTGACGTACGGTGCGATCACCAACACCGGCCCGACGGGTCGGCAGGTCCAGATCACGGTGCGCTGGAACGTCGGCGCGAACCAGGCGAACGCGCTTGGTGTCGACATCGGCTTCAACGGCTTGGCGCTCACGTTCAACAGCCGCCAGTTCACCTCGAGCTTCGATTTCGGAGCGCAGAATGTCCAGTTCCCCGGCACCGCCGGAGCGGTTTTGAGGGCCGGTTACCTCAATGCAGCTGGCGGATTCGAGACGGGTGACTTTGCGGTCTACGCCTTCACCTTCAACATCGCGCCCGGCTTCTCGGGCACCATCACCCCGACGCTCGTCACCACCGACGCGGTGTTCTTCCCGACCACCACGGTCACGGCCGAATCCACACCGATCGCGCCCGCGCCGCTCGTCATTCCGTAACGCTTCAACTTCCTTCGCCACGGGTGCCCGGACCGACCGGGCCCCGCTGGTGCAGGGGTTCCTGACTATCATTTAGGAGAACGCTCATCATGCAGTTTTACGCACGATCCATCCGCGCGGCGGCTCTAGCCGCGGTGTCGATGGGCGTCCTCGCGGCTTGTGCCGACGACGACTCCCTGAACGCACCAGCGCCGCTCGCTTCAGCTCCCTCGCTCGCGCTCGCGCTAGCGCGCGCGAACGCCGCTCCTGGCCAGCGAATCGCCATCGCGATCGACAACATTTCCAACGAGCGCATTGGCGGCGTGCACGGTGTGCTGCGCTTCGATGCATCCAAGCTCCAGTATCGCGGACAGGAAGACGCTGACAACCAGA
>JBBRFQ010000328.1:0-3262 GCA_038224035.1 Gemmatimonadales bacterium
TGCCCCTGCAGATCGATCAGCTCACGCACCCTCAAGACGGCCTCGGCGCGGACTGGGGCTGGCGCGTCGTCCCGAACCATGTCGACGCGTACATCCCGAAATCCGGTTTCCTTGCGCACCAACTCCGCGACCACGCGCAGATGCCGCATCCACTCCGCGTAGTCTTCCGCCGAGTTCGGTCCGTGTGCGACAAGAAAGAGCGCCTGCTCAGCGGGCGTCGTGCCGAGCGCGAGCGCCCGTTCCGCCAGTACGCTGGCAAGCTCCGGTGCATCGTCGAGCGCGCGAGCCACGCGCATCGGCACCTTGGTAGCGGGCCGTTCGAGCCCTCCCATGTGCAAGTGATGCTGCATCATGTCGTCGAGCGAGTCGGTGAGGCCGGCCAGCCACCGCAGTTGTTCGTAATGTCCGCTGTGGCTCGAGACGAGCAGCGGCACGATCACGATCTCAGTCGCCCCCTGCGCCACCAGCTTGGCGACCTGATCCTGAAAGCGATGGGTGACCGCGGCCGGACCCATGAGGTAGGCGAGTTCCAACGGGCCACCCGTCTTCGCGGTGCGTGCAATTCGTTCGACCTCTGCATTCCATTCGGGCTCTCCGCCGTGCGCAACGACGATGGTGCCCAGCGTTCGCGTAGCGGGCTGCGTGAACGCCGCACTGTACGGTGTAGCGAGGCAGAGCGCGGCGACCAGAATCAGCATCAGGGTCGGTGCATGCAAGTGTCGAAGACGCATTTGAGTAACGGGAGAGTTTTTGTCGGGATTCGCAGCATGCGGTCATGCGGCGCGGAGAGTGACACCGACAGTCTATCTTTCCGCGTCAACTTCGTCAACCATACTTGAGAACGATTATCATCTTTAGGCAAGCAGTGTCCAGCACCTGATCGCGTTCGCGGAGCAGTTTGGCGATCGCGCCTTCGGCGGGTACGTGCGCGGGCCTGAGCAATTTGTAGTACGTGAACCGTCTGTATCCGCCACCGAGCGCGGGCGTTGGACCGGTCGCTGGCAGACGCGACACGGGGAGCACAACCAACAGGGGCGCTACACCGCCGAATGGCGATTCAGCGAGATGGGCTGGCTGATCGTTTCTGAGGAGTACCGCAGCCGCGAGTGACTGCGGCATTGATTACGCGCCGCAGCGCGCCGCCGGATCCTGTTGTTCGCGCGGTAGCACGGGGAGTCGCTCCGCCCGATTCGCCACGGCCTTCACGATGTCGTGTACGAAACGGGCCACGCGTGCGCTTTGGTCGTAGTTGATGTACTGCGGCTCGTCGGTGGCCTGGTGGTAATCGCGCGAATAGCCGGTGGAGAAGTACGTGGTGGGAATGCCCTTGCGGATATAGCTGACCTGATCGCTGCGACAGAATCGGTTGAGGCGATTGGTGCGATCCCACGAATAGTCGATCACCATCGGTTCGCTGCGCACGGCGTTCAGCGAATCGATCATATCACCGAACTCGAGCGAAACGCGGCGTGACCCGAGCATTTGCACGGTGTTGGGACCGCCAAACTTCACGTCGGACACTCGGCCTTTGCCGAGCATATCCATATTGTGCGCGGCGACCACGGAGTCGAGCGGAATCGTGGGATGTTCCGTCCACCAGGCAGAGCCAAGCAGTCCCTTTTCTTCGGCCGCGTGCGAGTTGAACAGGATGGACCGTGCCGGCCGCGGACCGGCCGCGAGTTGCTCCGCGATCTCAAGCATCACGACCGTGCCACTGCCATCATCGTCGGCGCCGTTGTTCACCGTGTCAGGACGCGGTGCGCGAACGGTGCGCGCTTTTGCAACGAGTGCGTTGACTTCGGCCCACTGCGCGGGTGTGACCGCGTCGATGGCAACACGATCATTCGCGCCTTGCGCACGCAGGACGGTGTTGAACGCACGCAGCGAATCGTGGTCCGGCGGCGTGCTGCCGCGTACCATGCCCACGTGATCGCTGTGCGCACCAATCACCACGTACTGTCCCTTTCGCTCTGCGTCGGCACCGGGAAGGATCGCGAGCACGTTGCGCGTGGGGTACTCGAGCGGCGTAAGTTCATACGACCAGCTTCCGGAGATCGGCGTACCGGCTGTCCCGAGGGTAAGCTCCGCAACGGGCTTTCCGAAGATGGTTTCAGCCGCCTTGGGTGTGATCGTCGCACCTGCGGTGCCCGCACGCACATTCGGCATCACCGCCACGCGCTCGCGGAATGAGGCGGGCGGAATCTCGGCGTTGATCAGCAGAACTGCGGCGGCTCCGGCATCCTGTGCGGCCGTAAGATTCCCAGCGCCGGCTGCCCCACGCGTGCCGCCGGTCGTCGAGGACTGCGTGAACACAACGACTCGTCCGCGCACCATGTTCGGATCGAGCACGGTTGTGGTATCGCCGTAGCGTCCGCCAAACACGGTGGGAAGTGCCGTGATGTTCGCGCTGCCGGCAATGCGCGTGCCCGCGTTGGGAGCCAACGGCGCCCAGTCGAGTGATGGCACGAGCGGTGTCGTTCCCACCTGCAGTCGCACGCGCTGCTCATTGAAGGCCAACCGTCCGTAGGCGAGCTCCTGGAAATACGTTCCGTTCTCTCCCGCCGGCAGCAAACCCATGCGCTTGAACTCGGCGGCGATGTAGTTCGTGGCCATCACGTTGCCGAGCGTGCCGACCTCACGGCCCTTCATGGAGTCGTCCGCGAGTTGGTACAACCTGGTTCGCAAGTCGTTGGCCGTGATGGCCGCCTCGGTTGGCCGCGGTTTCCATGTGCGCGCGCCTTCGTCGGGCCAGACGATTTGTGCGGCGAGCGGCGTGGTCAGGCTCATGGCGGCCAGCAGTGAGGCGATAGCACAGGAGAAACGGCGCATTCGGCGTGGCCAGTGGGGTCGACGGTCGTGTAGAGGCATCCAGTACCCTACGTGCGGACGGGCGATTCCGCTGTCCTCACGAGGCGCCGCGGGCGGCTGGAGGCAGCACCGTAAAACATTGGACGAACACCGCGTATCGTGATTCGTCGGTCTTGATGGGTACGGCTTCGGCCGCGCGCTGCTCGGCGTCGGTGAACAACATCGCGTCGCGACTCACGTTGAACAGGCAGTCTGATTGCCGCCACCGGAATCGCATAGAAGCTTCACTCGGCGCGTCGCGTGGATCCGGCGTGCGCACCCACTTCGCCGCGCGCAGGCGATCGTAGAGGCGGATCGCTTCGTCGCGAACACCGATGGTTGTTGCGCCGGACGCCGTAATCCGGCACCCGACCACGCGCTGCTGCGAACGCCAGTCGTTCATCGTGTCGGGCTC
>JBBRFQ010000329.1:0-3212 GCA_038224035.1 Gemmatimonadales bacterium
TCGGATTCGCGCCGAGGTACGCTCCGGTGTGGACTGGTTCGATTTGTCTGGGACGGTGCCGTACGGTGACATCGACGTGTCGCTGGCCACGGTCATCGACGCGCAGCACAAGCACGGTGGCATGGTGCCGCTGGCCGATGGTGTGATGGGATTGGTGCCGACCGACGCGCTGGAACGCATGGGCGTACTGCTTGGCGCGGGGACACGGACCGGTAGTGCGATTCGTTATCGGCGATCGCAACTTGCCCTGCTGGATGTACTGCTGGATGCGCTACCCGACGTGGACGTCGACACCGCATTGCAGCGCGCACGCGGAGAGTTGGCCACGTTCCGGAGTATCGCCGCAGCCGATGCGACCGATGGATTTGTCGGGACGCTGCGTCACTATCAGCGCGAGGGGCTGGGCTGGTTCGACTTCCTCCGGCGCTTCGAGCTGGGTGGTTGCCTCGCCGATGAGATGGGACTCGGCAAGACGGTGCAGGTGCTGGCGCTGCTCGAGGCGCGTCGCGCAGAAGGCGCGGGTATCTCGTTGTTGGTGGTACCGCGTTCGCTCGTGTTCAACTGGCTGCGTGAAGCGGCGCGTTTCGCACCATCGCTGCGCATGCTCGACTACAGCGGCACGACACGCGTGGCCGATGCGCTCGACTCCGGCGAGGTCGACGTGGTCATCACCACGTACGGCACGTTGCGTCGTGACGTGGTCACACTCGGCGAGCGCGAGTTCGACTACCTCGTGCTCGACGAGGCGCAGGCGATCAAAAATGCCAGCACTGTTACCGCGAAGGCCTGTCGACTCGTGCGCGCACGTCATCGCCTGGCGTTGAGCGGAACGCCGATCGAGAACCGCATCGAGGAGCTGTGGAGTCTTTTCGAGTTCCTCAACCCCGGCATGCTCGGCGCGTCCACGCGCTTCAGTGTGGCCGCACGCGCCGCGTCGGCTGGCATCGAGGGTGTAACAGAGTCGGGGAACGGAAGCGTGTTGTCACGTGCGTTGCGGCCGGTGATCCTGCGACGCACGAAGGCAATGGTGGCACCCGAACTGCCGGCCCGCATCGAGCAGACACTGGAAGTGGAGCTGGAACCCAAACAGCGCGCATTTTACGACAAGTTGCGTCGCCAGTTTCAGGCCAGTGTGCGCGACCGGGTGGAACGCCACGGGATGCAGAAGTCGCGCATGCACATTCTCGAGGCATTGCTGCGTTTGCGGCAAGCCGCGTGTCATCCGGCGTTGGCCGACAAGGCGCGTGGCACGTGGCCGTCGGCCAAGCTGGACGCGCTACTGCCGGCACTGCAGGAAGTCGCGGCCGACGGTCAGAAAGCGCTGGTGTTCTCGCAGTTCACATCGTTTTTGGCACTCGTGAAAGAGCGTCTCGATGCGGCGGGCATTGTGTACGAATACCTCGATGGCCGCACCAGAGACCGGCAGGCGCGGGTGGATCGATTTCAGTCGGACGGGAGTTGCCCGGTGTTCCTTATCAGTCTCAAGGCGGGTGGACACGGGCTCAACCTGACCTCGGCCCAGTATGTGTTCCTGCTCGATCCGTGGTGGAATCCAGCGGTCGAGGCGCAGGCGATCGACCGCGCGCATCGCATTGGTCAATCGCGGCGTGTGATGGCCACGCGTCTGGTGGCGAGCGATACCATCGAGTCGAAGATTTTGCAGTTGCAGCAGTCGAAGCGACAGTTGGCGGACGCGATCCTGTCTGAAGATGCGGGCGCGCTGGGGTCGATCGGCCGGGAAGAGCTGGAGTTGTTGTTGAGTTGACTCGACGAGTCGCTACTACTTGAGCAATGTCACCCCAGCGCGCTTGTCAAACGTCACCGTCTTGTCGTAGCCCGCTGCTTGCGCACTACATCGAATGAGGCAATCGGCGAAGTGTGCACGGCTCGACTCGAACTGCCTGAGTGCCTGCCACGCCACCTCAGCGTCCTGCACCAGATACCGGACCAGCACGTTGCTATCAAGACCGATCACCCGCCGCCGCCGCGCGCACGGATCGCCGCATTCATCTCGCTGATGCTGACCAGTTTCGCAGGTTTACGCAGCGGCCCTTACCAGATGTTGCTGCTACTTCCCCACCGTCACCTCCACCGGCTCCACCCCAGCAGCCGTATACATCGCCACCGTGAGCCGCCCAGATTCGAATGCCACGCGGTCGGCATAGCTCAGCGGAAACGACCCGCTCCCACTCGTCTGGCCCGGCCCCAACAGTCGTGCGCTCACTCGGCTGGCCCCCGCCGGAATCGCGATGCTGGCCGAGGTTGTGCCGCTCGCCGCGGCGCCCGAGATCGGGCCTGAGATACGGCCCGCGTTGCCCGTGCGGCGCAGCACCAGCGCCGACAGCGGCGCGCCGCCGGTGTGTTGCACGGTGGCCGACCAGCGCAGCACGCTGTGGACGCGGTCCAACGTCACGCGTGTGGTCGCCACGATGCCGCGCGCTCGGGTGATGACCACGATCGGTGTCGCCACCGGTGCTTTGCCCGCCAACAACGCCGGTGTGGTGCTCGGCGCGATACGTCGCGCACCCGATTGCTCGAACGCGTAGGCCAACGCCACCAGGCGCGTGTCGCTGAAGCCCTTGCCCAATAGTTCGACGCCCACCGGCAGTCCGTCGGCAGCGAAGCCGGCCGGGATACTGATGGACGGGAGCCCACTCTGCGCGCCGAGGTTACAGGTGCTGCCGTTTTGCACTTCACCAACCAGCGTCGGCTTTTGCCGTACGGTGGGATAGGCAATTGCGTCGAGCGAGAGGCTGTCGAGCATGCGCTCCATGCGCGCGCGCAGTGCCGCTTGTCGCGAGAGCGCTCTGCGATGATGCTCGCTGTCGGCCGCCAGCACCGTGTCGATCACACGAAAGCGTACTTCGAGTTGACGGTCGTACAATCCGCGGTCGAGAATGTCGCGCATCGACTTCACCGGCGCGTTCGGCACGGTGCGCAGATAGTCGATGAGATCGAACTTCGTTTCCATGTTGGTCACGCTGGTGTTGGCGATGAGCGTGTCGAACTCCGCCATCGGGACATCGATCACTGTGGCGCCCTGCGCGCGCATGGCTGCAATCGCCGCGCGCACGGTATCCGCAATCTCGGCGTCGGTATCGCGGAAGTACGGCAGGAACACGCCAATGCGAGCCCCACGCAACGCATTCGTGTCCAGCGACGCCTGAAACCTGGGTACGGGTGCGTCGCGCAGTACGTTGGTGGCCGCATCG
>JBBRFQ010000330.1:0-3158 GCA_038224035.1 Gemmatimonadales bacterium
TGGCACGGGCACCACTGACTCCCTGCCAGCGCAAGCAGTCGCCCTTGGCCAGCCTGAGAGCGGTGGCCAGACCTCAGGTGATGCGATTCCGACGTCTCCCTCAGTTGGCGCGCCGCCGAGCGATCGATCGTCAGGCGCCGCGCAAGCGCCAAGCGCGGCGGCGTCACCAACACAACCAAGTGCGCGTCCGCCGGAGCAAGCGCCCGCGGTCACTCCGCCCGTCAGCGAGAGCGACGCAGTACTCGACGCACGGCGCACACTCGCGCAAGCGATGCGTCGGCTGAATGCCGCCGAAGACGAAGCGTTTGTGGTCGAATCGCGTCGCGCGATTCCGGTGCTCCAGTCGTTGCTGCGTCAGTTCCGCACGGCCAACGATAGCGCGGACGTGTACATCCTGCTCGCGCCCGCGTACGGAGCCGTCGATGACATGCCACAGGCGTGCACTGCGCTCAAGTACGCCAAGCGGGTGGCCGCACCTGGGCTGCAGCGGCAACAAATCGACGGGCTTGCGTCAAGCGAAGCCTTCAGCGTGTGTGCGCCGTAGTGGTCAGCGCCGTCCCTCGCGTACTCGTATGAGTCGCTCGCCAGCCGCGTGCAACGTCTCGGCGCGCTTGGCAAAATGAAACCGGATGTAATTGTGTACCGGTTCACGGAAGAAGCTTGACCCCGCCACACCGGCCACGCCGATGTCCTTGATGAACCAGTCCGACGCCTCGGCATCATTGCTGAAACCGAGCGATGCAATATCAACCATCACATAATACGCGCCCTGCGGCTCCGTGTACGGTAGTCCCGTCTGCTCGAGATAGCCGAGAAACAGTGAACGCTGCTCAGCGTAGAACGCGCGCAAGTCCGCATAATACTGGTCGGGGAACTCCAGCGCGGTGACGGCCGCTTCCTGCAGTGGTGCCGCTGCGCCAATGGTGAGAAAGTCGTGCACTTTGCGCGCCGCGCGAATCACGTCGGGTGGCCCCTGCACATAGCCGATGCGCCAGCCCGTGATGGAGTACGTCTTGGAGAGCGAGTTGCACACAATCGTGCGTTCGAACGCGCCCGGCAGCGCGTGCACGTACGTGTGTTCGTAGGGTGCGTACACCATATGCTCGTACGGTTCATCGGTGATGATGAACGCGTCGTATTTCTCGGCGAGCGCCACAATGATCTCCAGCTCGGCGCGGCTGAACACTTTGCCCGTGGGATTGCCGGGATTGCACAGCACGATGGCCTTCGCGCCTGTGGCAAACGCGCGCTCGAGCTCTTCCGGATCAAAATCGAACGCGGGCGGACGCAGCGGCACCCAAACGGCTTCGGCACCGGCGAGAATCGTGTCCGCGAAGTAGTTCTCGTAGAACGGCGAAAAAATGATCACCTTGTCGCCCGGATTGCACGCCGTCATCATCGCCACCATCATGGCTTCCGTGCTGCCGCAGGTGACGACGAGATGCTGATCGGGATCGATGCGCACGCCGCTGGTGCGCGTGATCTTGCGCGCGAGCGCATCGCGGAATCGCTGCGAACCCCAGGTGATCGCATATTGGTGAAACGGACCGCGCGTGGCTTCCACCAGCGCATCCAGCAGTGCCGGCGGCGGGTCGAAATCCGGGAATCCCTGCGCGAGGTTGATCGCCCCGTACTGATTGGCCGTGCGCGTGGTATTGCGGATGACAGACTCGGAGATCGCCGAGAGTCGCTGCGAAGTGGCGGGCATGCGGGCACACGCGGTGAGAGGGTTGGCATGGCCGCGAGTCGAACGGCGTCACGCCAACAACCTTCACCCATGTGCAGCGCCGGTCAATCGCAGAAACGCGATAATCTGCTGAAACACCTCCGTCTCGAGAAACAAGCCATGCGCCGCGCGGCTCGGACGGCGATATTGCCGAACTGTTTCCAGTCAGTCGTCCCGCCATCTCGCGCCACCGGCGCGTGCTGCGCGAGGCCGGGCTCGTACGTAAGCGCCGACAGGCGCGGTCGCGCTTTTACTCGCTCGATCCGTCGCCGCTGCCCATTCTCGAGTTTGTGGAGAATCAACGACTCAAGCTCGACTGGCCCGACTGGCGCGGCGATGAGAGCGTGACGGGACAAACGATCACCTTCGATCTGGAAAGCGTTGGCGAGCAGACGCGTCTCACCTTTGTGCACGCTGGCTTTACTCGCACTACCGATATCAGTGACTTCCCGTTTGGATGGGCCTGGTTCATCGGTGCACTGCGCGATGCGACGACAGCGCAGCACTCGACACCGTCTCCATAAGCAGCGCGTCTAACGCAGGCGAACGAGACCGTTGGGAGAATTGAGCATCGCCGTGATGCTCGGCGTCTTCCCGCGTCGCACGGTGACGTCAACACCGAGCACGCTATAGGCGCGTTTCAACTTTGCGGGCTTCGGATGCTTGACGCGCAGCGACACGAGGGTGAGTCCGGTCGGCGCATGCTGCGACGGGTGCGCTGACGCGCCCCAGTCGATGAAAAACGGCACGAGTCCATCGGCGATGACCGTGAACGGGCTGGTGACCCGCCACGAAAGTAGCTGTCCGTCGGGACGCATGCGTTTGCCGCCGGAGACGTCACCGAGTGCGATGCCAGCGCGTTTCGCACGCGCACGGAGCGCCTCGAGGTCGGTGCCCGCTTCGGCCCACGTCACGAGCCTCGGTTTCGTGAGTGTGTCAATGCCGAACCAGCGCGGCTCCACGTGTCCGGTCTGCAGCGGATCGGGACCGACAATCTCGAGATACATGCGATCGCCGATCGCAAGCAGCGCGTTGCGTGTGCCGAGTCCCGGATGTTGGCCACCGATTTCAGCGCGCACGCCCAGTCGGGTCTCAAGATGCGCGATGCTGGCCTCGAGATCGGGCGTGGCATACACGAGATGGTCAATCATGTTCCTGTCTCCATGCCGAGTCCGCTTTGCACAATGCGCGTGGTCACGGAGAGTTGTCCGACATGACGCATGCCGTGCTCCGCGCCGTGCACCAGGCATCCGATCACGGTGGATGGCAGTCCAGCGCGCCCGACGCCGCGGAACTCGTGAAGAATGGCCGGATCGATGGTGTGCAGCTCGGCGACGGCGCTGTCGAGCATCGCGTGCAACCGTTGCCGCACGACGGGAATGTCTGACGACCCGACCGGATCGCCTTCCATGTCGAGCGCCAGATGCTGGGC
>JBBRFQ010000331.1:0-3148 GCA_038224035.1 Gemmatimonadales bacterium
GGGAGCAGTTCCACACGGGCCAACGCTGCGGCGAATGACGGCGCGTGCGGTGCGAGCAGTGCATGCGTCTGTGGCGCCGGCGCCGTGACCAGCACGGTGTCAAACTCGCCGAGCGCCGCGTCGTCATCGCCGAGCAGTCGCCATGTTCGATCCGAACGCAGCAGCGACTGCACGGCCGTTTCGTAGCGCACATGCAGCGTTCGCGCGAGATCAACGCCTAACGCGCGCATGCCCGGCACCCCTACCCAGCGGGTGATCGCCTCACGGCTCTCACGCCACACACCGCCGTCGCGCGCGGCAATGCGTCCGTTCCACGGCGACACGATGCCGCGATGTTCCCACTCGCGAAGTTGCGCGGCCGTGCGCGGATCACGCTGCGTGAAGTACTGCGCACCGTGATCGAAGTGATACGCCTCGTGCCGACGTGTGGCCGCCCGCCCACCGGGCGCACGTGATTTCTCGAACACGGTCACGCGCACACCATTCGCGACCAGCACGCGCGCGGCGGACAATCCTGCGAGGCCGGCACCAACCACCGCAACACGCGGCGAATTACTCGACACGGCGGTAATGCACGATGCGGAACTCCGGGGTGTCGCGCAGCTCGGTCCCCGCGTCGAAGAGATGCTCAAACGGGGGGAAGAGTACATCGCCTTCCACCACGCGCTTTACATGTGTGAGATACAAATCAGAGCACTGTGGCAACGTCTGCGTGTAAATCTGTGCACCACCGCAAATGAACACGTCGCAATCGTGTTCGTCAGCGTCTATCTCGTCGAAGCTCGCGACCGTACGCACACCGGGCCACTGAAAGCCGCTGCGGCTCAGCACGATCGTAGTGCGATCTGGCAGCGGACGACCGATCGATTCAAACGTCGTGCGCCCCATCACGACCACATGCCCGCTCGTGGTCTGCTTGAACCATTTGAAGTCTTCGGGCAGGTGCCACGGAATATCCGGTCCGTTGCCGATCACACGGTTCTCCGACATCGCGGCGATCGCCTTGAAACGTTTCATCGTGGCCCCTACACCGCGATGGGCGCGGCAATGGCCGGATGTGGGTCGTAACCCACAAGCGCGAAGTCGCGGTAAGAGAACGCGTGAATATCGGTCACGGCCGGATTGATCTGCATCTGCGGCAGCGCACGCGGCGCTCGACTGAGCTGCAAGCGCGCCTGATCCAGATGATTGCTGTACAGATGCAAATCGCCGAACGTGTGGACAAACGTGCCGGGCGTGAGTCCGGTCACCTGCGCCACCATCATGGTGAGCAGCGCATACGATGCGATGTTGAAGGGCACGCCCAGAAACAGATCGGCGCTGCGCTGGTACAACTGACAACTCAGTTCGCCGTCCTGCACAAAAAACTGGAACAAGGCATGACACGGCGGCAGCGCCATGTCATCCACTTCGCCGGGATTCCACGCGGTCACGATGTGGCGACGACTGTCAGGGCGCGTGCGGATCTGCTCAATCACGCGGTCGATCTGGTTGATGGACCGTCCGTCGGCGGTGCGCCAGTCGGTCCACTGTGCGCCGTACACACGACCGAGATTGCCGTCCGCGTCGGCCCACTCATTCCAGATACTCACTCCGTTCTCGGTGAGATACTGAATGTTCGTGTCACCACGCAAGAACCACAGCAGTTCGTGAAGGATCGACTTGAGATGCAGCTTCTTGGTGGTCACCATGGGAAAGCCGTCGCGCAAATCGTACCGCGCTTGCGCACCGAACACCGCGTACGTGCCGGTGCCGGTGCGGTCGGGCTTGAACTTTCCCTGTTCGAGAACGAGCCGGAGCAGTTGATGATACTGGTGCATATCTGAATTCTAGTGCGCCGCGGCGTGCTCGGTGCTGCGGCTGATGGCGCGCGCCAGAATCGCCGGATCAATGTTGCCGCCGGTCACCACCACCATGGTCGTTCGGTCGCGGGTCTCGATCTTTCCCGACAACAGCGCCGCCAGCGCGGCCGCACCACCCGGTTCCACCACCAGCTTGAGTTCACGCACCGCAAACGCGATGGCGTCGAGGACCTCGTCGTCGGTGACGCGCAGTCCGTGTCCAACACGAGGCAGATTGATGGAAAAGGTGAACTCGCCCGGGATCTCAGTGACAATCGAATCGCAGATCGAGCGCACACCCGGCGCATTGGCCACGCGGTGCCCAAGCTCGAGCGAACGCGCGGTATCATCGAACGCCGCCGGTTCGCACGGATGCACGCGCGTGCGCGGCGACACGGCTTCTGCCGCCAACGCACATCCCGCGGTGAGCCCACCGCCCCCGCAACACACGAGCAGCGCGTCAACCTCCACGCCGATGGCGGCGGCTTGTGTGAGCGCTTCGAGCGCCAACGTGCCTTGTCCGGCCACAATGCGCGGGTCTTCAAACGGCGGCACGATCGTGGCACCGCGTTCCTCCGCAATCGCGCCGCCGATGGCGACACGGTCCTCTGTGTATCGGTCGTACAGCACCACGTCGGCACCAAACGCGCGCGTGCGCTCAATCTTGAGTTGCGGCGCATCTCTGGGCATCACGATGACCGAGGGCATGCCGAGCAGCGTCGCGCTGTAGGCGATGGCCTGCGCGTGATTGCCCGAGGAGTAGGCAACCACGCCTTTGATACGCTCCTCCGGCGTGAGCTGCAGCAGCCGGTTGAGGGCGCCACGCAGTTTGAAGGAGCCGGTGTGCTGCAGCACCTCGGCCTTGAGCAACACTCGGCCGCC
This sequence comes from Gemmatimonadales bacterium, assembly GCA_038224035.1. Lineage (GTDB taxonomy): Bacteria > Gemmatimonadota > Gemmatimonadetes > Gemmatimonadales > Gemmatimonadaceae > JAABRT01. The sequence goes on from JBBRFQ010000331.1 coordinate 2,724, forward strand.
CGCGGCGGCGTCAAGCGCCGGCGAACGCAGCAGCGGTGTCACCACCGCGTGCGGCGCGATGCGCTCGGCCGCAGCGCGAATGTCGTCAATCGTGGGCGCGATCAGGGGAGTGGAAGTCATCACCAAAACTATCCCGTGGTCGTGAAGTCAGCCGGGGCCCCGTCCACATAGTCGAGTGTCGCCATCTCGCCGGAAACGGTAAGTTTCCGGCCATGCGACGGCACGTCCTCCTCTATGGCCTGCTCGCCGGCCTGCTCATCACCGCGATGCAGCTGATTCAGTTTCGCTGGCTCGTCGTGGAGCATTCGGTAGAGATCTACGGCGCGCTGGTCGCCGCCGTGTTCGCCGGGCTCGGCATCTGGCTGGGCAACGGACTGACGCGTGCCCGCAAGGCCGAGGTCGTGGTGCGCGAAGTGCTCATACCG
>JBBRFQ010000332.1:0-3105 GCA_038224035.1 Gemmatimonadales bacterium
TGTGGTCAGCTCCTCATAGCTGAATGCCGCCGAACGCCATGAAGCATACCGCGAGCAGCCCGGTCACCATGAACGTGAGACCGAGGCCACGCAGCGCAACCGGCGGATTGGCATAGCGCAGTTTTTCACGAACAGCGGCCAACGCCACGATCGCAAGCATCCAGCCGATTCCCGAGCCCAGGCCGAACACCACACTCTCACCCAGCGTGTAATCCCGCTCGGCCATGAAGAGACTGCCTCCCAGAATCGCGCAGTTCACGGCGATGAGCGGAAGGAAAACGCCGAGCGCGGAGTACAGCGCGGGGGCGAAGCGATCAATCACCATCTCCACGACTTGCGTCAGGGCGGCGATCGTTCCGATGAACGTGAGAAAAACGAGAAACGACAGGTCAACGGTGGCGAACGCTGGATGGAGCCAGGCCAGCGAACCTTCGTCGAGCACGTTCTGCAGCAGCAGCTGATTCACGGGCACGGTGATCGCGAGCACGAAGGTGACGGCCGCACCGAGTCCGATCGCGGTGCCCACCTTCTTGGACACGGCGAGGAACGAGCACATCCCAAGGAAGAACGCCAGTGCCATGTTCTCGACGAACACCGCCTTCACCAGCAAGCTGAGATAATGACTGGTCATGGAAGCGCCCTCAGGCCGCGTGGCGAGCAACGTCCGGACCATGCTCCATCTCGATTTCCACCACCTTCTCCACTTCAACTTGCGAAGGCTTCCACGCGCGCAGTGCCCAAATCATGCCGCCAATCAGGAAGAATGCGGCTGGTGAGAGCACCATCAGCCCATTCGGCACGTACCAGCCGCCGTCACGCACGAGTGGCAGCACCGTGTAGCCGAGGATGGAGCCGGAGCCGAACAGCTCGCGGCATACCGCGACGAAGAGCAGGACGAGTCCGTATCCCATCCCGTTCCCGATCGCATCGAGCGCGCTCGCCTTCGGACCATTCTGCATGGCGAACGCTTCGGCGCGTCCCATGATGATACAGTTGGTGATGATCAGTCCCACGAACACGCTCAGCTGTCGTGATACGCCGTACGCGTACGCCTTGAGCACCTGATCACAGATGATCACGAGCGACGAGATGATCGTGAGTTGCACGATGATGCGAATGCTCGATGGTATGAGATGGCGAATCATGCTGATGCTCACGTTGCTCGCGATCAGTACTGCAATCACGGCCAGCGTCATCACCACACTGGGCGCCACCAGCGTGGTCACCGCCAGGGCGGAGCAGATGCCAAGCACCTGACGCGCGATCGGATTGTCTTCGAAGAGCGGATCGAGCAGGACACCGCGAGTTTTTTTGTCGAGCATGATCAGTTTCCTCGCCCGCGCTCAGCGCGTGTTTTGTCCAGATAGGGGCCGAACCCGTTCGGGCCCAGCCAGAAATCGAGTGTCGCGGAGACCCCGCGCCCCGTAATCGTGGCGCCGGACAGTCCGTCCATGCGATACGGATCGGTGGCCGGATCGCCGGCGGTGCCCTTGATCACCTCGAGCCGCACAGCGCCGGTTTCGTCGATCGCCTGCCGCCCGATCCAACGAGCCTGCCAGCGAGGATTTTCGATTTCGCCGCCAAGCCCTGCGGTCTCACCGTGTTCGTAGAACGTGATCCCCGACACCGTGCGCGCATCAGGCTGCAGCGCGAGATAGCCGTACATCGTGGACCACAGCCCGTAACCCTGAATGGGCACCACGATCGTGCGCAGTTGATCGTTCTCCCGCACTTCGTACACCACCGCCACCTTGGGGACGCGCAATACTCGCGCCGCGTTCTCCGGCGCGGCCACGCTGAGAGCCGGATCGCGGGACGCCCGGCGCTGGTCGTACGTCTCGGTGTCGATCGTGTCGACCGTGCTGCCATCGGTGATATTGATCGGTCGCGCGACGACATATTCGTTGAATCGCGACTCGACCAGTTCGGGCGACAGCCGTTCTTCACTGTCGATGAGACCGGCCACCGTGAGCACCTTGGTGAGTCGGTCGAGTCGTTGATTCTGTTCCTGCCGCGGTCGCAACATGACCGCCGCCGCCGCGATGGGCACTGCACACACCAGGCACACGAGGGCGGCAAAGCCGATCGTGTACGCTGTGGAATCACGCCGTGCGTTGGCCATGGCGCGCCGCCCTCCGTCGAATGTTGGCGGTCACAACCGCATGGTCAATCAGCGGCGCGAACATGTTCATGAACAAAATCGCCAGCATCATGCCTTCGGGATAGGCCGGATTCACCGAGCGGATCAGCACGCATAACAGTCCGATGCCGAACCCGTAGGCGAGTTTGCCGGTGCGTGTGAATGCGGACGACACCGGATCGGTCGCCATGAACACGGCACCGAACGCCCAGCCGCCGAGCACAAGATGGTACGTGGCTGGCATCGCCAGCATCGGATTGGTCGAGGCGTCAAGCATCGTCAGTGCCTGCGCCGTGATCAGTGTGCCCACCAGCACCCCCAGCATCGTTTGCCACGCCGCGATGCGCGTCACGAGCAGGAACGCCGCACCGATGAGCACCGCGAGCACCGACGTTTCGCCCATGGAGCCGGGAATGCGTCCGAGAAACGCATCCATGTACGTGAGTCCCTCGAGATGACCCGACCCTTCGGCAAACGAGGCGAGCCACGTGGCACCCGATCGTCCGTCAGGCTGCGTGGCGGCCACCCACACTTCACCGGAGAGCTGCGCGGGATACGCGAAGAACAGGAACGCGCGCGTCGTCAGTGCCGGGTTCAGGAAGTTCATCCCGGTGCCGCCGAAAATCTCTTTGCCGATCACCACGCCAAACACGGTGCCCATCGCCACCATCCAGAGCGGCACCGTGGCCGGCATGATGAGCGGAATCAGCGTGCCCGTCACGAAGAATCCTTCGCTGATCACATGTCCGCGAACCACCGAGAACACCACTTCGGCCGTGCCGCCCGCGATGAGCGTGACAATCAGCACAGGAAAGAAATACAGCGCGCCGTGCACCATGCAGCTGAGTATCGAACCCGCATCGGGTTTCAGACCCGTCGCCGTGAACACGGCCGTTTGCCAGTTGTCGAGCAACGTCCCGCCCTGCTCCACCACATGATGGATCTGATAGCCGGTGTTGTACAGC
>JBBRFQ010000333.1:0-3063 GCA_038224035.1 Gemmatimonadales bacterium
GACGCGATACTCGGCTCGTCGGGCAAACGAAAGCGCGCTTGGATCGACGTCCGTCGCCTGGATGAACCCGTCAATGCGCAGATCATGCAAGAGCATCGCAAGCGTCCACGCTTCTTCACCTCGCCCGCAGCCGGCACTCCAAATACGCAACGCGCGGCCTTGCGCCGAGTCGGCGAGCGCTGGAAGAAACCGCGTCTGCAACAATGCGAACACCTCCGCATTGCGAAAGAACTCACTCACTTTGATCGAGACGCGTTCAAGCAGCGCGTTGGCTTCGTGCGGTGAGTGCGCGATGAGGCGCGCATACGATTCGAGCGAGGGCGACGCAATGGAAATCATCCGATTGCCGATGCGCCGTTCAATCGTCGTGCGCCGATACTCGCGCACGTCCACACCTGTATGAACGCGGAGCGCGTCGATAATCGCGTCCACCGCCACGGTATCGCCGGCGATTTGCGCACCGAACTCGAACAATCCGTTGTGCGATCGCTGCACTTCGGCGTTGGCAGTCATGAACTCGTTGCAGAGCGGGAACGGCACTCAGGGGCGCCCGGTGTGGGGAGAGTGCAGGACGACGACTCACTTCGATTGCAAAGTAGGCCGCGGCAGAACCGACGCTATCCCCCCTGAGAGATAGGGACCACGCCGATCAGCCTGCCGGCTGCTGCCGCCGAAGGAGCACGTCGCAACCATCTGGAAGCCGCCCAATCCGGCGGAGCGACACGCATGGAGCCCATCGGCGCGGAAGCGCCGATGGGCCGGCCCGCACAGCCCGAGGAGCTCGGCATGAAAGGGAATACGGGGAGGCTCGGTGAGCCAGCGCGCATGCTCCTTACTCAGTACACGCATGGACTCTGCAGGGAGCAGTGTAATTCGTCTCCCGCGAGAACGTTCGCCCACGTCACGGTCACACTATGCTCCAGCTGACGGCTGAATGGGTCGCCATGCCCACAGCTCGTCAGGCTCAGTCCCACGTGGAAGGGATGAGCATTTCATCACTCGCAGAGGATCAACTCATGTTCATTCGAGGAATCGCAGTTGCTGCGGCGTGCGTCGCCGTTGTCGCCTTCTCACGCGCGGCCGCCGCGCAGGATACGATGCGTGTTCGCGACACGATGCAGATGCATATGCAGATGCATCGCCAGGGTGCGATTATGTCGGCGCAGGCGCGCGATAGCTTGATCGCGCGTCTGCTTGATAGTGCGAACCGCGTTCAGGATCCCATGGTGGCGCGACGTCTGCGTGACAGCGTGACCACGTTGCGCTCCTCGGTGGCGGTCGCGGGCGACTCCATGCGCGACCGAATGACCACACCGCAAGCGATGCCGATGACGCAGCAGCCGCGGCCGTCCGCAATGACATCTGACCAGCGAATCCGTGTGCAGAAAGAGGGTCGCGTAGATCCGGCTTCCACATCATCATCAAACCCGCCTGTTCCGCCGGTGAGACGATAGCCGGCTCAGGCATCGGTGATGTGGAATCCATCGTTGACGCGGGCCCGAAACTTCGGTCGATGGGCGGCCTTGCTGCCGCTCATCGTGGCTGGCTTGTCACCCACGGCGCTCAGCGCGCAGCGCGCGCTCTCGAGCGAAGACAACACGCGCTCGGATCGCCCGCACACGACGCGGGTCCGAATCGAGGTGTCGCTTGACGATCGAACGCTCACGGTACTGTCCGGCAGCGATACGCTTCGCACGGCACCGATCGCGATCGCCAGTGGTCGGGAACTGCGCATCGGCAACCGGTCGTGGCGATTCGAAACACCTCTCGGTCTTCGGGTGGTGAAAGACAAACGGGCGGATCCACTGTGGCGGCCGCCCGACTGGCACTATGCGGAGGCAGCGCTGGAGCATGGACTGCAATTGCGAACGCTTCCCGACACGGGAGTGCCGCTCCAGGGCGGTCGCCGCATTCAGCTACGTGGCGATCACGTCAGTGTGCAGCTTGAGGTTGGCGGAGCGTGGTTCCCGCTGCCCGAGGATGAGCATCTGGTGTTCGGTGCAACGTTGTACATCCCTCCCGTCGGCTCTCGCAATCGACAGGTGCGCGGAGAGCTTGGGGCGTTCGCTCTTGACCTGGGCGATGGGTACCTGTTGCATGGAACCCCGGATCAAACCTCGGTGGGCAGCGCAGTTACGCACGGGTGTCTCCGGCTGCTCGATGAAGATATTGCGTGGCTCTTCGAACACATACCCGTCGGCACCCAGGTCATGATCCGCTAGGCGGCCCGCGGCGACGACTCGAAAGCGCACTGCGCACGACATCTTCGGCAACGCTGGCGAGACGCTGACCCACCAACGCGGCCACCGTCGATGCCATATTCCCCAAGGTCCCACTGAACTGCGTCTGCGACGATGTGCCGCGGTGCATACGATCGGTCTTCGGCGAAGGGGCCACGAGCGAGTCGCTCCGTGCATAACGTCCCTCAGGCACCCGATTACTCATGACCCCGAGCGCGACACCAGCGGCGAGCGCTGCACCGACTGTGATCAGCGGGTGTTCGCGCAGCTTCGATCGTACATTCACCTTCTCGCGCACCGCCGATCCCAACTCATCGAGTGACCGCTTCAGCTGTTGGCGTTCCGCACGCACCGCTGCCTCCAGTTCATCGGCCGACTCAGGAAGGTTGTCAACGAACTCCGTCTTGATACTTGTCGAAACCGTAGTCATGAATCTTCTCCATTGACACGCGCGGGTAGCAGGACGAGGCCCAACGCAACAAGTGCAACGAGGAGGCCAACGATTGCTGTCGCAAGCCATGGCGCAAGCCAGAAGGTCAATCGCAACGTGGCAGCGACGAGCAGCACGACGAAGGCCACGAAACCAAGCACCCCGCCGACGATCTTCAAGACGGCGCGCTTGGTCGTCGCGGTCACCTGCTCTTGTACCTTGACGACGGCCAGCCGAATCTCGCCGCGCACAACGTTTTCCGTGTGCGAGGCAGTTTCCTGCAGCAAATCGGTGACCGACCGCGACCGCTGCACAGGCACGGTGGACTCGTGCTGGCGTTCCACTACGACCGGGTCGCGGATCGGCCCACGAAGAATCCGATGGCGACTGCTG
>JBBRFQ010000334.1:0-3058 GCA_038224035.1 Gemmatimonadales bacterium
TCCACCACACGATTGCATGCGAAGGCGTGGCTCTTTCACCGCGATTCCGGATTCTCGAGTGCCTACGTGGGTTCGTCGAACCTCACACACTCCGCGCAGGAAGCCGGACTTGAATGGAATGTGCGCGTGTCCGCGGCACGCAACCGCAGTGTGATCGAAAAAGTTGTCGCGGTGTTCGAAAGCTACTGGCAGCAGCCAGACTTTGAACCGTACGACCGCGAGCGGTTTGTTGAAGCGATCGGGCGCGCCGGCCGAGACGATAACGTCATTTTTCTGCCTCCGACCGAGATCCACCTCTTCCCATTCCAGGAGCGACTTCTTGAACAGATAGAGTTGTCGCGCTCTATGGGCCGACACCGCAATCTCCTCGTCTCGGCGACCGGCACCGGTAAAACGGTCATGGCGGCGATCGACTACGCTCGCCTCCGTGCGAAACTGCCGCGTGCGAGGCTGCTCTTTGTGGCACATCGTGAAGAAATACTGAAGCAGAGCAGGGCGACGTTTGCACACGCGCTCCGGGATGCAAACTTCGGCGAGCTTTGGGTGGGCGGCAAGCGACCGACTGACTTCGAGCACGTGTTCGCGTCTATTCAATCACTGGACGCAAACGGACTGAAGGCGCTCAGCCCCACGCATTTCGATGTCGTCATTGTCGACGAGTTTCATCACGCTGCCGCCGCGTCGTACGCGCGACTACTTGACGCTGTGGAGCCGGTTGAGCTGCTGGCCCTCACCGCAACCCCGGAGCGAACGGACGGATTGTCGCTGCTGCACCATTTCGATGAACGTATTGCGGCGGAGCTGCGACTATGGGATGCGATCGACCAGCAGAGATTGACGCCTTTCGCCTACTACGGCATCGCGGACGACCTTGACCTGCGTGACATCCCGTGGCGGCGCGGCACTGGATATGATGTTGAAGGTGTCACGAATCTGATCACAGCGACCGACGTCTGGGCACGTCGCGTGCTGAGCCAGTTCGCGGAGCACACCGGATCTCTCAATGACGTGCGCGCCATGGGCTTCTGCGTCAGCGTGAAGCACGCACGCTACATGGCACGCGTGTTCAACGAGCATGGCGTGAAGGCGATAGCAGTGTGGGCGGATACCCCCGAGCTCGAGCGACAGGCCGCCCTCTCGCAGCTCGCTGCCGGTACGGTGAAGGTTGTGTTCTCCGTTGACCTGTTCAACGAAGGCGTCGACATGCCGTCGCTTAACACGCTCCTGATGCTGCGGCCTACGGACAGTCCTGTATTGTTCTTGCAGCAGCTGGGACGTGGGCTACGACGGAGTGTCGGCAAAACTGTCTGCACCGTGCTGGATTTTGTTGGCCAACACCGCAAGGAGTTTCGCTTCGATCGGAAGCTGCGTGCGCTATTAGGCGGGTCGCGCGCTGCACTTCGCGAGCAGGTGGAAGCCGGTTTTCCTTTTCTGCCCGCAGGCTGTCATATGGAGCTGGACCGCGTATCGAGCGAGCGTGTGCTCGAGAGCATCGCGAGTTCGGTACCGTCGAAGTGGAAAGAGAAGGCAGACGAGTTGCGTACGTTTGCATCCGGAAAGCCATCGGTCTCCTTGGCCGACTTCTTGAAGTCGTCCGAGATCGAACTGGATGACGTGTACAGAGGCAACCGGTCGTGGTCTGACCTGCGTGAAGCGGCTGGGCTCACCACACGAGCGCCCGGCCCGAAGGAGTCGGTGCTGCGTCGGGCGTGCGGCCGATTGCTGCATGTGGATGACGCTGAGCGATTGAACGCCTGGCGATATTGGCTGCGAGATTCCGGCCCGCCAGATCCGAACGCGATGAGTGATCGCGAGCGTCGCTTGCTTCGCATGCTGCTGGTACAGTGTATGGATCAGGTCAAGACGAAAGCCACCACGCTCGCGGAAGCCGCGGCTGTACTGTGGCAGCATCAGCAAGTGCGCGAAGAGGTGACGGAGTTGTGTGACGTGCTACTTGAGCGGGTCTCGCATCTAACGGTTCTTTGGGACGAGCGTGACTCCGTACCCCTTCGCGTTCACGCGCGATACGCTCGGCTGGAAATTCTTGCTGCGATGGCGGAGGACGACGGCGTAGACGTTCGAACTTGGCGCGAGGGCGTGTTGTTCTCCAACGAGATCAATGCGGACGTGTTTGTGTTCACGCTCGACAAGACGAGCGGACAGTTCTCGCCCACCACGCGATACCGCGACTACGCCATTAGCCGTGAGCTAATCCACTGGGAAAGCCAGTCCATGACACGTGAATCAAGTGAGACCGGTCTTCGGTATCGGAAGCACGTTGAGCGCGGCAGTGGAGTGCTACTCTTCGCCCGACTGCATGCCGATGACCGTGCGTTTCACTTTCTTGGGCCGGCCACCTACGTGAGTCACGTCGGTGAACAGCCGATGGCGATTACCTGGCGGCTGCGGCATCCGCTTCCCGGTGATCTGTTTCAGGCGTTCGCGGCTGCGGTGGCGTAAACACGATTCGAGAGGCGGCGCACGACGCATACTCAAAGCTCAACGTAGTACTGGGACAAATCTGACAGCTCGAGTGTGTCTTCGATGATCGCGCTCGCGACTTCATGGATCGTGATATACCAGATCACGTCAGCCCAGGCGCGACCGTTCAACTGGTCTTCGAGCGCGGTGGCGACGCTGGCAAGATGGTTCATCAGGCCCACCATGCCGCTCCAGCGGTCAGGCAAGTACCAATGAGCCCAGCGCGCGTCGTTGCGAAGCGTCCACGCGAGCAAGGCGGCGGACTCGGCGATTTGCATTGCACGAATAGGGGTCATTGTCACCCGATGCTCCAAGAAAGTTTATTTCTGCGCAGGGCTTATGTCCTGATGTTGTAGACCGTAATATTATAAACAAGTATAATATTATACATTCAATAGCCGCCCGCCCGCCCGCCCGCCCACCCGCACGGACCATGGACACCACTGACGCCGCCGAGGACCTCGCGCAGTTCATCGACCGTGGCCCCGCTCGGAATACCCTTGCCCTGGTCTACGGACGACGCCGCATTGGCAAGTCCACCGTACTTTCGCAGCTGGCACGTGACCGGGGCGGGTTC
>JBBRFQ010000335.1:0-3055 GCA_038224035.1 Gemmatimonadales bacterium
ACCACACGCGGCCCCTTCAGTTTTCGAGTGCGCGAGCTCTCGGGGCAGCTCGGTGTCGACACCACGGTCCGAGCATCGCCCGCCGATACGATCATCTTGAGCGTCGCCGCGGCGACGTATCGCGTGGACATCTCCGATGTGCCAGCGGCGTGCGCGGTGCGCCAAAGCACCGCACAAGCGATTGTGGTGCCACCCAATACGAACACGTCGCTCGTGCGATTCTTCATCACGTGCGAGCCGGGCCTCACGGTGATCACCGGCACCGACGGAGCGGCTTCCGATCCCGACTACGTCGTGACCGTGACCAACGCGAAGGGCGCCGTCTTCAGCAGCGTGCTCAGGTCGAATGACACGGTGCGGTTTGCCGGTATCGAGGCCGGGAACTACGACGTGACGCTCCGACTCGTGGCCGACAACTGCGTGGTTACGAGCAATGGCGGTGAGATTGTTCCGGTCTCCGTGGTAACACGCGGCAGTGTGCTCGTGCGCTATCGCATCGTGTGTGCGCAGGTCGCGAGCCGACCGCGTATCGTGCGGCTCGTGGGCAGTTATCACGAGGGCTCGATCGCGTACGTGCTTCGGGCCACCGATCCCGAGGGCGATATCACGCGCACGTTTGTCGATGTGACCGACTGCAACAGGCGCAGCGTGCTGCCGGGCGGTGGACAGCTTCGCCAGGGTCTCGCCAGCGCCCCCAACGTCGCGCGACGCGACACCGCACTCATAATAGGAGCGTACGATCTGGACGTGACCGACGCGCAACTGGCCAATCGTTGCCTGGCCGTCTGGGTAGACGATGCGTTCGGCAACGTCTCGCCGATTCTTGAGGTCCCGCTGCTTCGCCGCAACGCCGCGCGTGCTCCCGCGCCGATGACGTTCAATGCCCGCCTCAATGGCGTGCGCAGCATCAGCGTCAACGCCTCCGCCAGCGACCCCAACGGCGACTATCTCGGCGCCTTCCTCGTATACCTCTTACGCGATGGCGTGCTAACAAATCCAGACGGACAGCCCGATCGCGTGTTGCAACAACCGGCGGGAATCATCGGACCGGTGAACGCTGAACTCGGCGTTGGTATCGGGTTCGGCGCGTGGAATGACTATCTCGGTGTGATCGTGTATCTGGTCGACGCCGAAGGTAACTTCACGCGCGTGATTGATATGGATCTGTTCCAGTAAACATTCAGCGTTTCACGTGACCTGTCGGTGAGCGCACGTCGCGCCTGCGTCGCCGCCACTCATCGCACGCGCGTCACGTATACACGGGCTCCCTCATCACCCAACGGCTGTCCGCCCGGCGACAGTGTGCGAAACGTGGCCGGCTCGGCGCCGGCCGCGCGTGACACAAAAAAATAGGAGCCCGACCCCGATTGTGCGCGCACGGTGGTTTGCGCAGGAAACGACGCCAGTCGCAGCGGATGGATACCGCCGTTGAGCGAGGTCATTACATCGCGGATATCCCAGCTGCTGAAACGGTACGGCGCAGCAAAGTTCGCCGTCTCCACATCGCCGTAGTTCGCCACCAGGAAACCCGGCAGGATGCGGTCAAACGACACGCCCGCCCGCGCGTTGAGATTCGCGATATCTACGGCAGGTCCCGCCACGAGTGCGCGCGTGAACGCACGGGGATCGTTGCCGCCGTACTGGTCAATCGCGAAGCGCACGAGCGCCCACGCGGCGCCGCGCGGCGCAAGCTCGAACGCAGCGCGCGAGCTCACTGCCGACGCGAGATCCGGACGATCGAGCCAGAGGCGATGGCGCAGCAGATTCTGTCGGAAGTACGAGTCGAAGTCGTCGAGGTCCACCAGCACGTCATTCCAGCGAAGTCGCCGGCCGTCGCTGTACCCGCGCGAGGCACGTCCCACCGCTTCCTCCGCGAAGTGCGACAGTCCCTCATCAAGCCAGGCGACTTCGCGGGCGCCTCCGCTGGAACTTTGGCGAATCCCCTGGTTGATCATGTGCTGCATTTCGTGCGCCATGGTGCCCCGGGCCGACTCGCGCGCCGTCTCGACGGAAAAGCGGTTGCCGTTCACCTGTCCATTCACATCCGGCGCGAGCAGATAGAGAATCTCCTGTTCATTGCTCGCGGGGCAGCTGTACCCCTGCGACGGAATGCTGCGCGCAATGAGGTCACTCATGAAAAAGAAACCACCGGCGAAACCCAGTGAGCCGGTCGGCGTGAGGCGATTGATTTCGGGAGTGACAAGAATGGTGATGCGTCCGTCGCCGTTGATGTCGGTGGGTATACCAAACCACCCGGCAAGTGTTGGATATGTGGTCTGGTCAAACTCCTGTGCCAGCGCCGCGAAATCCGCTTCGCTGAATCCGCCCGCCGGCGCGTTCACATCCTGCACGATGACAGCGCGCTGTCCTGTGGCCCGTACTACCGCGCGCACCGTTGTGAAGTTGGTGCACAGGTTGGACGTTGCCGCATTTCCCATCCGATACTGCAGCGTGTCCCCGACAGCCGCCGCCGCAACGCCGTGGAACGCGCCGTTTCCAGCATCGCGCATGGCCTGTCGCGAGGATGCACCGAGGGCGCTGAGTGAGCGGTCGCCCAGCTGCCGACGCTCTTTGGCACGCCTTTCGCCCTCAAACCGAATGGCGAAGGGCAGTGGTTCGTTGACCAAGCGCCCTTCCCCCATGTGTCGCGCAGCGCGCGAGGCGTCGGGCAGGGCCGAGGGCGCGGTGGCCTGTGCTACCGGGACACGGCCGATTGTCGCGTCGATCTGGAACTGGCGCACATCGTCCTGTGTGGCCGTCGCATTGGCCGCGATGAACACGTAGTCGCTGGTGATGTCCGCGGACGCGGCGACAAAACAGGAGAGTGCGGCGGCACCGCGCAGCTCGCGAACCTCGCCAGCGCGTAGAGATACGGGTGTCGCGCACGTAACCGAACGCACCGGATCGGAAGGCGAACTCTCGCACGCGGACAGCAGGAGAGAGGCGACGCAAGCGAGATTTCGAGCGGGAATCTTCATGCAGGAACGATCCCCCACAGCTGCACGGCCGGAAAGGTAGGCCAGACTTTCGTTACCGCTCCGCAATATTGGGGGAC
>JBBRFQ010000336.1:0-3039 GCA_038224035.1 Gemmatimonadales bacterium
CGGCAGGAACACGCCGCCATCCGGCAGGGCGTCGAGCGCGTTCAGCCAGTTCGTCGACATCGGTGGGACTTCACGTGCGCCGGTATCGAGCGGCGAGACGACGTAAACGGGCGGCGCCGACACCGGTCCCACCTCGCGCCCGATGTGTGCAGGACCTCCCGGGTCGTCGTGCGATCCACTCAGTGCGTGGCGCTCCGTGGCGTGCTTGGGAAGGCCAAAGATTCGGCCGAGCCGCTCGGGTGATGCGACGCTCCGACCGGCAGCGCGCGCGACGCGGCGATTGCGATCGGTGCGCACATCGAGAGGAATGGCCAGCGATTGCGCAACGTAGTGCGCCACAAATCCGCTCTCCACAACGAGCAGCAGCGTGGCGCTGTCCCCAATCGGACGCGACACGTGAATGGAGTCCACACTGTCCCGCGACGCGCCACGCAGCAGTGCCGCATTGCGGTACGCCACGCCCGCATCATTCCACTCACCGGCCGCCTCGAACACCGCTCCGGCTACATCGCGCAGTGCGGCGTGCGTCGCCCGCTCTGACGGATCCAGTTCCGCGCCAGCTGCTTCGAGCAGCGCGGAGAGACGACGTGCCTCAACCGCACCCCCCTCGACGTCTCCCGACCGCACGCGACCGAGCATCGCGTAGTACCGCGAAAAGAGCTGTTCCGTGCGAGGCGGCACGTAGCGCAGCGCGTGATCGTTGGTGAGCAGTGACATCACACTGCGCGAGGCACTCTTGGTCGCGCGAACCTCGGTGAGCCGATCGGCTTCCGCGAACGCGTCGGCACTCTCACCCCAACGTCCGGCGTAAAACGCGACCTGACCGTGAAAGAGCGCGCGCAGCAGATCGTCGTTCGGCGCGCCATCACGGCCTTGGGCCGTTCGCTCCAGCGCCTGTTCAAACGTGCCCATCACCAGAGCGCGACGTACCAACTCCTCACCCCACGGCAGCCCGCTGGGCGACACGGAGTACGACCGTGACGTGCCGCTCCACAACGACGCGCAACCACTCACCGAGAACGCGGTGAGTGACAGCATCAGGAGGCTGACGGATCGATGCATACGTACGTGAGGTGAGCGGAGTGATGGAGAGCGCGTGAATGATCAGCGACTGCGACGATCGAGTACCACAATGCGCTGCTGCGCCAGCGCAATCGCTTCGGCCAACTTCGCATTCTGCGTACCCACTGCATCAATGCGCTGGAGTTCGAGCGAAAGCAGGAACTTCTGGTAGCGCATCAGCGCCTCGACGGGTCGCAACTGCTGGTCCAGCAGCTGCGCCACCTTGTAGTTGAGCATGGCGTCCTCCGGCGACAGCACGAGCGCGCGATCATACCGCTCGAGCGCACGGACACGATCACCGGCCGCGACATAGTCGTCGCCTTCCCGCACGATGGCATTGGTCATGGCTGCGACGCGCGCCGTTCGCGTGGTGTCGGCGGCACGACTCTCCACACGCAGCCCGGTGCGATCGCGACGCGCGACACTCGACACGACATCACCGTCGAACTGCACGATGGCCAGTTGTCCCTGCGCATCTGTCGGCAGCGCGTCGAGCGACGCGGGCGTCATCACCACACTGTTCGCGGTGCGACGTACACTCCACGCGTCAGGCGCCGATCGCGTGGCCGCCATCACCTGGGCACTGGTCATGCCAAGTGCGACTTCACCTCGGCCGATGGCATCGCAAATCGTCGGCGTGCAGCCCGCAATCGCGCGCGCGGTGACGGCGTCGTGCTCCGACTGTCTGACCGCGCGTGCGGCAACTTCCCGCGCCTGCGCATCGACAATCACATCGTCGGCCATGGGCACACGATCGCCCGTCATCAGCACGGGCGCCTCCTGCACAACACGAGGACCGTTGCATCCAGCGAGCGTGGCGGCAACAACCAGAATCGCCAGTGCGAGCACGCGGTGAGATTGAATCATTGGAATGAGAGGCATGGGGTTCTCCTACCAGCCGATGCGGCGGCGGTCGACATACTTCTTGATCTTGTGCTGGCCCACCCAGACCTTCGTGTTGGTCTCGAGGTCGACCAGCGCGGCATCCACCTGATACGTGATCACACGTTCGCGTCCCTGCGCGTCCTCAATCGCCTGCACGTCGCCCTGCAGCATGAAGCGCGCGCCCTGCTCCATCGCCACCCGCACTCGCGATTCCGCGATCGCGTTGGCTTGCTGGTCGGCGCGCTCTTCCCGCACCGAGCTCCGCTCATCGGCGCTGGCCACCACGCGCACCGCGCCGGTGGTCACGTAGGCGCGCTCGAGATCGCGGGTGAACGTTTGCACCGGGATGTGCTCGAGCGTGCGATTCACAAAGGGACCGATGATGACCGTTGGCGCCTGTCCGGCGTGGGCGGCACTGTACTGTCTCGACCAGGTACCGTCGACAGACTGTGTGATGAGCGCGTTCGCGACCAGTCTCGAATCGGCATCGTTCCAGCGACCGGAGAGATCGGTCACCGAGGTGGGATCGATTCGGGCGACGCGGGTGTTGCCACATGCGGACAGCGCGATGAGGGCAAAGGCGGCGAGGGCGACTCCCCACCCTTTCCACGGGGCGGGATATACGGACGGGTAGGGCATGGGGAGGACTCCTGAAACTGGAACGGAAGGACAGGCGCTTGTGTCCTCTCATAGGAGCAACCGGCGCGCCACCTCGCACCACGCCGCTAAGTCATTGCTTGCCAACAGCTTTCCGTGATTGCGGTCACGTGCGCCGTCCCTTGACAAGGACGATGGACCGTCGCTTTGAGGGGACACCGGGGTACGCGACGTGGACAGGATGCACACTACTTTGCGTCTTCCGACGCTCCACACTCAACACCTGCCGGCCCCGATGATCTCCCGAGCCAACGACAGCCCAGCCTCCGCGCCGGAACCCGAGGACGATGCCGACGAGACCTGGCTAGACGAGGAGTTCCCGCTTGGCGAGGGTGTTGCCGATGACACCAGTGAGGTCTACTGTCCCTATTGCGGCGAGCCCAATGAAATCGGGCTCGACCCGGGCTCGGGTGCCCATCAGGTGTACATCGAGGA
>JBBRFQ010000337.1:0-2975 GCA_038224035.1 Gemmatimonadales bacterium
TCGGCCGTTCGAGAGAGAATTTCCATGATCGCGGCAGTTGTGAGCGTGGGCTGCACGGCCAACATTTTCGCCACGGTGTTCACTACACCGGGCGCTGAGAACGACGTGCCCGAACTGGCCTCCGTGCCGCCGCCTACGACGCGTGTTTCCACCAGATACCCGTTGGCAAACAGCTTGACGAGCGGACCCGTGTTGGTGAAGGACACAACGTCCCCGGCGCGATCTACGGCCCCGACGATCAGCATATTGGGCAGGTCGATGCGCAGCGCGAAGTCGTTGAACTCTGTGTCCTGACCGGTGTTGCCGGCCGCCGCAACGAAGAGAATTTCCGGCGCGGCACGCATGCTTGCGGTCATCGTGCGCTTGAGCGTGTCCACCGCGTACCGTGCGATCGCTGCCCGTTCGGCCGCCGTCAGTGATGATGCGCAGCGCTCGAGCTCACTTACGAACCCGTATTCCGGACGCATCCACGACATGTTCACCACACGCGCCTTGTTGGTGCGAAAGTGCTGCACCATGCGTGCGAGCATCACCGCCTCACGCTCGGCGTTCGCGCGCGAAGGACACGGATCGGGAATGGCGGCATTGCTGAACTGCATGCGTCCCAGCACGATGCGTGCGGCCGGATTGCCCGAGACGGCGACACTGGCCACCGCCGTTCCGTGCGTGTAGCCGTTCCACTGGGACTGCCACTCCTCATAAATCGGCACGCTGTCCGGTGGCAGCGAGGCGAGTCGATCACGTACGAACGTGGCGTCCGGTGTGTCCATGTTCGCGTCGAGATCGCCGATTCCCTTGAAGATCCGGTTCATCTCATCCCGACGCGCCAACAGCTCCGAAGAGATGCGCGCCGTTGGTGTGTTCTGCGGTTCGATGAACTGATTGAAGCCCATGATCACTGGCCGGCCGCGGATGTCGCGCAGCAGCTGCGACGAGAAGAGCGCCGTATCGAGACCGCTGTCCCAGATGCCGACGACGACGGGTGACAGCGCATCCGACGTGGTAAATGTCACGCTGCGTTCTTTCCAGATGTCCGTTTTGTCGGCGATGGTGCGTCCGGCCAGCACGGTATCGTAGGCCGCGGCCAACGTTGGTTTGATCGGCAGCTCGAATCGCAGCGTATACGCCGTGGCGAGAAGATCGCGCGCCACGACCAGGCTGACGGTCCCTTGCTGATCGACGAGTTGCTGCGTCTGGCCTCGTATCGGCCCGACAACCAACCCGTCCGTCATGAACGCGAAACTCGACTTTGCTTCACGCAAATCATTCTGCACCGAGTCGTACGGCAGTGCGCGCAGCAGAGTGTTCAGCTCGCGACCCACCGCGTCGGCGTAGGCTGGAGCGGTGATGTCCTGCTGCGCACGCTGCGCCGCGATTATGGCGCGCGGATTGATTCCGGTGAGCAGACGCGAGGCGAACCGCGAGCTCAGTCCGCTTCGTTCCTCGATCAGGCGCAGTGCGTCTTCGTTGCGACCCTCCAGCATGGCGATCTGCGTGAGCGATGCCTTGAGCGAGCGAATGAGTCCGGGATCAGCGATGTCGTAGGTGCGCAGCACCGATTCGATGTCGCGGCGCACCGCGGCGCCCAAGGCCAGCGTGGGTGCTGACGTGCCGGCGCGAACAAAGGCCTCCATGTTCCCAGTCAGCGCGTACGAGAACGCCGGCAACTCGCTGGCGCGCGTAATGCGGGGCTTGGGCGCGACTTGCGCCTGCGCAGCCGAGTCGGCCAGCAGGGTTATGGCGCACACGGAGGCGAGCACCAACACACAAGGATTGCAGCGTCGCATGGCGTGTCGGGTTCGGGGGGGTAGTGCACTGTCAACCGTAAACCGTAAACCGTCACTGTAAACTGAAGGCGCGATCGTGCCGGCCCGCCAACATGCTTGTAGCAGCCGGGATACCGTCAACCGTCCGCCGTGACCGCTGCCCGGCCCCAGATGCTAGCCCTGCACAGGACAACGCGCCAGTGAACTCTCGCCTGCCTCCGGCCCAAAAACGATGACGGTTGCGGAGCGCGCCGGAGTTACCGTGGCGAATGCCCCCTTGCGCGCTCACCCTGACGCTCGGCACCATATGGCCATGCCTGCAATTGCCCCGCGCCGCTGGTCGGCGGACGATGTGCGTGCGCTTCCCGATGCTCCGGGGCAGCGCCTTGAGTGCGTGGACGGGGAACTGCTCCTGAGCCCGAGCCCTCGACTCACGCACCAGTCGATGGTTGGCGTGCTGTGGCGTGCGCTCGAGGCCTATGTGTCTGCTGAGCGTATTGGCGCCGGTTTCATGGCACCCGGCGATCTGGAACTCGATGCGTTCACAATCGTGCAACCCGATGTGTACGTGTTGCCACTGGTGAACGGGCGTCGCCCGCGCACCACCGCCGAGATCGGACGTCCGCTGCTCTTCGTCGAAGTGCTCTCGCCAAGCACGGCGCGATTCGATCGTGTGATCAAGCGGGCGCGCTACCAGCGATACCGGGTGGAATACTGGATCGTGGATCTCGATGCGCGCCTGCTCGAACGATGGACACCGGATGCGGAGCGTCCATCAATGCACACCGATGTTGTTGACTGGACGCCAAATGGTGCATCGCAGTCGCTGGCGCTGGATCTGCGGCCGCTCTTCGATGAAGCGCTTGGGGAACTTGGGGCCACCGCTGAAGGCGAGCCTGGATGAGTTACGGCAGCAACAGCGCGGCGAGTATGCAGATTCCACCGACAAGCGATCCAACGCCAAGCATCGCCATGTTGCGAGTGGCCATGGGCACCGACCATCTCGCAAAACGCTGGTGGACGCGCCACGGAACGACGCATAACACGACGGTTGTCACGATCAGCACCCAACCGATTAGCGCAAAGATACGCGGCACCTTCATCACTGGTGCGGCGAGCACAAATGCGGTGCCCGCTACCAGTCGCAGCGCGAGTTCAAAAAAGTGCGCACGCGCGGAGCTCGCATGGCTCTCGAGAAAGCGCTTTGCC
>JBBRFQ010000338.1:0-2950 GCA_038224035.1 Gemmatimonadales bacterium
CTGGTGAGCATGGCCCACACACCCAGTGCCGTGGGATTCAGCCACGAGGAGTTGTCCGACAACACCGCGAAGACGCGCTGCGTTGGTGCGCCGAGCAATCGGAGTCCGGCCGAAACGCGCGACCATGCACTGAACGTGTAGTCAGGCGTGATCACGATGCCTTTGGCGCTGCTCGTGACCGGTGCCGCCTCGTCGCTCGATGCGACGATCTCGTCGGCGGCGATCTGCGATCCCATCAGGGGCACGAGCACCGGCCATGTTACCGCCACCGCCAATGCAACAATCCACGCGCCGCGCGCTGCGCGCCCATGCGCGCGCAACAATCGCTCTGCCGCTATCGCCGCCACGCCCACGCACAGCGTGAAGAACACGGCCATCAACATCCAGGTGAGCATCATACCGGATCCTCCGTCTTGTACGGCGACGGGCGCTCGCGTTTGCCCGAACGGTTGAGCTCACGCGCCAAACGCGCCAACTCCTCGGGCGACACATCATGCTGCTCCACAAGTCGCGCGATGAGTGCTTCCGGTGAACCGCCGAACAGCTGCGTGACCAGACGCGACATCGCGTTCTGCTGCGCCGCCTGCTGCGCCACGCGCGGGTAGTACCGGTGCGCGCGTCCCTCTTCTTCGCGCGAGACGTACTCCTTGGCTTCGAGATTGCGCAGCACTGTGAGCACGGTGGTGTACGCGAGCGGTACGCCGAGATGGTCGAGCACTTCGGTGACCGTGCCGGAGCCAAGCTCCCAGAGCACGGCCATCACATCAAGTTCGCGCTCGCCGAGGGCGCGGAGGTCGTCGGTCATATGGTCTCCCATTGGTTTACTTCACCGGCCAGGTCACGCGGAACATGCCGTCGCCATCATCGGTTTCGCTGATCACGAACACGCCCCGCCGGCGCCCGTCCGATCCGCCACCGGCGTCAGCGTGGCGGTTCCGATGGCATGCACGCGTTCCTGCGCCGGAAGACGGGACGTCTGCGAGCCAACCAGCATGGCAAACACCAGCGTGCGACCTGACATTCAGCAGCAGCCACGCACGGACATTCCACACCCCAACCGGGAAGGACAGAGCGCACCGCGATCAACCCGCGCGCTCGAAGAGGCAGGACCTACTATCTTGTTAGTAGTGTAGGACCTCTCAGATCATTTGTCAACTATTGCCATAGTACTAGAGGCAGCCTGACAATCGTTGCTGCCCCGATCCGCGCTGCCTCCCCTCTGACCGATCCGCGCTGCCTCCCCTCTGACCGACCGCCGCTCATGCTGACCTGCCGATCCGCCTTCCGCACCCTGGCCGCACTCGGTGCGTCCTTGCTGGTCGGCCGCTCCGGACCTGCGACCGCCTCGGCGCAAGCTGCACCCACCCGGTCCATGCCAGGCAAAACCGTCCTCATCACCGGCTCCACCGACGGCCTCGGCCGCGAAACCGCGCGCGTGCTGGCCTCGCGCGGTGCCTTTGTCATCGTGCACGGACGCAACGCCGAGCGTGGCAAGGCACTCGTCGACGAGATCACGAAGAGCGGCAAAGGCAGCGCGCGATTCTACGCGGCCGACTTCGCGTCACTCACCGCCGTGCGCGCCTTCGCCGACAGTGTGATCGCGAACCATCCGCGTCTCGACCTGCTCGTGAACAACGCGGGTATACTCGGCGGTGAAACGCCACGACGCACCAGCACCGACGGCCATGAGCTGCACTTTGCGGTCAACTACCTCGCGGGATTCCTGCTCACCGAACGTCTGCTTCCGCTGCTACGATCAAGCGGCCCCTCGCGCATTGTGAACGTGGCGTCGCGCGCTCAGCAGCCCATCGACTTCAGCAACGTGATGCTCGAAACCGGCTACTCGGGCGGACGCGGCTACGCACAGAGCAAACTGGCGCAGATCACCTACACCAAAGATCTCGCCGAACGCCTCAAGGGCAGCGGCGTGTCGGTGTACGCATTGCATCCGGCGTCGATGATGAACACCACCATGGTGCTCTCGATTGGCGCGGCGCCCCGCAGTACGGTTGAGGAAGGGTTGGCGTCCGTGCTGCACGCGATCGACGACACCGATGCACCGAGTGGCACCTATTTTAACGGGCAGGTTGTGGCGAGGCCGCACGCACAAGCGATGGACACGGCGGCGCGTGCCAAGCTCCGGGCGCTGAGCCAGAAACTTACAGGACAGCGGTAGACGTTGACGCAGACAGCTACTGAGACTGTTACTGACCCTGCTACTGATGCGCTAACGGACGCCGTCACGACGCCGTCACGACGCCGTCACGACGCCGCTACTGATCGCCGCTGTTACCGCCGCACAAAACGAATACCGCGTACACGCGCGATTGATGCGATAAACGCACGCGGTGCGTCAGCGGTATCGAACACCAGTTGCAGCTCACCGACCGTCAATGTGCGCGCGGTCGTTGGCGTCAGGACGCGCGTGTCGCGTCGAGGCACCTGCAACGTGAGACGCGACCCCTGCGCCACCAGCGTCCACTCCGCGTCAAGCTCTTCGCTATACCAACGCCCCGCGTACGCGGCGATCTGTGCGGGTGTCAGCGGCGGGCTCGCACTGGTGTCTGTAATCGTCTCCCGGCCCGTCGCAGTGCTCGCCGCCACGGTTGTTCGCGCGGACGCGGCGACCGTCGAACTCGCGGCTCCGGTTGCAGCCGAGGTGCTCGCGGCACGCGCCGTGACTGCCGTCAGGGACGACCCGAACGCCGCCTCCGCCACTCGATGCGCAAACGTCGCCGTGTTCGCCGTTGATACGTTGCACAGCAGCGCCACACTCGTGTGCACATCGGGATAACGATACAGTGCGCTCCGGAATCCGCCGGTCGATCCGGTGTGCGACACTTCACGCTGACCACGCCACGTGCTCACGTTCACACCGTACGCATACGTCAGCAGGGAGTCATTGGCGAGTTTGCCCGGCACCTCGAGCGCGCGCACAAACTCCGCGCCG
>JBBRFQ010000339.1:0-2934 GCA_038224035.1 Gemmatimonadales bacterium
ACCGCGCACGAAATCGGCCATACGCTCGGACTCGGCCACAACTTCATTGCGTCGTCACAGGGACGCACGTCCGTCATGGACTATCCGGTACCGCTTATCACGCTGGCGGCCAACGGCACGCCGGATTTGCGCAACGCGTACCGCGATGGCCCGGGCGCGTGGGATTCGATTGCCGTGCGGTACGGTTACCGCTGGTATCCCAACGAAGCCGCCGAACGGGCGGGCAACGCGGCCATCATCCGCGAAATGCTGCAGAAAAATCTGCGCTATGTGGGCGATGCGCACGCCGGGCCGAATGGATCCATTCCCGAGGTCACGCGCTGGGTGGAGGGCACCACCATGTTCGACGCGGCCACGCGCACGTCGCAGGTGCGTCGCGTGCTCATGGACAAGTTTGACGAGCGCGCGATCAAGCCGGGTGAGCCAATGCACTTGCTCAACATGCGCTTTGCGCATGTGTATCTGCACCACCGCTATTCGCTCGAAGGGTTGATCAAGAATGTGGGTGGCATGGACTTCCGCTACGCGCTGCGCGGTGATGGGCAGACGCCCACCACGGTGGTACCGGCGGAAGCGCAGCGCCGTGGGCTCGCGATGGCACTCGATGCACTGCGCCCGTCGGAGCTCGCCGTGCCGGCCCGGATTGTGTCGATGATTCCACCGTCGCCGCCGGGTATGGGTGGTGAGATGACGTGGATAGATGGCAGCGGCGGCACCGCGTTTGATCCGGTGACGCTCGCGGGTGGTCTCGCAACTGAAGTGCTGAATGGTCTGCTTGATCCTGAGCGTGCCGCGCGGCTGGTGTTGTTCAATTCGCGGGACAACGCCGCACTCGGCCTCGATGAAACCATCACCACGATCGTGGCGAGTACCTGGGGCGGACCGCCGGCTTTGGCGACGGAGCAAGTCTATCAGCGCGCCACGCAACGTGCGGCGCTCGACGCCCTGCTCGATCTCGCGGGCAACGTGCGCGCGATGCCGGAAGTACGCGCCATTGCAATGCACCACGTTTCGCAGCTCGATGCCCGCCTGGCTGAGGCGAGCGGTGGCAGTGGGTCGGAGATCGCACATCGCGCGGCCGCGCGGCGCGATATCGCACGGTTCGTCGCCGGCAACGATGTGCCGGCTGAGCGCACACGATTCCCTGTGATCACTCTGCCGTGGCCGTGATGCTATATGATGCCTGAAGACGCTCGTAGCGCGCGCACCATGTTGTCGGGCGAGTATTCGCCCTGAGAGAACCAGTGCGTCATGGGACGCGCGCCGAGCACATCGCGGCGGATGGCCAGATCGGTCCATCCCGCCGCGATTCTCGTATCGATGTCGTGTATGGTGTGCTCCAGCCAGTCGGCTTTGTGCGCGAGCTGGGCCACGCCGCGTGGCAGCAACCCACGATGACTGCAGAATACGCGCGCCGGTGCGCGTGCAATCATGGAGCGCAGTGAGGCCAGGAGGGCTCGTTGATCTTCGCTGGCGTGGGCAACGCGCACTTTGGCGCCCAGGTAGAGATCGCCGGCGAAGAGCGTGCCCGTCTGCTCATCCCACACCGCGTGATGATCGGCGCTGTGTCCGGGCGTGGCAATCAGACGCAGCGTATCGTCGCGAAACGATTGCAATGCACCGACGGTGGGCTCTGGCGACTGCCACGTGAACCGGCGATACAACGGGATGCGCTGCCGTCGTGCCGCGTAGTCGATCGTGCGGGGATCTGCGGTTACCGGTATGCCGTGCTCGGCCAGCGTGCGGAGATTGCCCGCATGATCTTCATGGTGGTGCGTGATCAGCGCGCCGCGCACACTGTTCAGTCGCAGCCACGCGGCAAACGGTTCGTGCGCGGCCGGAAATCCACTGTCAATGAGCACGCCGCGCACCAAATAGGCTTGCACGCTGTAACCCACGGCGCGACTGCGCCGCCACGAAAAGCCGAGCACGGTGACATCGTCTTGCTGCGTGAGATGAATCAAGTTACGCCATCTCTGGCGGGCGAACACCACAGGTCATAACATTGTCCCGTTTCGACTCCACTCCAGCGCCTCATCAACTCCGCATGATCCTGGCTCGACTGTCTGTGAGTGTGATACCCGCGCACCGCGCCGTTCCCCGCATCATGCGAATGGGTTCGGCCATGCTTTTGCTTGTCACACTATCCGGTTGTGCAGACCGCGAGCAAGAAAGCACTGCCGACACGCGAACAATACCCGAGCTCGTTCCTCGGCGCATCGCCAGCGTGTGTGACAACGCGGATGCGGCCGGTTGTATACTCGGGCCGCTCGCGGGGGCGTTGCCGCGCGCCGACGGCTCGACGATTGTCGCGCACCACGGCGGTCCGCTTTTTCGTTTCGATTCCGGCGGCGTGTTCCTGGATTCGCTCGGTCGTACGGGACGGGGCCCGGGCGAGTTCGAGTCAGTCATGCAGTTCGGCGGAGGCGTGGCCGACTCCGTTGGCATCGTTGATGTGCGGGGATTGCGCGTTGCGTGGATCCCGCCGGTCGGCGTGGGCGGACGCAATGAGCCGATTCCGTATGAGATGTCCATGGAAGACGTGCAGGTCTCGCAGCGGGGCAGCTTCCTGTTTGCCGTGCCGGGCACTGATACGGCCGGCGCGCGGGTGAGTGCGTACGTGACCCGGTTCCGAAACGACAGTACGCGTCGCTACGCGAACATTCCGGCGATCTCGCATCGCCTGCCGAACTCCGACATGTTTCGTCCGCCACCACTGCTGTCGCCACGAACGCACTGGTGTGTCTCGCCCGAAGGTCGCATCGCCTTTGCCAGCGGCGATGAGTGGACGGTCCGCTTGGTCGACTCAACGGGTTCGGTGCGAGCTATCGAGCTGGATGCGATGCCGCTCGACACAATCGAACTCGCGGACGTGCAGCGTATCGCCCGGCGCTGGGGGCGCAATCCGGCGAAGCAGGATTCCATGGCCCAGCG
>JBBRFQ010000340.1:0-2933 GCA_038224035.1 Gemmatimonadales bacterium
GATGACTTTGACGCGTTCGGTCCGGATCGTTGGCGGCCCACGGGAGCACCGCGATTCAATTGGGGCGTTCCTCAGCCGACTGACCTGTTTCGTTTCAATCGTGTCGAGGGTGTGTTCACCGGTTTCGGAGGACGGCTCGCACTGCGCGACCTGTCGCCCGGTACAACGTTGCGTGTGACGGCCGGGTATGCGTGGAACGAGCAAGCCGTGCGCGGCCGCGTGGAGGTGCAGCGTGACCGCGGTCCGTGGCGATTGATGGCGCGGGTCGGACGCTCACTCGATATCACGAATGACTTTCGCAACCCGCTCGATTCGGGGAGCAGTCTGGGTGCGCTCGCCGGTCAGGATGAGTACGACTACGTCGACCGCACATTCGCCGGCGTGCAAGCGGTGAAGACGACCGGCGCGCGCGAGTGGCAATGGCGGGTGGAAACGGGAGTGGCGCGTGATCACGATGTGCGCAGCCAGTTTGAGCAAACACCGCTGGGCCGGCTGGCGTTTCGCGAGAATCGCGCCGCCGACAACGGCACGTACCTTCGCAACGCGCTCACCATCGCGTGGCGGCCGGACGGGAGCGCGGAGTTCATGCGTCCGGGATGGAGCGGTCGGTTGTACGCTGAAAACGGTGTTGGTGAGCTGGATTACACGCGGCTCGAGGCTCGGCTGACGGCGCGTCGTGTGTTGGGGCCATTCACGGCGGTGGCGCGCGCTGACGCCGGCCTGTTGCTGGGCGGATCGCTTCCCACGCAGCAGTTGTTCGAGCTGGGCCGCAGTCAGGGGCTGCCGGGCTATGAATACAAGGTGTTCGCGGGCACGCAGTCGAGCGTGGTGCGCGGATTGTTGTTGTGGACGGGGCCGTGGCTGCGTCAACCGACAGTGATTGGACGCGGACTGTTCCTGCCACCGTTGGCACCGGGCGTGAGTCTCGCGGTGCAGTCGGGTTGGACGGGAGCGCCGGGTGATGCCGCGCGTGCGGCGGTGAACCGGTTGGGGTCCGTACCGGATTCTGCGGGCGTGTTGGTGCCGGTGTCCGTTGTGTCGGAGTCGTGGCGGTCGAGCGTGAGCGCGGGGTTCCGACTGTTTTCGGGGTCGGTGTTTGTGGGTGGTGCACAGCCGCTCGAGCGTGGGGAGCGGTTTCGGTGGCTGGTGACGTTTGGGCAGGTGTTGTGAGGAGTCGCTGCTCCGCGAGCGCGAACGGCAACGGCAACTCCAACCGAGCAACTGAAAGCGCGAAAGCGCTTTCCCCTTCTCTGTTGGTGTTGCTCTTGCTGTTTCGGTGTCAGAACTCCCCAACAAACGCGATCTCGGGCTCTAAGTGATGTCCGAATCGCTCAGCGACTGCACTCTGCGCATGCGCAACCAGCGCCCGTACGTCCGCCGCTGTCGCCCCACCAAGATTCACCATGATGTTCGCATGCATGTGCGAGATCGCCGCGCCGCCCACGCGAAAGCCCTTGAGGCCGCACTGATCCACCAGCCGACCCGCCCCCACGTCCGCGATTTTCTTGAAGATGGAGCCGGCGCTCGGGTGAATCTCGAGCCAGGGATGTCGAGCACCGCGCCAGGCGAGATTCTCCTGCAGAATGCGCTGCAGGGCCACCGGGTCACCGCGCTCGAGTCGGAACGTGGCCGAAAGCACAATGTCGCGGCGGCGGTGAAAGACGGTGTCGTCGTATCCGAACTGCACGTAGTCGGCATTCACGGTGCGTCGCTCGCCCTCCTCGGACAGGATGTCGCACGATTCGAACACCTCGGCGATGAACATCGTGCGCGCGCGCTCGGGGGCCGGTGAGAGAAAGTGAAGGTTCTGCCAGAGGGCGCCGCCCACCGTACTCGGGATGCCCACATAGTGTTCAAGCCCCGACCACCCCTGATTCACGCTATCGAGCACCAGATCCCGCATGATCGCGCCACTCTCGGTGCGCAGTCGTCCATCCGGCTCAATTGCGTGCGCCCGGGCCACGTTGCGGATCACCAGTCCGCGCACTCCCCGGTCGCCCACCAGAATGTTTGCGCCCACCCCGAGCACGAACCAGGGCACGCCGAGTTCCCGAGCCGCGAGAATGGCCGTAGCGATCGCGTCGGCCGAGGTGGCATTGTACAGCAGGTCGGCGGGACCCCCGATCTTGAATGTAGTGTACGGAGCCAGCGGCTCCATGCGCTGCACGTGCGCGGGATCCAGTCGTTCGGCCAGTGCGTCAAGCGCACTCGCCCGGTCGGTGATGATGGTCTGATCCGTCATCAGTGAAACATCCTGCATCCCTCGTCACAATGCCAGCGTCTCCTGCTCGCGCCCCACGATTCATCGGGCGGTTTGGTCTCTTGCTCGCACTTACCGTGCTCACGGCGGCGGCTCCGCTCACGGAACTTCGCGCGCAGACGCGTGCCGAGTTGGAGCGTATCGTCCGGCGGCGCGTGCTGGCCAACGGGCTTGAGGTGATTGTGGTGGAAAACCACGGCGTACCGATTGCCACGCTCGAGATTGACGTGAAAAACGGCGCGTTCACGCAGCCGCCTGAGTACGCGGGACTCGCGCACATGTACGAACACATGTTCTTCAAGGCGAATCGTGAGTATCCGAATCCCGATGCATTTGCCAGCCGCGCATCGGAGCTCGGCGCGCTCTACAACGGCACCACGCAGGAAGAGCGCGTCAACTACTACCTCACGCTGCCCGCCGACTCGATTGAAGGCGGGTTGCGATTTCTCGCCGCCTCGTTGCGTGAGCCGCTCTTTCGCGCCGAAGATCTGGAGCGCGAGAAGGAAGTCGTGCTCGGCGAGTACGACCGCGCCGAGTCGAGTCCGTTCTTCGCGCTCGACAAGCGCATGACGGCCCTGCTGTATCCGGGCAACGCCAGCCGCAAGGACGCGCTCGGCGATCGCACCGTGCTGCGCAACGTAACGCCCGAACAAATGCGCACGATTCAGTCGCT
>JBBRFQ010000341.1:0-2884 GCA_038224035.1 Gemmatimonadales bacterium
GACGTTGGCAACTGCGCCGCGATGTCGCCGGGCCGCACGTTGGGGCGCACCGGCTGACGTTCCGGGTGTTCGAGGTAGTCGGCAATCCAGTCGACGGCGGCGTGCGCAGCGCGTCGAAACTCGTCGGGCGAAATATCGCCGACGCGTTCAGCGATGGTCATGTGGTGCAGAGCGAAACGGTGTGCAGCCCCGGGCGCCCACGCGC
Organism: Gemmatimonadales bacterium; assembly: GCA_038224035.1. Taxonomy (GTDB): domain Bacteria; phylum Gemmatimonadota; class Gemmatimonadetes; order Gemmatimonadales; family Gemmatimonadaceae; genus JAABRT01. Next base: position 206 of record JBBRFQ010000341.1, read on the forward strand.
GTCGCGCGCGGGTCCTGGCTGTGATGGGTGCTTACTTGCTGCTGCCACCAGATGTTGTTGATCGCACAGTCGGATACGTGATGCCGAGCTGTTCGAGGTATGTGCCAAAGCGCGTCGGATCGTAGTACAGCTTGCGCAACTGCGGGCGGAAGCGGTTCATCACCTCGGCGTTCAGGTCGGTCGCCGGCATGTCGCCGGTGCGAATGAACGGCTCGTACTTCACATCTTTCGTTTGCACATCGCGGAAGTACGTCCACGCATCGGCGACCAGCGTGGGCGCGAGCAACAGATCGAGCAGCGTGAGCGCCTGCACCTTGGCGCCGGCGACCGCACCCTTGTGCGCAATCGGAGTCGCCATCGCGATCGAGTTGGCCCAGTTGTGACCGGGAAGGCCCGGAATGTTGGACGGGAAGCGCAACGTGATCGTGGGAATATTCCACGACACATCGCCGATGTCGTCACTGCCGCCGCCGGTGAAGTTTTGTACCGTCTCCGCGCCGCGCAGCGTGCCGTGCTCCGACGAGAGACCAAAATCCGGCTGCCCGAGTTCCTTCTGGATGCCCTTCGCGAGCGCCTGATCCTTGTCATCCCAGGTGGGCATGCCAACGCGCTTGATATTCTCGAACGTGGCTTCGGCGATCGGCTTGCTGAAATGTGCCGACCATCCCGATCCGAGAATACGCACCGTGTCGAGTTCGGTGTCGGTCATCATGGCCGCGCCCTTCGCGATGCGCTGTCCAATCTCGAACAGCTCCATCGTGCGTGGATAGTCCTGCTCGCGGAAGTAGAACCAGATACTGGCGGTGCTCGGCACGACGTTCGGCTGATCACCACCATCACGGATCACGTAGTGCGAGCGCGTGGCGAGTCGCAGATGTTCGCGGCGGTACTCCCAGCCGTTGGCCATCAACATCGCCGCATCGAGCGCGCTGCGTCCGCGCCACGGACTGCCGGCGGCGTGCGCGCTCGTGCCCTGGAACTTGAACTCGGCCGAGATGAGCGCCGCCTGACCGCTCGCGCCCCACGCCACACCGAGGTCGTTGGAAACGTGCGTGAAGAGCGCGACATCGGCGTCTTTGAAGACACCATCGCGCACGAGAAAGGCCTTGCCCGCCATGAGCTCTTCGGCAACACCGGGCCACAGTACGAGCGTGCCCTGAATCTTGTCACGCTGCATCAGCTTCTTCACGGCGATTGCGGCCGCCACGTTCACCGCTTGTCCGGAATTGTGGCCTTCGCCATGTCCCGGTCCGCCTTCGACGAGCGGATCGCGGTAGGCCACTCCCGGCTTTTGCGAAGCTTGCGGGATCCCGTCAACATCCGAGCCGAGCGTGATGACCGGCTTGCCCGAACCCCAGCGCGCGACCCACGCGGTGGGCATGCCGGCCACGCCGCGCTGAATGGCGAAGCCCTCTTTTTCGAGCATGCCGGTGAGATAGCGCGCGGTTTCTACTTCCTCGAATCCCAGCTCGCTGAACGAGAAGAGCATGTCCACGATTTCCTGGACGCGTTTGGCGTCAGCGTCCACCATGGAAACCGCTTCCGTTTTGAGCTTCTCCAAACGCGGATCGGCGGCGCGGGCCGGAGCTTGCGTGGCACCGATGGCTGGCGTTGCGGCGAGAGACACCAGAGCGGCAAGCAGCCAGTGACGAACACGGAGCGAATGAGTGCGATTGGGCATCGTCGGGAGGGCAGGCGTGGGTGGAGCGCGGAGCGGGGCGCCGTCGAGGGAAGCTGACGCGTTCCTTCGAAGCTACGAACTGCACCCCGATCCCGCTGGGAAGATCGGCGCTGTGTCCCCGTGACGACTGGGGACGCGGCGGCCCGGTTACGTTCTTTGCACAGGAAACCCGACCGGATCCAGTCCCGTAGGGATGGGTATCGGGCTCGTACATCCTTTTCCCCCGTCGCCGTTCTTCCTCCATGCGATTCGCTGTGTTTGTTGTTTCCCTCGCGGCGTTCGGTTCGCCACTGCTTGCCCAGACACGCCCTCGGGACACCGTGCCGGACAGCATCCGGACGATCCTGCGGGAGGTGAACCGCGAGGCTCGGCAGGTGGGTCGCGCCGCGTACGACAGTGCGCGCAAGCCGGCCACGGTGAGTGATGAGCAGTTGGGCTCCGCCTTTGCTGACCCGCTCGCGCGTACGATCATCGCGCGTGCGCGCGCGGCGCGATTGCAGCAGGACTCGGCGTTGTCGTCATATCGGGCCATCACCACGCAGCGCATGTCGCTGGGCATGGGCGTGCGCCGCCTCGGACTCGAGAAGCTGATGTTTCGCGGCGACAATGTGGCGCGGGTGGATTGGTCGCGCGATGGCGGGGTGTGGGTCACACCCCTCGGATCGCGGGTGATCGTGCCGATGGCTGGACAGGGCTCGAGCGGCGACCTCGTCGATGCCGTATCGATTCCGTACTTCCCCGGCAAAGAAACGCTGTGGCTGCCGAGCAGCAACTTTGGCGTGGTGCGTACGGACGTCGATGATCGTGAGATCATTCATCCGATCGCACGTGGCGCGGAGGCGTATTACAAGTATGCCACCGGCGACTCGATCACCATCACGCTGGATCGCGATCGGCAAATTCGGTTGCGTGAGTTGCGTATCACGGCCCGTCGTCCGCAGTGGAAATTGTTCGTGGGATCGTTCTGGTTTGACCAGGCGAGTGGACAACTCGTGAAA
>JBBRFQ010000342.1:0-2871 GCA_038224035.1 Gemmatimonadales bacterium
ACTCGCATTTGGGTTCGAATGTGCAGCACCCGAATACTCAATGCTACGTCCTCCCGCATCGCGCCAGGAGCACTGGCCGAGCAATAGGGTTCGCGCGCCGCTCTACGCCGGTGGAAAACGCTCCAACGTACGCTGCAAGCACAGCCTGTCAATCATCGCGATCAGGAAGTCGAAGGTTCAAAATCGGCGGCTCGCCCGCAGGTTGAGGCTTCGTGTTCCAATGGCCGGCGCCGGTGTGCCTCACCCGTCATCATGACCCCACCGCACGTCACCATGACCCCACCCTATATCGACGTGTTTGCCCGTGAGCTGATCATGCCGCATCACGGCGCCGCGTCGCGCGTCGCGCGACACGCGTGCATTCGAGCTCGCGTGCAAGATTTGTACGTTCGAGGGTTCGCGTTAAGTGTTGCCGGGCAGATGGCCGCTGTAGGTCAGCGAGGCGCCGCAACAGCCGTAACAGCCGTAACGGCTGCGCGGCGACACGGAAACCTCTGTGTGGGCTCCCTCAGTCTCTGCTACCGTCGATCGCGACAACTCGCGGACTGGATACGCTCGCGAATTTTTGCTGCGAGTTCCCGTTGTTCAGGTGGCGAAACGGGCCTAAGAAACGTCGGCGCGTGGCGAGCATCCGACTATTTATGTTGCATTGACGCAATATAAATACGCGTTTCCGGTGGCAATTCTCACACAATCGCGTGGAACGAAACTTGCTGTTCAGCAGGTCGTCCCTGTGATCAGAGACTGACAACCCTTCCCAAGGCGGTGATCCCGTGCGATTCGCTCCATTCCTTCGCGGCTCTGCCGCAGTTCTCGCGTTGTCCGTGTTCGCAGTTGGCTCGGCGTCAGGCCAGATCCTGTGGAACAATGGTCCGGCAGTTGGCGCTAACAACCTCTCGGTCATCCGTCCGGGTGGCACGTTTTTCGGATTAGCCGCTCAGGCCAACATCCCGAACCTCGTTGCCGACGACTTCAACGTCATGGGGTCAGGATGGAATGTGTCGGGTTTCAGCTTCTTCTCGTACCAGTCGTTCGCGGCTAACCAGTTCACGTTTACGGGGGTGAGCTGGAGCATCGTCTCTGATGACGTCAACGTTGGCCCCACTGTCGCTTCCGGCTCGCTGGCGCCAACCAACGGCGGCCTGCAGGGCTACCGTGTCACCGCGACAACCCTCACCAACACTGACCGCGCGATCTTCCAGCTCGACCTCGACGTCCCCGATTTTCTGCTCGGCGCTGGCAACTACTGGCTGCGCTGGGGGATCACCGGTACGGCGGCCTCAGGCCCGTTTCAGCCGCCGACCTCCGACGGCGCGATCGGCAACGCGACGCAGAGTCTGAACAACGCAGCGTTCAACCAGCTCACTGATAGTGGCCTCGGCGTGGAGTTGCCGTTCCTCATTCGTGGCACGGCCACCACGGTCGTTCCCGAGCCCTCGACGTGGGCGATGATGCTCGTCGGTGGCGTTGGCCTGATCGGGATGGCGCGCCGCCGCATTTCCAAGTAACCGCCAAACCGACCGGCCTCACGTTTCGCGGCCCGCAGACCAACTGAGCTGCGGGCCGCTTGTTCATGCCGACCGCGTGGCTGCGCTACTCACGCGGCTCAGGCGGATGCTTGTGCGCACCACCCGTCATTTCACCCCATCCCATACCGATGTGTTTGCCCGTGAGGTCATCATGCCGCATCACGGCGCCGCGTGATACCGTGGGCGTTGGAAACGCTGCCGAAAAACCTACCGCCGGCCCGCCCTGATTTTCCACGCCCATCTCAATCGACATCACGCGCCAGGCAGAATCGGGCATCACGTACGACGTGCTGTCGCGATAGCGCGACGCTGCGAGCAGAATCTGCGTGCGCTTTTCGCTCCGCGGCACACTGTCGTTGGCGAGAATATCGCTGATGACATCGTGCATGGAGTGCAGGTTGTCAAAGATGATGGCGACCGTGGGATAACGCGCCGCAAAGGCTGGCGCGACGGCCGCTGTCATTGGCATGACCACAGGCATGTGCATGGGTGCGTGCTGAATCATGCCGCGGAAACGGTCGGTCGTTTCGCGCATCATGCGGTCGCGGTCCTCGGGCGTTTTCGCGACGAGCAGCGGCTCATACAGCCCGACCTGCAGCCAGTGATACGCCCAGATGAGTCCGTTGAACTTGGGATATTGTTTGCGGAACGCCAACGAATACGGCATCTCCTGCATGAGACGCATGCTCTTGGGCTTGGTGCTGAACGCCAGATCGGGGCGGGCGAGATACGCGGCGGTGATGCGCTGCGTTTCGCGATCCTTCGTCGCTTCATCGAGGCGACCGTCCGACCAGATGTCATAAATCTGACGGTGCAGAATGTGCGCCCACTCGAACATGAACTTGGCTTCCGGCGCAACGCGCGCATAACTCGGCATGATCGCCTCCTCGGCCAGCGGCAAACGCGGCGGATTCACGAGCAGCTTGTTGACCAGAAAATCAAGCTCACGTACTTCAAGTCGCGGAATGGCAATGGCCGCCGATTCCCGCCACAGCACTTCGTACAGAATTGCGTGCCCGTAGTCGAACGCATTGAACAGCCGCGCGGCGTCGGGATAGATCGTGAGAAAACGCCAGTTCCAGCTCCCTCCGGGATAAAACTGCTCCGCGGTGGTGACCCACTGCGCGTCTGCAGTGTGCGCGGGCACAACGGCGGTGGCGCACGCAATCCCCAACGCGACACGACGAAGGGTACGTGTGATGTGCGTGATTGATGATGGCATCATGATGTGCATCTCGGCTAAAAGAGTCGGCGACCGAGGCCCAGCGCGATTGCGCTGCCCACGGTAAATGACCAGTGCGCGTCGGGGCCGCTGATCTCGCGTCCCACTCCAACGTCAAGC
>JBBRFQ010000343.1:0-2863 GCA_038224035.1 Gemmatimonadales bacterium
GGGATATTCGTTCGTGCCGTGCGCCGAGCCGCGATACTTGAGCACGCGCAGCCGGCGCGTGGAAATCTGCTCCGTCACGCGGTGGTCGAGCGTGATCACGCAATCGGCCACATACTCCTCCAGCCCGTAGCGCGTGATCGATGCCTCGCCCTTCTCGCCGGTAATGATCGCCGTCATCCCGCGATCCTTCAGCCAGCGGAACAGCCGGCGCAGTTCCGCGCGGAGGATGGCGTGGTTCGGCAGCCCCGCGAAGAGCGCCTCCACGGTATCGAGCACGACGCGTTTCGCGCCGATGGAATCAATGGCGTGCCCGAGCCGAATAAAAAGCCCCTCAAGATCATACTCGCCCGTCTCCTCGATCTCGCTGCGCTCGATGTGAACGTGATCGAGCACGATCTGTCGCTCCTGCACGAGCTGGTCGAGGTCGAAGCCGAGCGAGCGCACATTGGCCGTGAGCTCCGCCGCATTCTCCTCGAACATCATGAACACGCCCGGCTCGCCATACTCCACCGCCCCGCGCACCAGGAACTCCACCGCCAGCATGGTCTTCCCGCACCCCGCGCTCCCGCACACGAGCGTCGGCCGCCCGGTAGGCAGCCCGCCGCCGGTGAGTTCATCCAGGCCGGTGATGCCGGTGGGCGATTTGGGGAGGGTGGAGGAGACCGGGTGCGCGCGGCGTTTTTTTGTACCCACAGGCCGTCCTCGGACAGAGGAGATGAGATGATACCAGCAACGGTTCGAAGGCCCATCTGAAGCCAGGCGTCTTCGCGAGATGCCGTCGTATACACCGAAAAATACGTCGTGTGCTATCTCACGGCGATTGAATTCGCAAAGTGATGTATCACGCGTCGGTAACGCGGCGCTTCATTCAGGTAGCAGCCTGAACTGCGCCACACCTCCGCAGGGGCGATCAGTGACGGCCCGGGCACTCCACGGTTCACGCCATCCGCCTGCAGGCCTCGGCGCAGCTGCGACACGCTTCGGCGCACAGCCGGCAGTGCTCGGCCATGCTCGCGTGCTTCTCGCATTCCGCTGCGCAGGCGTCGCACGCCTCCGCACAGGCCCGACAGAGTGCCGCGGCGAGCGGCCCGCCCCGACTCATCACCCGGATGGCCGCTGCGCATGCATCGGCACAATCACGGTCGAGCCGGATGCATTCTCGCATCATGGCGATGTCTTTCTCGTCCAGACAGGCGTCGGAACACATCTCACACGCCACGAGGCACTTCACGCACGCTTCGAGGCACTCGTGGTATTGCACGCTGTTGCCGCGAAGGTAGGTACCCAATTCGATGCTGGCCATCGGTCTGCTCCTTGAAAAACCGCCCGGCGTCCAATCAACGGATGTGTGACTGGACGCTTGCACTCCGTCACTGGCGTTAACGCATCACGAGCTGCTCGGCGACCGCAAATGTTCGCTCATCACGCGACCGTCCTCACATCGAGTACGGCTTGTCGGGGTCGGCTGCGTTCGGCTCGGGCTGGAACATCAGCCCCTGGACGTAGGGACTCGACTTGTCGCCCTGCTTGAACGCCATCGCCGTCTTCGCGTAGAACGCGCGTGCGTCGGCCGGCGTGCGCTTCCCCGTGATCACGTCGTGCGCGAGGTTGAGCGCCAGCGCGTTCATCTCCTCGACGTCACACTGCGCGGAGAGTTCGCCGCGTGTGCGATGGTAGTACACGCTGCCGTCATACTCGTACAGGTCGGCCAGCTTATCGGCGGGCACGCGGTGTTTCACCGTCTGTGTAAGGTAGTCGACATGCGCCATCGGGAAGTTGTGCGCAACCTCGTCGCGTGTGATCACCGTCTTCACAAACGGGCCAGTGCCATACCACGCGAGCATGCGGTCGCCGGTTACCGTGGGCTCCCCGTACTTGGCAGTGAGGGTCGCTACGGTCTCCCGCTGCTTCGCGGGCCAGGCCGCCACCATCGCACTCGTTGTCACGCGGGCGGTTTCCAGAGTACCGGCGGACTCCATGCGTGTCGTTCCGCTGGAACCGCTGGATCCGCTCGCGCAGGCTGCGAGTGACAGTGCCGCTAGCGCCGATACTGCGCGCGGAGAGATATGAGAAAGAACTCGGTGTGCGACGTACATTGCGACCTCCTGGTCGGCGAGGTGTGCGATCATAGCGCCGTATTCACGCAAATAGCGGTTTCAGCTCGGGAGTTCGAGATACCGGAAGAGCACGCACAGTCTTTGGCACCGTACTCGCCGAGCACGACATCGACTGCGGCGGCGCCAACGGCAAGCACGGCGTGCGCCGGACATCAGAACACGGCGACATTGTCAACATCGCGGATTGGCTCGTCACTGACCATTCACCCCAAGGGCGATTTGTGCGTTGCCCCTCGCGTGTCAGCACTTCCGCAGCGCGAGCCAACCGGACTCATGAGGAACGCAACCGTGCCGATCCGCAATCGTATCGTCGAACGGCAGCCTGATATTCAGGGAGCCTCCGCGCGGCGCATGCCTCCTACGCCACGTGACGTATAGCAGGGTAGGGACACCGCGGGTAGTGTGACGTCGTCGCGCTCGCTGTCCCCTTCAAATAAAACGTTCATGTCCAGGACCCCCCTGCTGCTGCTCGGACTCTTGCTGTGTGCGACCCGCGCACAACCGGCCGCCGCGCAGACAGATACCAGCCGCACGCCCGTCTCCGACTCGGCGGCCGTTCTCGAGATCCGGCTCACGGACGGTTCCGTGATATTTGGAACCGTCGCACGCGAAGACAGTGCGACGTTGGTGCTGCGAACGGTTTCCGGTGCCCGTCTCGAACTCCGCCCCGACCAGATTCAGAGTCGTCGACGCGCGTCGGGGAACGTGGTGCGCGGCGAATACTGGCTCGAAGACCCAAACCACAC
>JBBRFQ010000344.1:0-2822 GCA_038224035.1 Gemmatimonadales bacterium
GTAACGACGTCGCTGCTGTTGCAGAAACTCGAACGCGAGCGTGCGGCGGCCAGTTACGAAGCGCGGATTCCAGTCGGCCGGCGCCATCGGATCCGGCGGTGTCGTGGGTGGCGTGGCCGGTGCCTGTGCGGCGCCGGGCGCGGGCACGGTGTTGAGATCGAGTCCAATCTCCTTGGCCTTGCGCTGCACGTACGAATCAAACGCGGCGGCGTATTCCGCATTGAGGCCACTTCCCGAACCAGCGACGGTTGGACGCGCCGTGATTTCGCGGGGCTGCACACCGATCGCGCGCAGTCCGTCTACAAACTCTTTCGGTGCGTTGCCATCAACACCAATGCGCAGCGACGCGATATCAATGTTGCGATCGTACTGAAATGGCGTGGTAATCGTTGACGGATCGGTCTCATCAACACCATGCACGGCGTTGAACACCATCGCGCAGTCTTCCACGGTGCGGCACATCGGGCCCACGCGATCCATGCTCCACGCGAGCACCATGCCGCCGGAGCGACTCACGCGACCGAACGTGGGACGCAGCGCACTCACGCCGCACCGAATAGACGGTGAGACAATCGACCCCTGTGTTTCGGTGCCGATGCTGAACGCCACGCACGCGGCGGCCGTTGCGGATCCGGGGCCCGCCGAGGAACCGCTCGATCCCTGAGTCAGATTCCACGGGTTGTTGGTGCGTCCACGAAACCATTGATCGTTCTGCGCAAACAATCCCGTTGACAACTTCGCGATGAGCACCGCGCCGGCGTTGCGTAACCGCACCACGATCTCGGCGTCCTCGTCAATAATGCGATCCTGAAAATCCGCCGCGCCCCAGGTGGTCGGTACGCCCTTCGTATTGAACAAGTCTTTCACACCATACGGCAATCCGTGCAACGGGCCGCGATAGTTGCCGGCGGCGATCTCTGCGTCAGCCTGCGCCGCTTCCTTGCGCGCCTGCGCCTCCATGATCGTCACGGCGCAGAGCAGCGTGGGATTCAGGGCCTTGAGACGCGTCAGATAAATGTCGGTGAGTTTGGCCGAGGTGATCTTGCGTTCCTTGACGAGTGCGGCGAGTCGGTGCGCCGGCAAGAACGCAATGTCATCAGCGGACGTGGGCACGGCGCCGCTGAATGGTTCCACCGTGAACACGGTGCGCTCGAACGCCGGGTAGCCACGCTCACGCGCCATTCGCTCGATCGCGGCGCCCGTGCCGCCCGGATACGGCTGGAACTGCAGCGCCGGTGCTTCGCCGTTGCCGAGCGGACCGAGCGTCGGTTGCGCGAGCAGCGATCGCACCACGCGGTCGCTGAGCTCGCTGGTAACGCCCGTCACATGTCCCCGTTGTGCCTGCGCCGCGCTGGCGCCAAACGTCGTCGCGGCGGCGGTCACGAGCGAGTAGAACATGAACTGGCGACGATCAACGCCGGTGATGTCGCCATCGGGCTCGGCGCGCGACAGGTCGGCCTGCAGTTGATCGAGGAGTTCGTATGGAGTGGTCACGGAACGTGTGGCAGGGGAAAGGCGGCAACTACGGCGAACAGTATGGTTAAGCTCAGCAGTGGACGAGTGGCCGTCAACAGCGGGTACCCTCTCGCGTTCCTTCAGGCATGGCATTTGTTTAGTGCTGGGTCGTGAGCGCATGCGACCGGACGCCGAATTCTGCCGGCACCTTTCTCCCGCGACCCCTCTCATGGCCTCCAGCCTGCTCGCACTGCTCGACGATATCACCACGCTGCTTGATGACGTGGCCGTGCTCAGCAAGGTGGCGGCGCGCAAGACCACCGGCGTGATGGGCGATGACCTGGCGCTGAACGCAGAACAGGTGAGCGGGCTCAAGGCCGATCGCGAGCTGCCGGTGGTGTGGGCGGTGGCCAAGGGATCGTTCCTGAACAAGCTCATTCTCGTGCCTGCCGCGCTGTTGATCAGCGCGTTCGTGCCGAAAGCAATTGTGCCGCTGTTGATGCTTGGCGGTTTGTTTTTGTGCTACGAAGGCTTTGAGAAGATCTTCCACAAGTTCCTGCACTCGCGCGAACACGATGAACCGCGTCGCGCCGAGCGTGTGGCCGCGCTCGCGAACCCGGCGATTGATCTGGTCGCGCTCGAGAAGGATCGCATCAAGGGCGCCATTCGCACTGACTTCATCCTGTCGGCGGAGATTGTGGTGATTGCGCTCGGCACGATGTCGTCCGAGCCGATGAGCCGTCAGATTGCAGCGCTCAGCTTTCTCGCCATCGCGATTACGGTGCTGGTGTACGGGCTTGTGGCCGGTATCGTCAAGCTCGATGATCTCGGCCTCAAGTGGCACAAGTCCGAGGGAGACAATGGCGGTGCTGCGAGCAAACGAAAGATTGGCGCCGGCATTCTCGTCGCTGCTCCGATGCTCATGAAGACGCTTTCTGTGGTGGGCACGGCCGCGATGTTCATGGTAGGCGGTGGCATCATCGTGCATGGCATACCCGCGATCGAACATGTCCTTGACGGATTGGTCGAGGCGGTCGGCACCGGCGTGATGGGCACGATTGTGAAAACGTTGCTCGACGCGGTGGTGGGAATCGTGGCCGGTGGACTGGTTGTGGCGGTAGTGACACTCGGCAAGCGGGTGTTCGGAAAACAACAGTCCGCTGCCGCGTAGTCGCGGGCGTCGATTACTCGCCCTTGGGGTTCGGACCGAAGCGATTGTCGCCGGGCGTGCTGCCGAGGAACATGAAAACCAGCAGCGTGAGGCCGCCTAAGAGTGGAATGAAAATGAGGAGCAACCACCAGCCACTGCGGTTGCTGTCGTGCAACCGACGGACGGAGACGGCCAGCCCCGGAATGAGCACGGCCAG
>JBBRFQ010000345.1:0-2813 GCA_038224035.1 Gemmatimonadales bacterium
TCACGAACCGCCGGCGCCGCGCTGCTACGAACGGCTCGTGATGGAGGCGTCGAAGCGTCAGGGCGTCACGTGCATTCCGGCGCGGCTGTCGATCATCACCAAGCCGCACAACGATCGCGCCGCGTGTCACTATTGCGGGCAATGCAATCGTGGCTGCATGACCAACTCCAACTTCTCCGCACCCAATGTGCTGCTCTTTCCAGCGCAAAAGACGGGGAAGCTTGAGATCATCACGAATGCGATGGCGCGCGCGGTGAGCGTCGGTGACGATGGCCTGGCCAACGGCGTGAGCTACATCAACAAAACCACGGGACTCGACGAGCATGTGAGCGCGAAGATTGTGGTGCTCGCGGCATCGAGCTGCGAGAGTTCGCGCATTCTGCTCAACTCCAAGTCGACACACCACCCGCAGGGCATCGCCAATCAAAGCGGTATTGTCGGTAAGTACATCACTGACAGCACGGGCACCGACGTGGCGGGTTTCATTCCGAGCATGAAGTCGGCGCCAGCGCACAACTGCGATGGTGTGGGCGGTGGACACGTCTACATGCCGTGGTGGCTCGACAACAAGAAGCTCGATTTTCCGCGCGGGTACCACATTGAAGTGTGGGGCGGCCGCGGCATGCCAAGCTACGGATTCATGGGTGGCATTCAGTCATATCCCGATGGCGGCGGGTATGGCGCAGCGCTCAAGGACAGTTATCGCACGTACTGGGGCACCACGATCGGTTTCTCCGGGCGCGGCGAGATGATTCCCAACGCCGACTCGTACTGCGAGCTCGATCCGGAGGTGAAAGACCAGTACGGCATTCCGGTCTTGCGCTTCAGCTTCAAGTGGAGCGATCACGAATACAATCAGGTCAAGCACATGCAGGAGACCTTCCGCGCGCTCGTCGCTGATATGGGGGGCGAAGTATTCTCAAGCATGCCCACGCGCGAGCAGGGATACGGTATCGCAACCGGTGGCCAGATCATTCACGAACTGGGCACGGTGCGCATGGGCGCAAGCGCGAGCGACTCCGCGCTCAACGCCAACTGTCAGGCGTGGGACTGCAAGAATGTGTTCGTGGCCGACGGTGGACCGTTTGTGAGTCAGGCCGACAAAAATCCTACGTGGACAATTATGGCGCTCGCCATGCGCACAAGTCAGTACATCATGTATCAGCGCCGAGCAGGGGCACTCTGATGGAACGTCGCGACATGCTCAAGCTGATGGCCACCCTGCCGCTCGGCACGTGGTCGTTGGCTGCCGATGATGTGGGCGCGGCCGCGCAGCGCGCCGCCGGTGTGATGATGGCTGACCAGCCGGAAGTGTTCGTGCCCGCGTTCTTCAACGCGCTTGAATGGCGGACTGTGCGCGTGCTTGTGGACCTGGTGATTCCACGCGACGAGCGATCCGGCAGCGCCACCGACGCTGGCGTACCGGAGTTCATGGATTTTATCATGCTGGAGTACACGGACAACCGCGCGCGCATGCGCAGTGGCCTTGGCTGGCTGAACGCCGAGTCGCGGTCGCGTTACGGCAAGCCGTTTCCGGACATCACCGTGACCGAGCAGACGGCCATCATAGAAGACATCGCGTGGCCGCGCCGGGCCAAGCCGGAACATGCGGCGGGTGTGCGGTTCTTCAACGCGTTTCGCGACCTCACAGCTACCGGCTTTTTCAGCAGCCTGATCGGCGTGCGTGATCTCGGTTATCAGGGCAACATGCCGAATATGGCGTGGACCGGCTGTCCGCCCGAGGTGCTCAAGCATATCGGAGCCACCAAATGAGCGAGCGGCTTGGTATTGGCTTCATCGGTTCCGGGTTCAACACACGGTTTCACATGCAGGCGTTTCGTGGCGTGCGCGACGCGGATGTGCTGGGCGTGTGGAGTCCCAATCCGCGCAATGCCGCGTCGGCCGCGATGTTTGCGCGCGAGCTCGATGTGGGCGAGTGTCGCGCGTATAAAAGCATCACCGCGATGGTGGCCGATCCCGCCATCGGTGCGATCTGGCTCAACGGGCCCAATCACGCGCGCATTGAGAACGTCACGGAAATCGTAGAGGCTGTGCGCAGCGGCAAGGGTACGCTGCGCGGCATCGCCTGCGAAAAGCCGCTCGGCCGCACCGTGTCCGAAGCGAAGCAGGTGCTCAATCTCGTGGAATCGGCCGGCATCATGCACGGGTATCTCGAGAACCAACTGTTTGCGCCGCAAATCGTGCGTGGTCACGAGCTGCTGTGGAAGCGAGGTGCAGCAACAACGGGGCGTCCGTACCTCGCGCGCGCAGCGGAAGAACATAGCGGCCCGCACATGCCGTGGTTCTGGAGTGGAGCGATGCAGGGTGGTGGTGTGCTCAACGACATGATGTGTCACTCCGTGCTCGTGGTGCGGCACCTGCTCACCGGTCCAGGCGAAGCACTGAGTACGCTGGTCCCCAAGCGCATCACCGCACACATTGCGTCGCTCAAGTGGACTCGGCCGGCCTACGCAAAGCAGCTTAAGAAGTCGATGGGCGTCGACTACAGCAAAACACCGTCGGAGGATTTTGCGAGCGTCAACATCGAGTTCGAAGGGCCGGGCGGTGACATCGCGATTGGCGAGGCCACCACGAGTTGGAGTTTTGTAGGGCCGGGGCTGCGGCTGAGTGCGGAGCTGCTCGGTCCTGAATACTCAATGCGCTGGAACTCGCTGGAGTCGGGGCTCGACCTGTTCTTCTCACGCGAGGTGAAGGGCAAGTCCGGCGAAGATCTCGTGGAGAAACAGAACGCCGAGGTGGGGCAGATGCCGGTGGTGGCTGACGAAGCGGTCGCGTACGGCTACGAAGCGGAA
>JBBRFQ010000346.1:0-2811 GCA_038224035.1 Gemmatimonadales bacterium
GCCCGATTTCGTGGTGTTCAGTCCCGACGGCGCGTCCGTGCTGCTCGGTGGGCTTCACAGCCCGACCTGGGTGTATCAGCGCAGCGGCGAAGGTGGCCCGCGCACGATCGACACACAACTCGCGGCGAGCGCCGCTTTCAGCCCGGACGGCGCGTGGTTGGCGGTGGGTACCGCGACCGGTGTGGTTGAGCTGCGCTCCCTCCACGATCTCTCGCTCCAGTGGAGAATGGCTGCGCATTCGCAGAACGTGCAGGTCGGGTTCTCCTCGAACTCGCAGGCGGTCATTTCGATGTCAGGCGATCGCACCGGCCGGTGGACGCCGGTCGGGGATACGTCGCGCGCCGTCCCGCTGCTTGGTCATCGAGCGGATATTCTTTCGCTGCACATCGCGCGAGATGGCACGCGCTTCGCGACGCACGATCTCAACGGCACGCTGCGTGTCTGGGACACACCCGATGACTGGGGCGGCTTGACCCCCGTGACGGCGCTTGGCACACCGCTGGGTATGGGGCTTTCCAGCAACGGCGCGGTTGCGGTGACCGCGTTTGCCAGCGGCACGCTGCTCGCCCAGTTCACGGTAGAGAATCGCCAACCCGTCATCTCCCGCCTGATGTTCAACCCGTGGGAAAACGGCCTCCAGGACATTACGGTGTCGCCTGACGGCCGATCGGCGCTGCTGCTCTACTTCGGCTCGTTGCGCCCACACTGGTGGACAATCGACACCAGTGCGCCGCGCCCGATCGATTTCGGCGACGTGTCCGAATCGGTTGTTGCCGGCGTCTTCAGCGGCGACGGACAGTCGCTGGTCATGACACACGCCGACGGTCGCCTCACGCGCGCCGACGCGAACGGACGCATCATCGAACAACAAATCGCCGATTGCGAAGACTTCATCACGCAGGTGGCCGTCTCGCATGATGGCACACAGATCGCCGCGTGGTGCAACAAACTGCTGCTGATTACACCCGACAGCACCTGGACGTACCCCCCTGACTCCATCGCCGACATCACCGCACTGCAGTTCAGTCCGGACGGATCGGCGCTCTATGCGGCCGGATTGGGCAATCGCGCACTCCTCATCGAGATGCGTGGGGCGCATCGCGCGGTACAGTTGCTCGGATCACAGTACAACATCACGACGTCGGCCTTCAGTCACGACGGACGGCGACTCGCGACCGGTTCCACAGACAAGAGCGTCGAGGTGTACTCGCTTCCCTCATTCCTCGCCGACCCCGCGTGGCCCGACTCCATCATTTACGCGGACACGTTACTCGAGGCGCATCGCCAGGAGGTATTGCAGGTAAGCTTCAGCGAGAATGATTCGCTTCTGGTGAGCACGAGTCGCAACGGCGTGGTTCGGTTGTGGAAAGTATTCGAGCAGTACCAGAGCACAGAGCTGGCGCACCCCGAACCGCTGCCCGCGTCGATCCAGAGTCCGCACGTGACCACCGTGCACGTAGCGGGCTCGCAGATGGTCGTCTCACTGGCCCTGCTGGTTGAAGACGCGCTCCCCATGGCGGCTCGGCCGCCAGATGATTCGGCGTTGACGGCGTCACCGCAGTTGGGCACCGCACGCTACCGACGCTGGGATCTCAATCCCGCGTCGCTGCTCAGGCGCGTCGGCGAGCGCACCACCGCGTGTATCCCGGTCGACTATCGCCAGCGCCTGTTGGTGGAACAGCGAGCGGAGGCGGAGAAGCGCACCGCCACGTGTGAACGGAGAAACGGTCGTGAGCCTTGAGCCAACAGGCGTTGCTACACCAACCAGTCGCGCAGTCGCGCAGCGACCTCGGGATGCCCGAACATTCCGGTATGCATGATGCCGGCCGTGGTCGGCAAACGCAGGCACCGATCATCAATGATGGGGAAACTGTCGCATCCATTCACATCGTAGACACCGCTTTCCGGGACCACGAGATCATTGCCGGCTTTTTCGAAGATGCGATCCACCACCGAGTTGGCAGCGCGACCTACCAGTGATTTGAGACCCGAGTCCTGTGGTTCGTAGTTGGCGGCGATGGCCAGAAATCCGTCGTGGCGGCGCCCGGGTCGATTGAGCGTTTTGATGAAGTCGCCGTCGGGGTCCATGGAACGCAGACCGGCGAGCGCCTTGAGTGCGCCGTGCCCGATGATCTTCACCGCGATGAGCAACCCTTCGAGGAGGTCGGCGACACCGCCAGCCGGAACCACGTTGAGTCCCGTGGTGAGCCGGTCAATCATTTCGATCATGTGATCCGGCTTGGCGAGCGGCGTGCCTTGATTGGGAACACCGGCAAACACGGCGCGGTGCACATTGATGCGGCTGGTATCGAGCCCGAACGCATCGCCACCGTCGGCGAGCGTGCGCGCCACCAGGCCGCCCCGACTGTGCGCCACGATGTCCACATCGAGCGCACCAGACGGCAGCACTTGTTGCAGCATGGTATTGAACTGTCGCACGTTCTCAATGGGGTCGTGCGACAGCGAAAAGTGATTGAACGCAAAGACGCGACCGTTGTAGCGTTGGTGCAGCTCCTGCATCAGTTCAGGCGGCATGTCGTGAAACGCGCCGTGCGCGGTGCTGAACGTGCCGTGTACGAACATCAGTGCCCGCCCTGCGGTGAGTGCGGAGGCATCGTCACGGGTGAGCGCGAGCGCGTCGCGTTCACCCGGCGTACCGGTTGGCAGGCGATAGTTGTCGGGCGTGAAGCGACGCAGGCCATACGTGCGGTTGTTCGCTTCCCACCGTTCGGCGAGCACCCGTGCCGGCTTGTTGAGCAGTGCATCACTCACCGGAAACACGAGCACCTTGAGCAGCTTGCGACCGAGCGC
>JBBRFQ010000347.1:0-2782 GCA_038224035.1 Gemmatimonadales bacterium
CGCTGTCGCCGCAGCGCGGTGAACAGTCCGGTGCCTTCGGTATACGGCACGCGAAAATCCTGCTCGCCGTGCAATACCAGCGTGGGCGTGCGCATGCGCCCGGCCAGCAAGTGTGGCGACCACCGCGTGTAACTCTGCTGCTGAGCGAGACGATTCCACCACGCGCCGCCGAACTCCCATTCGGTGAACCACAGCTCGTCGGTGGCACTGGCCATGTGCGACAGATTGAAGATGCCGGCGTGCGACGCCAACGCGGCAAAGCGACGGGTATTGCCGTTCATCCAGTTCACCATGTACCCGCCAAACGAACCACCGGCCGCACCCAGGCGCGCCGAATCAAGCCACGGAAAACGCACGAGCGCGGTATCCACGCCGCGCATCAGATCCTGATACACTTTGCCGCCCCAGTCGCGCGACACCTCGTCAACGAACTGTTGTCCGTAGCCGGTAGAGCCGCGTGGATTGAGCGCCAACACGGCCATTCCCGGTGCGGCGAACAACTGCGCGTTCCACCGTGCGTTCCAGCTGTCGAGCCACGCCCCCTGCGGACCGCCGTGCACCAGCAGCAACAGCGGCCAGCTTCGCGTGCTGTCAAACGCGGGCGGACGCACCACGAAGCCGTGCACCCGCACATCACCGGCCCCCGTAAACTCGATGTCCTGCGCCGGACGCAAGTCGAGCTGCGCGAGTAACCCGTCGTTCTCGCGCGTGAGTTGGCGTGCGTTGCGCAGGCCGATGGTCGAATAGCGCGCCGTCCACAAGTCGGGCGGTCGATGCATCGCGTCGCGTATCCACACCAACGTGATCGCGCCATCATTTCCGTACTGGTACGCCAGCGACGATTGCGTGGAGTTGTTCGTGCGCATCAACCGCTCGGGGTTGCCGTCGAGCAGTCCGTCCTCACTGATCGTCAGGCGCCACAGCGCGGTGCGACCTTCGTCCTGTGTCTCCACGAGCAACGAACGCATATCCGGCGTGAAGTAGAAGCGTTCGGCGTGAAAGTCCCACCCCGGCGCGATCTCACGACTGGTGCGCGTGCGGCGGTCATACAACATCAGACGCCACTTGTCGCCCTCAAACCCGGCCCGTCGCTGCGCGGCATACGCGATCCAGCGTCCATCGCGCGAGTACACGGGCTGCTGATCGGACGCCCGATTCCCCGACGTGATCACCGATGCAGTGCCGCCGAACGCGGGCACCGTGAAGATGTTGATGTCGGTGGTCCACGCGGCGTCAGCGCTCTCGACGCGCGCGGCAAACGCCAACTCCTGCCCGTCGTGCGACCAGTCGTACGCCTCAGGGCCACCGAAGGGCATCGGGGGGACATGCATCTGGAGTGTCGGCACCACGTCACGCGCTTCCGCGCGGGCGAGGTCCACCACGAACAGGTGCGAGCGGGTGCCGTCGTCCCATCGGTCCCAGTGGCGGAACAACAACTGGTCGTACACGCGCGCGCGCGACGCCGAACGATCCATGCGCAGCGCCGAGTCGGCGTTGCACGCGTCAGTCGCACACCCGGGATACACGCGGGACGAGAACGCGAGGCGATCGCCGCCCGGCGCCCACCGCGGTCCGGATGCGCCGCCCCACAGGCGCGTGAGCGCGCGCCGTCCCGTGCCGTCGATATTGCTCACCCACAACTGTCCCTGATGCACATACGCCACGCGGCGCCCATCGGGGCTGAACCGCGCCTCGGCGACGGGGGTGGTGTCATCGGGAAATCCGCGCGCTGGTGCACTACCATCGGCCGGCATGATGAACGTGCGGGCGATACGGCGATTCGCCGCCACATTCGTCGTGCGCACGGTGTACGTCACCAACCGTCCGTCGGGGGACACGTGCGGATCGGACACCATGCGCATCGCCGCGAAATCGTCGAAGGTCATGGCGCGGCCCTGCGCGGCTGAGGACGCAGGGGAGAGCACGGCGGCCCCGAGAGCGGCGTGGACCAACGTTGTACAGACGATTCGCATTACGGGGTGGAGAGGGGGCGCGCCGACAGCGGGCAACGATCGGGGCTGGCGCGGGCTCGAGGCGCGCTGCAGCAGCCGGGTGACAGATGTAACATAGTCGGCGCTGAGATTGGGGGCGGTTGACGGTGGGGGTGGACGGTTGACGGTTACTGCTCACGGCATTTACTGGCGGGGTACAGGGTGTTGGGGATTGCGCTTTCGGTTCACGGCACGAGTGAACGGTCTACAGTTCACGGTTCAGCCCTCACGGCGGCGACGGGCGCTGCTGTCGGCCGATCTACCGTGAACCGTCAACCGTTCACCCTCACCGTCAACCGAAGGCGCGATCCGGCCGGCACGCGAACATGCTCGTAGCAGCCGTGAGCAGTTTAACCGTCAACCGTCCACCCAAACCGTCAACCAACCCCGCGATCCCCACGGTACGCGCGACGGGCGTCGCGCGGGAGTTGCCCGTACAACGGTATCCCGGCCGCTACTGCCGTTGTCGCGGGCCGACGGGATTGAGCTTTCGGTTGACGGTGGGGGTGAACGGTTGACGGTTACTGCTCACGGCATTTACTGGCGGGGTACCGGGTGTTTGGGATCGCGCTTTCGGTTCACGGTGAGGGTGAACGGTTGACGGTTTACGGTTCAGCCCTCACGGCGGCGACGGGCGCTGTGGTTGGCCGATCTACGGTTAACCGTGAACCGTACACTCGTACCGTTAACTGAAGGCGCGATCTGGACGGTACGGGCGACGTGCGTAGCGGGGGAGTTGCGGTTCCCGTTGACCGGCACGGTGATCTACCGCTAACCGTGAACCGTACACT
>JBBRFQ010000348.1:0-2773 GCA_038224035.1 Gemmatimonadales bacterium
CTGGCCGAGACGGAAACCCACGGGGCGCCAACCAATGGCGCCCCGTTTGCGTTAGCGTACAGGGTTTCTCCTGATGCACCGCCGCTGCGGCGGATTTCCCTTGCCGTCCAGCCATGTCTGATCGCTCCGTGCGGCCGCTTGCTCAGCGCCCACTGTTCGCTACCGTTTTGCTGATCACCTCGTCAACGCTCTTTGCCTGCAAGGAGCCCCCTCGCCCGCAGCGGCCGACACCGGTCGTGGCGGTGAGTATGGTCGAGAACGGCGCGGTGCCCTATATCATTGCGGCGAACGGCGAGGTCGAACCCAATCGATTTGTCGCCGTGCAACCGCAGGTCACCGGCCAACTCACGCGTGTCGCCTTCAGTGAGGGAGACGATGTCCAGCAGGGCCAGGTGCTCTTCGAGATCGACAAACGACCGTTTGCCGCCGAACTCGAGCGGGTGCAGGGCGTACTCGCGCGCGATGAAGCGCAGCTGACGCGCGCGCGAATCGATTCCACACGGTATGAAACGCTCGCCAAGAATGGGTATGTCACGCGCGAGCAGTACGATCAGATTCAGGGTGATGTGCGTGCGTTCGCCGCCACGGTGTCCGCGGATCGTGCGTCCGTGGAGCGGGCGCGTTTTGATCTCAATAACGCCACCGTGCGTGCACCGATTTCGGGACGCACCGGGCAGCTGGCGTTTCGCGAAGGCAATCTGGTGCGCGCACAATCCGACGTGGCACTGGTGACCATCAACGAGGTGCGACCAGTCCTGGTGCGATTCGCGGTTCCCGAGTCGGACTTTGCCGAGTTGCGCGCGCGTGGTGGGACGAACAAGCCGCTGCCCGTGCGCATTCGTTCGGCCGCGGGCGACACGGCTCGTGTGATTCAGGGAACGCTGGCATTCGTTGACAACGCCATTGATCGCAGCACGGGTGCGGTGACGCTCAAGGCGCGCGTGCCGAACAACGACGGTGCGCTGTGGCCCGGTCAGTTCGTGCAGGTGTCGCTCGAACTTGCGGTCGACAGCAATGTGGTCACCGTGCCGGCGAGCGCGGTGATGTCTGCGGGTGAGGGCATGTTCGTGTTCACGGTGAACGCCGAAGGCAACGCCACGCGCGTCCCGGTGACGCTCGGGCGACAGATCGGGGATCGATCCATCGTCACCGCCGGTTTGTCAGGTGGTGAGCGCCTCATCATCGATGGACAGCAGCGCATCGCCGACGGGGCGAAGGTGCAGGTGCGGGGCAGTGCTCCCGCCGGCGCGTCGCCCGCTGATTCCACACGCACTGCGGGAAGTACGCCATGAATCTGAGTGGGCCATGGATCCGCCGGCCGGTCATGACGACGCTCGTCATGCTGGCCATCCTTGTCTTCGGCATCTTCACGTATCGGAATCTTCCGGTGAGTGATCTGCCAACGATCGACTATCCCACGGTCTCGGTGAGCGCCAACTTGCCAGGCGCGAGTCCGGAAGTCATGGCGTCGTCGGTGGCCACGCCGCTTGAGCAGGCGATGGCTACGATTCCCGGCATCGAGAGCATTTCGTCGCAGAGTACGCAGGGTTCGACCAACATCAACTTGCAGTTCACGCTTTCGCGCGATATCGACGGCGCGGCGAACGATGTGCAGGCCGCCATTGCCGGTGCGCTGCGCAGCCTGCCCGATGGCATTCAGCCGCCCACGTATCGCAAGTCCAACTCCGACGCGTCGCCGATCCTGATTCTGAGCATGAACTCGGATCAGCTCTCGCGCACGGAGCTCAACGAGTGGGCCGAGACGTTTCTCGCGCAGCGTCTCTCCACGATCGAAGGCGTGGCGCAGGTGCAGGTGTACGGATCGGCCAAGTACGCCGTGCGCATTCAGCTCGACCCGGGCGCGTTGGCGTCTCGTGGAATCGGGATTGACGAAGTGCAGGCGGCTGTGGCGAACGGCAACTCGAATCTGCCGGCCGGTGTGCTGATGGGTCCGAATCAGTCGTTCACCGTACAAGCCACGGGTCAGCTTCAGAGTGCGGCGGCCTTCCGTCAGCTCGTTGTCGCGTACCGAAACGGCGCGCCAGTCCGACTCGGCGATCTGGGCGACGTGCTCGACGACGTGCAGAACAATCGTGTCGCGAGCAGCGTGAATGGTCGCACGAACATCGCGCTCGCGATTGTCCGTCAGCCCGGCACCAACACGGTGGCAGTCGCCGACGCCGTCATGGAGCGCGTGGATCTGCTCAAGGAGCAGCTGCCCAGCTCCATTCAGTTCGAGCCGATTTTCGATCGCGCGGTTGGCATTCGCGAATCAGTGCACGACGTGCAGTTCACGCTGGTGCTCACGCTTGGGCTCGTGATCCTGGTGATTTTTCTGTTCCTGCGCAACGTGCGCGCCACCTCCATTCCGTCACTGGCGCTGCCGTTCTCGATCGTGGGCACGTTCAGCGTGATGTGGGCGCTCGGCTACTCGCTGAACAATCTCACGCTGATGGCGCTGACCTTGTCGGTGGGCTTTGTGGTGGACGACGCCATCGTGATGCTCGAGAACATCGTGCGTCACCTCGAGATGGGTAAAACACCCATGCAGGCGGCGATCGACGGGTCGCGGGAAATCAGTTTCACAATTCTCTCGATCACCTTGTCGCTGGTCGCCGTCTTCATCCCCATCATGTTCATGCCGGGACTTGTGGGACGATTGTTTCAGGAGTTCGCGGTGACCATCGGAGTGGCGATTCTCGTGTCGGGGTTTGTGTCGCTCACTTTGACGCCCATGTTGTGCGCGCGCTGGCTGCGCAGTGGCGACGGGCAT
>JBBRFQ010000349.1:0-2722 GCA_038224035.1 Gemmatimonadales bacterium
ACGAGCGACAACCGGGCGCCACGCGAGGCGAGCGCACGCGCCGTGGCCGCGCCGATGCCTCGTGCCGGTCCGGTGATCAGCACGACCTTGTCCTTCAGGGAATGGGCCATCATGCAGTAGCGAAGGGTGAGGGAAGGCTCCACGAGATCTTGCGCTGGCACTCACTGGCGCCGGTCGGCCGGCGAGACGAACTTAGCCTGAGTTCCTATCTGGCACACCCACCAACAGCCGTCACACTGCGATGTACACGTACGCCGACTATCCGCGGGTGGTGTGTGAGGACATCGTGCGGTTGCGCCGGCGTATCGACGCCTCCGGTCTGCCGCTCCGGAACACCGATCAGAATCTGATCATCGGCACCTGGAACGTCAGACATTTCGGGAAACTGCATTCGTCCTGGGACGAAAACCCAGGCAGCCCCAAGCGCAACTTGCGCAGTCTGGCGTATATCGCCGAAATCGTGCGCCGCTTTGACGTCATCGCGATTCAGGAGATCAAGCGTGATACCATCGCGCTGCGCGTCCTCATGGACGAGTTCCTGGGCCCGAACTGGGGACTGGTCCTGAGCGATGTCTCAGGCGGTGATCGGGGAAACTCGGAACGTTTGGGATACCTGTACGACCGCCGTCGGGTTGCACCGTCCGGATTGGCGGGGGAAATCGTGCTTTCGCCGGCCGCGGATTTTCAGCCGAGTGAGCAGTTTGATCGCACGCCCTACGTGGTGGGCTTTCGTGCCGGCGGTGAACGCTTCTCGCTGCTCACGGCGCATATCCGGTACGGAATGTCTGTGCTCGACCGCCGCCCGGAGATCGAACGACTCGCGCAATTCACCGCCCGCGAAATCCGTGATCGCGCACGCACCGTCGCCGCCGAGGAGGTGAACCTCATCGTGCTCGGCGACTTCAACATCGAAGCGCGTCGCGTGGATGATCCGCTGTACGCGGCGTTCATTTCGGCTGGTCTCACCGTCCCGGAACCACTGCGCGATGTGCAAACGAACTATGCGCAGGATGTAAAGCATTACGATCAGATCGCGTGGTTCATGGGCGATCTGATGCTGCTCAGCCGCGGGGCTGCCGGCGTGATTGACTACCGCGGGTCTGTGTACAAAGAACTTGGTGCGCGACAGGTAACCGATCGAGTGTCGGATCATCTCCCGCTGTGGGTGGAATTTACGATCGATCGCAGCACGGAAGCGTTGGCCCGACAGCTCGGCGCAAATGCTGACGCGCCCGATCCGTTTGTCGATGTCCTTGACTGAGGGCGAGCCGACGGTGTCGTCACGCAGCACGTTGCGCGTGGTGCAACTGGTGCTCGGTCTGCTCGTGGCGGGGTTGCTCTTTGTTGGCCGATCCGAACACTACTTC
This sequence comes from Gemmatimonadales bacterium, assembly GCA_038224035.1. Classification (GTDB taxonomy): domain Bacteria; phylum Gemmatimonadota; class Gemmatimonadetes; order Gemmatimonadales; family Gemmatimonadaceae; genus JAABRT01. The sequence goes on from JBBRFQ010000349.1 coordinate 1,368, forward strand.
CCGATCACGGGATGGCCGCTCTATGAGTCGATCCGCATTGCGCGCCCCGATGCGTCAGTCAACGCAACGTATCTGCGCGTATCGCTACGGGACGGTGGGCAGCGCGAGCTGCCGGCGCAGACGTTGGTGGAGTACTCGCGGGCCGGGCTGATTCAGGGAACCATCGACGCCGCCACCGCGCGCCAGGACTCGCCGGCCCGAACGGCCGCGCGCCAGCATCTGGCACTGTTGATCTCCTTGAAACTCGGCACGCCGACGTTCGACTCGATTCGTGTCTTTCAGCGGGTGTGGACCGTCGATCTTGAGCGCGTACCTCCGGTGAACATCGCTCGGCCCGAGATGTCTGTGCCGGTGGACCAATTCGCAGTCCCGCGATGAGCACGCTGCTCGCCCGGTTCGATCGGTGGTGGACACGCCCGTTGCCGAACGCAGCTGGGCGCTACGGCTTGTATCGCATTGTATTCGCGCTCAGCTACCTGTGGCACGTGAGTGAGTTTGACTTGCGTGCCCTCTTCGGCGCACCGTCTGGACCAGAACCGTTCCTGCCGTTCCTGCAGCTGTTGCCGGCGTCGCCGTCGATGGGGTTGCTGCAAGGTGTCGACGTGCTGCTGGTGTTCTCGCTGATTTTGCTCGCGGCCGGGATTCGCGTGCCTGTCAGCACGGCGTTGGTATTGGTTGTTGGGCTGATCCGCGAAGCACTGCTCAGCGAGTACGGTGTGGAGAACGGAAATCTGATGCCGATCGTGTTCATTCCGCTGTTGGCGTTGGTCGCGCCCGGGTGGGGGCACACCTATTCACTCGACGCGTGGCGTGCACAGCGACGGGGCGAAGCGCCGGTTTCGCCAGCCAATGACTCGTGGCGCTATGCACTCACGGTGCGTTCCGTCCTCATACTCCTGGCTGTGTTGTTCCCAATGGCCGGCTGGTTCAAGGTGACCGGAGACGGCACGTGGCTGCGCTACGACGACCTGCTCCCCATGCTCCTGCTGCGGCGCAGCGTGGATTCCGTCGTGATGGGATGGTGGGCGAATCCGCTCGGTCCATGGCTGTCTGCACACGCATCAATCGGTTACTGGCTGCAGATCGGTGTGGTCGCGTTCGAGCTGTCGTTCGTCTTGCTGCTCGCGGGCACCACGGCGCGCCGGATTCTGTTTGCGTCCGTGCTCGTGTTCCACGCGGTCAGCGCGTTATGGGTCATGGTGAGTTTTGGCGGGATGCTCGCGGCGTATGCATTGTTCGTCGACTGGGAGTCGCTGTGGCAACGTGTGCGAGGGCTCGCCGTCGCTGACATACTGCGGCGGCCCTTCGTGGCGCTCGGCCCGCACCGATGTCTCGCGTTCGTGTGCATCGTTGCC
>JBBRFQ010000350.1:0-2693 GCA_038224035.1 Gemmatimonadales bacterium
CGGCCACTCGTCGTTGCCGTAGTGCACCGCACCGGCTCCCGGCATGACCATCGCCCCGAAGGCGGCCGTCCCGAAGCTCGGCACCTGGAACACCTCGGCGTTGTCGAACCGCACCTGATAGCCGAGATCGGCGAGTGCGCCGATGCTCAGTCGACTGAGCGGCATGCCACCGGGCTGCGCGAAGCCCACCATGAGTTCGCGTCGCAGCACGGTGACGCGCCAATGTGAATCACGCGTGCCCTGACCCCCGGTGTTCTCGAGCGGGACCGGGATACCCAAGTACGTCGCACCACCGAGCAGTGCGAACTGCTCGCGTCCCACGGCGCCCTGAAACACGGGATCGGCGCTACCACGTCCGGCGATGAGTCCGCGGCGATCCCAGTTGAACGCCTGCAGGCCGAGCACATGACCGAACTCGTGAGTCATGACATCGTCCAGCGTGCCGTTGGTGTTGAGATTCACCAAATCGGCAGTGTCGAGTTCCACGAAGCCTACCACCGGCAACCCACTGGCCGTACGAATGATGCATGGACCCGCGCGACCGAGAATGGTACCCGGGCCGTCGATACTGTCGAAGTTGATGTATATGCGAACGTTGGGAATCACTTCGTCGAGCGCGGGCACGCCGGGTCCGCAAGCGCCGGCGTTGGCGATCACGCGCGCGGGTTCGAGTTGTCCGGTGATGACACTGCGCCAGCGCTGCAGCGTACGCTCGACGGCCTGCAGGTTGCGCGTTGACGGTTCGCCCTTGAGAAACACCGTTTCAATGAAGAACACGCTCGCCACAGCATTGGCGCGAAACACAAACGAATCAGTCGGAAACTGCGGCGAACGCGCCACGAGCTGCTGCGCGGACTCGCTGCCCAAGACCCACGTGCCCACACGCGCCAATCCTTCAGCATTGTCGGTGGTGCGTGCGCTGCCGGTCACGGTGCCCGAGCCTGAGCTCGGCGTAAAGTTCACCGTGACGCCGCCCGCCGGATTCCCAAAGCGATCGCGGGCGCGCATCGTGGGACGTTGCGTCACGCCGATGCCCGGCACACCGTCTTGTTGCAGCGGTGACGCCGGCTCGATGAGCACCGCCGCTTCGGGCACTGCGGCCGCGCGAAACAGCAGCGGCGTGGCGATGCCTGATACGGCGGCGCGCACGGTTTGCTGATCGAAGGTGCTGGTGCCGATGCGCCACCCGTCGAGGGTAGCAACACCCGCGTCGTCGGTGGTACGCTGTGCCGCGCCAATAATGCTGCCACCGCCACCGAGCACGAGGAAGTTCACCGTTGCGCCCGGGACGAGATTATCGAACGCATCGATCACCCTGACCGACGGCGGCTCGGCGATCAGCGTCCCGACGACGGTCGCCTGCGTCTCCGGCACGCGTCGGGCCATGACAAATGGCGGTCCGGCGGTGACGGTCGCGAGAAACGTGACGGGCGACAGTCCGGGCGCTGAGGCGGACAGCGTTTGCGGACCGGCCCGGGTGCCGAGCTGCCAGCCACCCGACGTGGCCACACCGGAGCCGTCGGTCCGCACGCTATCATTGATCACGGCACCGCTGCCGCTGGCGACCTGCCACCGCACCAGCACGTTGGCCAGACCACGACCGCGCTGATCGGTGATCACGACGGCCGGTGGTGTTGGAAGCGCGGCGTTCGCGGTCCCGGTGAACGTCACGGCTCCCTGGCTTTCCAGAGCGGTCGCCACGAGTGGTTCACCGTCGCATGCGGCCAGTATGAGGAGCAGCGCAAGCGCAGGCCACGCGGTCGCAGAAAATCGAGAAAGCATCGCTGGTGCCAAGGTTCAGGGCCGAGGAATGAGGGAAATGCGGCGCACGGGGTTCCTCATCGCGTGACACACACTCCAATTTACAACATGCAGATCCCCGTTGAGAGCTATCGCCTCCCGAACGGTCTCCAGGTGGTACTCTCCGAGGATCACACGGCGCCGATCGTCGCAGTCAACTTGTGGTACCACGTGGGTTCGGCCAACGAACGCACGGGGCGCACCGGCTTTGCCCACCTCTTCGAGCACATGCTCTTTCAGGGGTCGGAAAACGTCGGTGCCAATGAACACTTCGAGTTCGTGCAACGTGCTGGTGGTACCCTGAACGGGTCCACCTGGCTCGACCGCACCAACTACTACGAAACGCTGCCGTCGAACCAGCTGGCGCTGGCGCTGTGGCTTGAATCCGATCGCATGGCCCGCCTGCTCCCGGCTATGACCCAACCAAAGCTCGACACGCAACGCGACGTGGTAAAGAACGAGCGGCGCTGGAGTGTGGATAATCAGCCCTACGGGACCTGGTGGGAGAAGCTGCCGGCGCTCTGCTTCCCGCCCGAGCATCCGTTTCACCACTCGCTGATCGGGTCCATGGACGACCTCGACGCGGCCTCGCTGGAGGACATCGCCGAGTTCTTCCGTACGTATTACACCCCTGACAACGCCGTAGTGACCATCGCCGGCGATTTTTCCGGGGTTGATGCTCGGGCAATGGTGGAGACGTACTTCGGGGCGGTGCCGCGTGGTGGTGACCGGCCGGCGTTGCCTGATATGAGCGTGCCGTTCACGTATGGTGGTCCGCAGCGTGAAGTGGTTCCGGACGCGTGTGCCCTCCCGCGTGTGTTTGTGGCCTCGCGCATGCCGGTGCTCGGCAGCGACGAGTATTACGCCGCCAGTGTGTGTGCGGCCATTCTGGG
>JBBRFQ010000351.1:0-2689 GCA_038224035.1 Gemmatimonadales bacterium
GATGCGCGCCAATCCTTCAGCGTATGAGGGCGCATTCTCCAGGCGGACCGTGTAGCCGGCGCGCGTGAGTGCGTCGGCAAAGTGACGCATGGCCGCAAGAATGAGCACCAGCTTCTGGCGATGCCACGGCAGCGACGCGCCTTTGGCGACCGATTCGAGCAGCACCACAATGACGTCGTCGCGCGGCGCGGATGGAATGTTGGCGACCGATCGCGAGCATTCCCAGGGTGCCACAAAGGCCAGCGTCGGACGGGTCATGTCGGGAAACGAGTAGTAGGGGAGCACCCGTTCCCGTCCCTCGATCGCGCGGCTGAGCACGGTGCGGTGCCGACACTGCGGAGAACCCCTGTTGAAACGCAGCGTGCGCCTCGCATGTTGCGTAGGTAAGCGACGGGCGCTGGGCCCGTGACGCTGGCCAACCGAGGGGCGCATGATCAGCCGTACTCTACGCGCACACGATGCCGTGATGAAGCGCACCCTTCGTCTGGGCGTAGCACGCATGCTCGTCGTGGGCGGGTTATGTGCGTGCGCCGCGTTGTCCGCCGCCGCACAGGCCGTTTCCACCGCGCCGGCCAAAGCGGCGACTGCCGCGGCGTCAACAGCCGATCGTGTACCCGCGCAGTTGGCGGACACCATGTTCTGGCGCCTCGTCAACCAACTCTCCGAGCCGGCCGGCTGGTTTCGCAGTGAGAACTTCGTTTCGAACGAAACCACGTGGCAGCACGTCATCGCACCACTGCGCGCCATTGTGCCACGCGGTCACGCGTACCTCGGCGTCGGCCCCGAACAGAATTTTACCTATCTCGCGTCGCTTGAACCGTCGATCGCGTTCATTGTGGATATTCGGCGACAGAATCTCGCCCTGCATCTGCTGTACAAATCGTACTTCGAGCTCGCCGAAACGCGGGCCGACTTTCTGAGTCTGTTGTTTGCGCGACCGCGTCCGGCCGGTCTCGATACGTCCAGCTCCGCCGACGCACTGCTTGACGCGTACGAACGTGTCGCGATGGATTCCGCGCTGCTGGCATCAACATGGAGTCGCGTGCACTCGCATCTCACGCAAACGCACGGTTTCACGATTGCCGCCGAGGACTGGGCGCTCATGCGTCGCGTTGATAGTTCGTTCGCGATCGCCGGGCCCGGTATCAACTACTCGTTCGTGCTGGAGTTCGGACCGTCGTCGATGATGTCAGCGCGCGGCATGCCCACCTATTCCACGCTCCTCAGGCAAGACGACGGCGCCGGCTCCAATCTCAGTTTCGTCGGTAGCGAGAAGGCGTATCGCGTCGTGCGCAGCATGCAGCAGCGCAATCTCATTGTGCCGGTCACCGGGGACTTTGCGGGTTCGCACGCATTGCAATCGGTGGGAGCGTGGCTACGGCAGTACAACACGCGCGTGGGCACGTTCTATCTCAGCAACGTGGAGCAGTATCTCTTTCAGGACAACAACACGTGGCCGAAGTTTTACACCAACGTGGCCACCTTGCCGCTGGACAGCACGAGCACGTTCATCCGCTCGGTCACGAATCGATGGGGACGCGGGAGCGGTGGGCCGCTGATGTCGCAGCTTATCGCCCCGATGCAAGGCACGATCGAGGCCTATCGCACGGGTCGGGTGCAGTGGTACGGTGACGTGCTCTCGATTGTGTGGCCCGACTGACAATACTCGGCCCGCGGTTCACTGACCCGCGGGCACCCGGTCTAATGCAAGCGGCGATACGTCACACCCGGAAATGATCGGCGCGCCAATGTTTGATGCGCTGCTTGATCTGTTTGGGCTCGGTGAGTGAACCAGCGAGCACTTCGCGCGTGAGCTCTGCGACCTCCGTGTCGCCCGCAAATCGCAGCGCGATGAGGTGACGAGGACGCAGTTCGTGCACACGCGCGGCGAGATCAGCCGGTAACACTCGCGCGAGTCTGAGCTGTTCTTCAAGCCGGATGACGCGATCCTGCGCCTTGAGTGCAAAGAGTCGCGAGAAGGCCAGCGCTCCGAACAGCGCCAGCGCGCCGACCAGATCATAGACGCTGTTGCTGTCGCGCAGCGTGGCCACGCGGTAGAGGCTCCAGACTACGTAGATGAACCCGAGCGGACTGGCCACGTAGTGAAAGGCCGGCACCATACGGGCGTGGTTCGCGAAACTCTGTGGCGTGTCAGCAGGCATAAAGGGGAATTGGAAGGAAGGCGAGGTGGGGGCGCCTCGAACCGGTGGCGCCCGTGCATTGGCGATTGTTGCCACACGATAAGCGAACGGGACTGGTGGTGGGTTGCCAACGCAATAAAGTGACTATATGGTTAAAGCGTATGGTTTAACCAAAAGGTTAATACCCCATCTTTCCGCTTCTGCTCCGACGATGACCACTTCCACGTGACGAAAGCGCTTCATCATCCCCACGCCGCCGGCGATGAGCCGGATACCCGGGATCGCATTCTCGCCGCCGCACATCGTGTCTTCCTGCGCACCGGGACGGCCAAAGCCCGAACGCAGGAGATTGCGAGCGAGGCCGGCGTCAACAAGGCGTTGCTGCACTACTACTTCGGGACCAAAGCCGCGCTTGCGGATGCTGTCTTCAGGCATCACGTGCTGAGCTTCATGCCGCGGATCTTCGGGATCCTCGGGGACCCCGAGCTCGAAATCGCCGGCAAGGTCCGGGAGATCGTGCGCGAGCAAATCGCGTTTCACCGCGAGCG
>JBBRFQ010000352.1:0-2681 GCA_038224035.1 Gemmatimonadales bacterium
CGCGTTTCACCGCGAGCGTCCCTATCTGGCGGGCTTCCTCGCCGCCGAGTTCCACGCGGAACCGGAGCGCATGACGGCGATCCTGGCGCCCGTCGGCACGCCGCCGCTCGGCGTGCTGGCCCGACAACTCGAGGCTGCGGCGAAAGCGGGCACGATGCGTCGCATTTCGGTCGAGCAGTTCGTGGTCACCTTGATCGGTGCAATCATCCTGCCGTTCGTGCTGCGGCCGCTCATTACCAACCTGCTCTCGCTCCACGGCGAACGTTTCGACGAATTCCTCGACGAGCGCACGACGGTGTTGCCGGAGTTCATTCTCGCGGGGCTGCGCCCATGAGCACGACACGGCGCCTCAGTTCGCGACGGCCGGTCTGGTGGAGTGCCGTCGCGCTCGTCTCGGTTTTTGTGCTCGCGCCATCGACAGCGCGCGCGCAAGACATCCTCTCGCTCTCACAACTGCACGCCGACGCGATCGCACGTGACGCGCGCAGCCACACTCCCGCGCTGCTTCGCGAAGCGTCGGCGTTGCGGGACCGCGTGCTCGCGACCGATCGCTTTGCGCAGCCGCAACTAAACGCGCAGGCCACGCACCAGTCCGATGTGACCGAGCTGCCAATCCGCATCCCGGGCTCGAGCATCCCAACACCGCCGTATTCGCGCTATCAGCTCACACTCGATCTCGACCAGCCGCTCTACGATGCCGGTGCGGTGAAGTCCCGGCGTGCCCTCGAGCGCGGCCGACTCGGCGAAGCCGAATCGGATGTCACGCAGCAACTCTATCGATTGCGCTTTGATGTGAACGCTGCCGTCTTCGCCGCGCTGCTGCAGCAGGAACAGCTCGATGCGCTGGATGCGACCCGTACGCTGCTCGACCAGCGGATGATCGAAGCCGGCGCACGCGTTCGCGAAGGTGCAGCGCTGGCGCGCGACACGAGCATCATTCGTGCTGAACTGCTTCGCCTCGGTGAAGCACGCGCGGACGTCGCCTCACGACACCGCGCTGCGCTGCGCACCCTCGCCAATCTGACGGGTCGCTCCTTCGATCCTGCCGCACGGCTGCGCGTGCCAGACATCCCGGCGACGGCGACGGGACTCGCCCAGCCCGCGGCAGACCTCAGCGTCACGTCGAGCGCAAACGTTCTCGCGAGAACGCGTCCGGAGTTCGCGCGCTTCGATGCCACACGCGCTCGTCTCGAGCTCGAAGGACGCGCCGCCGCCGTCGACGCGCGCCCCCGTGTCAGTGCCTTCGTGCAAGCCGGTGTGGGACAGCCCGGACTCAATCAGCTACGTCCGGACGCTGACGCGTTCTACCTCGCCGGTATTCGGGCGGCCTGGCGTCCGTTCGCCCGCGGCGACGCCGATCGCCGGGCGGAACAAGCCCGGCTCCAGCAACGCATGACCGATCTCGAAGAGCGCGCGTTCGTTGAGGGGCTCGAGCGCGCCACGTTTGCGGAGCAGGAAGAAATCAGCATGCTGGACGCGGCGCGTGCACGCGATCGTGCGCTGATCAGCGCACGGGAGCACATCGAGCAGGTTGCCCGGCTCGAGTTTGAAGAGGGCACAACCACCGCCGCCGCGTGGATCTCCACGCAAAGCGACCTGCTGGCTGCCCACATCGCGGCTCGTCGTCATCTCGTCGAGCTTTCATACGCTCGCGTGCGATTGCTCACCACCCTCGGTCTCCCCCTGCCATGACCCGCACGATCAATCTCATGCTCCGTCGTACCGCGCTCACGCTCATCGCTACTGCAGCGCTCGCGTGCGACAGACCACCGGCCGATGCGAATGGCCGCTTCGAAGCCACCGAGATCACGGTCAGCGCCGAAGCCGGTGGCCCCCTGCTTACCCTCTCGGTTCGTGAAGGAGATCGGGTGAACGCGGGCGCGTTTGTGGGGGCGATTGACACTGCGTTGCTGTGGCGGTCACGCGAGGAACTGAACGCCCGGAGCACCGTGCTCCTCGCACGCCGAGACGAGGTTGATGCGCAGTCGCGCCTCCTTCGCACACAGCAAGCGCTGGCGGCGCGCGAGCTGTCACGGGTCGAGCGTCTGGCCGCTGGTGGTGCCGCCACAGCACAGCAGCTGGACCGTACGCGCCGCGATGCGTCGACTGTTGGCGATCAATTGTCGGCCGCCGCTGCATCACGGCGCGCACTTGCCGCCGAGGCGGAGGCAATCGCGGCGCAACAATCGCTGCTGACCGAGCGAATACAGCGAACGCGGGTGTACAGCCCGATCACCGGCATTGTACTCATGCGCTACGCCGAACCGGGTGAGCTGGTGCAACCGGGTTCGCCGCTCTTCAAAGTCGCCTCGCTCGATTCGCTCACGCTCCGCGCCTACCTCTCCGACGCCCAATTACGCACGCTATCCGTTGGACAATCTGTCACGGTGCAGGTGGACGACTCGCCGGGCGAACTGCTCGCCCTGCCTGCCCGCGTGACGTGGATCGCCAACGCCGCCGAGTTTACGCCAACACCGATTCAGACACGAGAAGAACGCGTGTCGCAGGTGTACGCCGTCACCGTGATCGTGGCCAATCCGGATGGTCGGCTGCGTATCGGGATGCCGGGCGAACTGGTAATCGCGCCCGCAACCACCGTCGCCAAGGACTGATCAATGGCGACCGACAGGGCAGTGGTCGTGCAAGACGTGGCGAAGTCATTTGGCGCCGTCACCGCGCTG
>JBBRFQ010000353.1:0-2625 GCA_038224035.1 Gemmatimonadales bacterium
TGTCTTATGATCAAGACGTTCGCGGACAAGCGTACCGAGGCGCTCTACATCTCCGGCGCGGCGAAGCGGGTCCCACCGGATCTGGCGACGCGGGCCGCACGCAAACTGGAGTATGTTCATTTAGCAACGACGTTGGACGACCTGAAGGTGCCGCCTGGCAATCGACTGCACGCGCTGAAGGCGGACCGGAAAGGGCAGCACGCGATTGCGGTGAACGATCAATGGCGCATCTGCTTTCGGTTTCTCGACGGCGATGCGTACGATGTGGAGTTCTGTGACTATCACTGACGGCGGAGGCACGCCATGAGTATCCCGAACACCCGCGCGCTGCAGCGGCGGCCGACCCATCCCGGCGAGATGCTGCGCGAAGACTTTCTGCCGGATTACGCACTGACGGTGACCGGGCTCGCGGCGGCGGTGGGCGTCTCACGCCAGTCCATCAACGAATTGCTCCGCTGTCGTCGCGCAGTCAGTCCGGAGATGGCACTTCGACTCGCCAAGCTGTTCGGTAACACGGCAGAGTTTTGGCTCAACGCGCAACGCGCGGTCGATCTGTGGGATGCCGGGCAACTACTCAAGAGTGCGGTGGCGCGGATTAAGCCTCTGCGTGTCGCCTAACGCCAGCTGCTGCTGACGAAGCGGCCAGCGTATTGTGATCAGGACGGCGGTCGATCGGCCGCTTCGCAGCAGAACTTGTTTCGTTATATGGCCACGATCAACGGAGAACGATGGGGCTCCTGAAGGCGCATATGGATAGCGTGGAGGAGCACCTCCTCGCGATCTCACGGGTCCCGGCCAATTCCGGCCATAGCCTTCACAAAGGCACGCCCCGCGAAGCGTTCATCCGAGAGTACCTGGAGAGTCACCTGAGCCAGAATCTCGCGATCGGCACGGGTGAGATCATCGACTCAACCTCACAGGCGGGGGAGTCGCGCAATCAGATCGATATCGTCCTCTATCGGCAGAACTATCCGCGCCTAGCATTTGGCGGCGGCATCCATGCATTCCTTGCGGAATCGGTCGTGGCGATCATCGAGGTAAAGTCAACGCTCACCTCGGAGGAACTCGGAAAGAGCATCCGAGCCGCGCGTCGCGTGAAGCAGCTTCAGAAGCATGTTGTTCGCTCGTTTCATACAGGGTATCAGCCACCCAGTATTCTGTCATTTGTTGTCGCGTACGACGGCCCGGCGCAAATGAAAACCGTTCACGGCTGGATCGACCCCCTTCACAAGATTGAAGGCACAGACACTCCGCCGTTGCCAGTAACGGGAAAAGCTCGCACGGCAATCGCGAGCCCGTCGATCGACGGAGTGTTTGTCTTGGGACGTGGGTTTGTTCAATTCGACAATGCTCCGATCGGTTTCGCCAATGATGACATTCGCAAGCAGCGCCCGGATCTGCATTGGGTGATTGGTGACACTCCGAAAGGGAGCCTGTTGCTCCTCTTTCTTGGCCTCACGATGGCAGTAAGCGGCACTACAGCGGAGTGGCTCAATCCCGATCCCTACCTCACGGGCTTCAGTCTTCCGCCCGGCGGTCTATCGTTTGGCAGCTAGAAGTTCCGTACACATCGCGCGCCGGCCATATAACGTGCGTTGCTGCCGACAAGCGATTTTCTGTAACTCGCTACGCTCGCATTTTGTATGTTCGCTCGCAGCAGAACTTGGGCGTTAAACGGCCCTGCACCCTTGTGTCTGTGTATATACAGCCGTAGGTTGTAGCCGTGACTTACGACTGGGATGCCGCGAAGAGCGAGCGCAACCTGGCCCAGCGCGGATTCGATTTCGAGTTCGCGACTCAGATTTTCGTGGCGACCTACGTCGAGTTCGATGACACGCGTCGGGACTACGGGGAGCGCCGGGTCGTGGCGCTCGGCCTGGCGGATGCGGTGCCGCTGACCGTCGTGTTCACCGATCGGGTCGCCTCGGACGGCGCCATTGTGCGCCGCACGGAACCGTGATGCGCCAGTCCGCAGGGCCCTGAGGATTCCGGGGCATCACGACGCTGGGTACTGCTGGCCGCGTGAACGAAGCAAGTGAGCCGCCGCGCTTGCGTTCATGGCTGTCTGTTGAGAGTCGCTGCAGCTGAGCGGAGCGTTATGCCGACCATCATGGGACTCGAGAGGACACACGATGCTTCAGGCGAACGCAGCCATCGCGTTCATTGCCACCGCGACGCCCGAGCGTGCCCGGATATTTTACGCTGAGACGCTCGGCCTCCCGCTGCGTGTCCGAAAGGTTCGCGAACTGCAGCCCCAGCCGTTTACGGCGCTCGGTTGCCATGTGGCGGACGCCGCCGGCACCGTCGCTTCCCTCCGCCCACGAGGTGTCGCGTTCGAGCGCTACTCCTTCTTGCAGCAGGATGAACACGACATCTGGGATGCCCCAGGCGGCGCACGCATTGCGTGGTTCAAGGATCGAGATGGCAACCTGCTCTCCCTGACAGAGGTGCGCGCAGCTTGACGACGCTTGCCTCCGACGCGTGCAATTCGGTGACAGTGCACTCTTTCGTGCGAAAGAGTGCACTGTCACCGAATTGTCCGGTGCGGCGGCGCGTCCACGCCGGAAGAGCGGGTCGCACCAGACCATTCGTGTGTCCACGCCGGTGTCGAAGGTGCCACAGCGC
>JBBRFQ010000354.1:0-2488 GCA_038224035.1 Gemmatimonadales bacterium
CGGGCCTCATCGCCGGCATGTCGGAATTGGTCATGACGCGGGCCGCCCATCGCCTGGCACCTATCGCACACTCGAATCCGGATATCTACTTCTCATTCAACCTGACGCCGCAGGAGCTCACCCAACCCCGGTTGCTGACGCGGCTCGCCTCGATTTTTCGCGCCGACACGATCCCATATGATCGAGTGCTCCTCGAAATCACGGAGCGCGAGTTCGTGGATCCCGTCGCTGCAGACAGCCTGCAGGCGCTGCACGCAGCCGGCTGGCGTGTCGCGGTCGACGACTTCGGCACCGGCCACAGCAGCCTTGCCGCGCTCGAGCAGCTGGCGATCGACCGCCTGAAGATCGACCGGGCATTCGTGAGCACCATCAGCGACGAAACGATCAACCGACCGGTGCTCGATGCCATCATTCAGCTCGCCGATCGGTTGACACTGCCGATGATTGCCGAAGGCATAGAAACGCAGGCGCAGCTGGACTATCTCGCGACTCGAGGCGTCCAGTTTGGACAAGGGTACCTGATTGGTCGTCCCATGAGCATCGTGGCTTTCCAGGAGTGGCTCAAGCGTCACAATTCGGGCACTCCCCCTGCCCTCCCTGCACAGGCACCGACGGCCGCGGCCGCAAATGAGCGTCCCGACCGCGTCGCGCAGCGCATGTGGAACGCCATGCGGGTGCCGGGTGGCCTCGACATTCGCGACCGGATGTTCCATCTCCAGACGTACTCGCACTGCTTCGTAGGCCGCCAGGCCGTCGATTGGATGGTGCAGTATGCGCGGATCAGCCGAGCGGAGGCCGTGCAGCAAGGGCGTCGCCTGCTCGCGCTCGGGTTGATGACACATGTTCTCGATGAGCATGACTTCGAAGACGCCGAGCTGTTCTATCGCCTGGCGACGCCCACCGATGCAAGCCTTGCCACGAACCCGGCACCGCCGGTGCTCCGTGCCCGGCTGCAGGCACAGGATGGCGTTCGCATTCGCGTGCACACACGCGGGTTGGTGCGCCACAGCAGCTGTCTGACAGGGACGGAGCTGGTTCAGTGGATCGTGTCGTCGCAGCGAGTGAGTCGCCCCACGGCGCGACAGTGGGCGCTGCAGCTGATGCGTGAAGGCGTGATCCGTCATGTGTACGACGACCGGCCGTTCGTGGACGATCGGACGCTGTATCGCGTCGTCTGAGACGGGCGCGAACGCTGGCGCGATCATCGCGCCAGCGCGCCTTACCTGATCAATGCCGCCCGCACTCCCGAGTCGGCCGACGCCGCGAACGGTGCGCCCACCACACCAAACCCCTCGCGGACCGACGTATACCATCGCCTCGCCTCGTCCAGTCGGCCCAGACGCCGCAGCGTCTCGGCGCGCGCCAGCCGATCCAGATGCTGGCCCAGCGCGGGATGCTGCAACCGGAGACGCGCCGGAAGATCCGGGATACTCCCTTCGAATGCCGCCATCGCCGCCACCAGATTGCCCTGTCGGAGCTGCCAGTGCCCCGTCACTGCCTGAGAGAGCGCCACGGCGAGTCGCGAGGAATCTGACGCAGGACGCTTCGTCAGTGTCTGCAACGCTGCCGTCACCCCCGCAGCGTCGCCGAGCCGCACGCTGAGTACGCCGGCGAGATAATGCCGCAGATCGTCGCGCTCGACCGGTGACAGGTCACCACCCGACGGTACTGGCACCGCACGACGCGTGAGCAGCATACGCCGAAGAGCGCGTACCGTGTCTGCACCGACGACGACTGAGGGCGCCAGCGCCGAAAGTGCGCGCTGTTCCGCCGCCTGATCGGGATCGAGCAGCGCCGCGTTGCGATAGTGCGCCGCCGCAGCATCCCATTGACCATTTGCCACGTCCAGCGTCGCCAGTGTGAGCAGGCCGTCACCGCGAGTGGTCGGCCCGGCCGCAAGCACGCCGGCGTACGCGCGCGCCGCCGCGCGGTCTCTGACGTCCGAGCTGATGCGCTGTAGCGCGACGCGGGCCAGACTCGGCTCATCGATCAGCGTCGCCGACGCCCGCCTCGGACCCGACAGAGGGATGCGGCGACGGTGCAGCGCGGTGTACGTCGCCCTCACTCCCGGCTGCTCCCCGGCGCTGTTGGGACTGAAGTACATACTGTACAGCGTATCGAGTTGCCCGATGCGATCGGCGTTCGCGGCGAGGTCCATCAAATACACCGTCACTTCACGGTTCCGTGGATCGAGTGCCATGACGCGTTGAAACGCTGCCGCGGATTCCTCGATTGGACGACCGTAGTACGGGTTGCTGCCAAACTGCACTTTGCCGAGCAGCATCCACGCTTCGACGTCGGTCGGGTAGTCGGTCACGATCTGCGCGAATTGCCGCTCGGCCTGTACCGCACTGCCGAATCGCAGCGTGGCATAGGCACGGATGAGCGACTGCTGCCTCGGTGGCAGCGACGCGGCCAGCTGCGAGGCCTTCCGTGCCGCACGGGCACTGAGGGAATCCACGTCATTCCATCGGGCGGCCCGGGCCAG
>JBBRFQ010000355.1:0-2420 GCA_038224035.1 Gemmatimonadales bacterium
ATGACGCTCGAGCGCATCGGCGCGCTCATGGGCGTGACCCGCGAGCGCATTCGTCAGATTCGCGAGCGGGCGTTTGAGAAGCTGCGCGAATCGCCCGACGGCTCAGCGCTCTCCGGATTCTGGGGCGTCGCCTGATCATCCAGCTGCATTGTTCGCCGCCTCGCCTCGTGGCGTGAGTGGTTTCGCGCGCCTCGGCGTGCTCTCGTTGGTCCCAATCGCCCCGGCCCCCAAAGGCTGGGGCGTTTGGCGTATACAGCAAACAGTTGACCGGGGTCGTGCACGGTCACGGTTCGTGGTTGTCAAACCGTTACAGGGCACGCGGACTCATCTGTGATTGGCGCTTGTGAGTTGCAGTGCTGGGCGTCACCTTCTGAGCATGCGAACACAGCGAGTGCTACTTGTAGATGATGAGCCCGCTATCCGACTCGCCGTGCGGAAGTGGTTTGAACGCAACGGCTGGGTCGTGGATGAGGCCGACAACGGGACCGATGCCTGCGCTCTGCTCGAGGCGGTGCATATGGGCTACGGGCTCGTGCTCTGCGACGTGCACCTGCCCGGCACGAGCGGCTTCGCAATTGCGGCCAAGGTTGAAGCGCAGTGGCCGGAGTTACTGTCGCGCTTTGTTTTCAGCACCGGCGACAATCTGGAGTTCACCGCGGAGCAGCGGCAGTTGCGGGATCGCACGCATGTGCTGCTCAAGCCGTTTGAGTTCAGCGAGCTGCGGGCGTTGGTGGGCGTGGTGGCGAGCCAGGTGGTGTAAGGCGCGGTTAACGGTTGCCGCCAATTACGCCCGCTACGTGTACCGTGCGTCGTGGGAGTTGCCGTTGCCAAAATCTCTCCGGCTCCTTTCGGAACCTGGGGCGCTTCGGTTTTCTTTGAGTTTACGATGCCGAGCGACCACACAACCTCAGCCGTTGCAACCGCCCGCGCGACACGTGTTGCGGCGGGCTCGGCGATCGCCGCCGCACTGGGCCAGATCGTCGGCCCTCGCTGGGTGAAGTCGAGAGCCGCCGAGCTCACCGCGTACGACGCCGACGGCCTGCCTGGTTATCGCGCCACGCCATCGCTCGTGGTACTGCCCGGCTCCCGCGATGAAATCTGCGCCGTCGTGCGACTGCTGGCCCAACACCAGATCCCGTTCGTTCCGCGCGGCGCCGGTACCGGACTCTCCGGCGGTGCACTCGCCGACGGCGCCGTCGTCATTGGCCTCAATCGCCTCACGCGCATTCATAACATCGACGCCGGAAATCGCATTGCACATGTCGAACCCGGTGTCGTCAATGCATCACTCGCGCGTACGCTGGCACCGTTCGGCTTGTACTATGCGCCCGATCCGTCGAGTCAGGCCGCGTGCACCATCGGTGGTAACGTGGCCGAGAATGCCGGTGGTCCGCACTGCCTCAAGTACGGGGTGACGCTCAACCATATTGCCGCGATCACCGTATGCCTGCCCGACGGCGAACTCATCACACTCGGCTCGCCGGTGAGTGAGCCCGACGGCTACGATCTGTGCGGACTGTTCATCGGCAGCGAAGGATGTTTTGGCATTGCCACCGACATCTGGGTGCGCCTGCTGCCCGTGCCGCCCGATGTACGCACATTGCTCGCCGACTTCACGAGTGTCACCGACGCCGCGCGCGCCGTGTCCGCCATCATCGCGACCGGTATCGTGCCCGCGGCCCTCGAGATGATGGATCAGGCCACGATCCGTGCGGTTGAAGCGAGCATTTACGCGGCCGGGTATCCCGTCGATGCCGCCGCCGTACTGCTGGCTGAAGTGGATGGACTGTCCATCGGACTCGACGCTGACGTTCGCGTGATCGAGCAGTGCTGTCGCGACGCGGGCGCGCGGAATGTGCGCATTGCCACAGCGTCCGACGACCGCGCCAAACTGTGGCAGGGACGAAAAAAAGCCTTTGGTGCGCTCGGTCGTATTGCGTCGCATCTGGTTGTGCAGGACGCCGTCGTGCCTCGCACCAAACTGCCCGAGGTGCTCGAGCGTATTCACGCCATCGGTGAGCGACACGAGGTGCGCGTCTGCAATGTCTTTCACGCCGGTGACGGCAATCTGCATCCCAACATTTCGTACGACGCAAACGACCCGGTGCAGGCGGAACGTGTGCACGCGGCGATGAGCGAAATCATGCGCGCGTGCATCGATGTGGGCGGCACGATCACCGGTGAGCACGGTGTTGGTCTCGACAAGCTTGGGTACATGGACGAGCTCTTCAGCGAACCGTCGCTCGCGGCGATGTGTGCGGTGCGCGGCGTCTTCGATCCCGAACATCGCGCCAATCCCGGTAAAGTGGTGCCTGTGCATTCGTGCCGCGAGTGGAACGCGCGGTGGAACCTGCAAGGGTTGCCATGACGCGCCCGACGCCGTGCTCGTCTGTGCATCCGCTTCCCGGACACGTGGGCGA
>JBBRFQ010000356.1:0-2396 GCA_038224035.1 Gemmatimonadales bacterium
AGCGGCGCCAGATCCATGTCTGCGGCCAATCCCGGCCAGTACGCGAGTCCGCGGGTCAGCGCCTCGCGTAACAACGAGATCGCGCGGTCCAGCTCTCCGCGCTGCGCAACAATCGCCGCGCGGTCAAGCTGCAGTCCGGCCCATTCGCTGCCGCGCGACCACTCCTCGAGTGTCGCTTGTCGCTGCGCGATTCGCATTTCCCAGCGCGTGGCCAACGCGGTATCGCCGCGCTGCGCCGCGAGCACGCCCATATCGCGCATCAAGACGCGCACGTCCTGCGCGTCCGAGAGTCCCAGATCCTCCAGCGACGACGTGCCCGCCGAAACGGTGTCGCCGAACGGCTGCACCACTCGCCATGCTTGCGCCGGCTGACCCGCCAACCGCAGCGCGCGTACATACCCCGCCAAGTGTGCACTGTTGGACGGCGTTTGATACCACGCCACCGCATGTTGTGCGCACCGTTTCGCGCCGGCTGTGTCGCCGCGCATCATGAACTCCTCGGACGCCAACCGATACATCGCACCCACGCGCTCTCGAAGCGCGCCCGGACGCACGTCGACCATCGCCAGCACCGCGTTGACCGAGTCGACGCGGCCCAGCGCGGCCAGCGCCCGCACTTGTGCAGCCAGCAGCTCGTCGGAATCAGGATACCGCGGCCGGGTGGCACGCGTCATCGACAGCACCCCCGCGTAATCACCCGTCATGTGCAGCGCGTAGCCCATCTCGCGCCAGTACGCGCGCCACCCACGCAGCTCACCCTGGTCCGGATTCAGTCCGCGCAGCACACGCAGCGCTTCCTGCGGACGATTGAGCCGCCGCGCAGTCTCCGCCACCACAAACTCATTGATCGACCCCGGCGTGATGCGCGCCGTGCGCGAGACCGCCGCGTACACGGCCGGAATATCCGCGCGCAACATGCCATCGAGCATGTCAAGTGTGCCTTGCTCCACCGGACCAAAACGATCGCGTGCCTCTTTCAGGGCGCGCACGCGTGCGAAGGCGCCGCGCGTATCGGCAAGTCTGAATTGTGTGATCGCGGCCGCCAGCTGCGCCATGCGATAGGTGGTGTCCGCCTGCGCGGCGCGCTCGAACAACACGAGCGCATTCGAGAGATCATCATCAACGAACCGCTCGAACCCGCGCAGAAAATCCCCGTACGCCTCGTACGACGGCGGTGTATTGGCAAACCGGAAGTGCGTCGTGGAATCAAGCAGCGGCGCCATGCTTGCCAGCACACGCTCGCGAATCGTCGCGACGCCCGTCTCAACGCTGTCAATGGGGACACTCACCGTTTCCACGGGCCGAAGCAGCGTCGTGAGTGATGCATCCGTCAGTCGTGCCTGCAGGTGCAGCGTGCCGCCCGTGCGGTAGTAACTCCCCGACACCACCATGGTCGCGCCCGTCTCACTCGCCATGGCATCAAGCTGCGTTGGCACGTTGGCATCGCCAGCCCGACGCGCTCGGTCCATGGCGAGCAGTGTCGTGCCCGGCACCACCGCCAAGCCATCAACACGCGAGAAGCCTTCCGTAATCCAGTCCGCCGCCATGCGGCCCAGCGCATCGAGCGTCGCATCGCCGGTTTCGTTCACGAAAGGCGCGACCAGCACACGCGCTCCCGCCGTTGATACTCGACCGGTCGCCACAGATATCGCGAGCGGCGGTTCATCACGCGCTGTGGTGCGCGCGACCCCCGTCACAACAGCCACGACTGCTGCGACCAAGGCTACCCATCGCCACGCATACCGGGGCAGAGTCGACGTTATAGGAGGCGATGCTACAGGCACGCTGGCAGTCGTGGACATCGGCGGCGCCGATTGCTCCATCAATACGCGCTGCACGTGCGCACGCGCGATCATTTGCTGTTCCGATGCGTCCTGCGCCGATTTCTCATTCGCTCGCGGAACTCGCTCCGCCCGCGAGCGAATCGCCTCCGCGACGGCGACCGTCTCCCGTGCCGGCTCTGCGTCGAGCGTCTCCGCCAGCCGACGCACAAGTGCGTCGTAGCGGCGTAGCGCACCAGCCCGATCTCCCGACACATCGAGGGCTTCCATCAACACCACCACTGCTCGTTCGTCAAATGGCGCTATGTCGCACGCGCGCTGCGCCAACGCGACGGCACTCGCGTCACCCGCTGCGAGTGACGCTTGCGCGAGCGATAGCGCCGCCTCACCCACGTCGCGCGTGAACGCTGAGCGCATGTCCTCAACCCACCGATCAAATCGAGGTACGTCGTCAACGACAAAACCGGGCAGGAACTCGCCACCATACAGCGCAACAATCCCCGAACGATCCGGCGCTCGCGTCATCGACTGTACGCGCAACTGCGCCGCGTCGCATCGAACACGCGTCGCGTCAACACCGACTTCATCGTCACCGCGCGTGATGATCGCGTCATC
>JBBRFQ010000357.1:0-2372 GCA_038224035.1 Gemmatimonadales bacterium
GGTCCAGCGCCAGCCTCGTCGCCCATGATCGCGTCGAACTGTTCCGACGCGTACGTCTCACCGGATGCGACGTCGGCGTCCCAGATACCCGCACGTGTGGCGTCCAGCAACAGCCGCAGTCGGTCTTCGCTCCGGAGTCGCGTATCGGAGCGACCGGCGAGCGGAGCGCCGAGTGCTTGCGCAGCCGTGTCAGCGACGGATGAAGGCGGTACGGTCATATGCAGTCCGCTCTGCGGCCGCGATCTAGTCCGCCATTTTCTCGCGCACTTTTCGATACCCTTCGCGCAGCTCGTCCGCCATTTTGCGCGCGGTCTCGCTCACCACATCACCCACGTCACTCGCGGTCTCTCTCGCGCCGCCGCTCGTGTTCGTCATGCGGGCGCGCAGTGCATCGAGTCGCCGTTCAAGTTCGGCGAACTCATCCTTGGCGTCGAGGGAGGCAAGGTGCACTTTCACGCGCAACTCGTCGCGCTCGCGCTCAAGCGTCGTGATCAACTCCTCAAGTTTGTTTTGCCACGCCATCTTCAACTCCGGACTGGGGGTACACGGTGTCAGAACTCGCGGCGCTTCATTTCCTTGAAGAGCTCGCGTGCTTCACCCGCGCGGTCTTCGTCGCGGCGCGTGGCTTCAATCGTGGGGTCGAACGACGGACGTTGCTGCGGCTTCTTCTGATCGGCCTTTCCGGTGGTTTTCCGAATGAGGGCCTTCAACTGCGAGTCCTTCACGGCCACCTCGTTTCAGGAGACAGATATACCCTTTCGAATAATACTCCCTTCAGCATGCCTGAAGTCCGGCCGATTGTCCAGTCACGACCCCCGTGGGAGGTTTGGGTTACGGCTTGGCGGGGCGCAGCAGGCGCACCACGGCCTCGACGGCCGCCTTGCCAGCCTCGGAGCGCGGCGACATGACATCGTGATGTCCGAGCGCCGGCACGGTGATCACCTCGGCCGAGTCACCGCGCTTCCGTGCGGAGTCGGCGAACACGATGGTCACGACGCGTGTCGCGATGCGGTCGAGCGCACCGGCGATGTGCACGTGGGGCACGCCCAGCGGCAGGCGTTCGATGGGCGAGACCTCGCGATAGCGTTCCGGGACGGCGCTCGGCAATCCACCCATCACCGACTCGATGGCTGGATTCCCACACGTTTCCAGCTGCCGGCGCTGATACTCCACCAGGTCCATGACACCGCCGAGTGCGACGACGGCGTGGAGCGTCAGTGGAGCACGCACGTAGAGCGCGCTGCGATCTTCAAGACGCGCGCGCGTGGCCAACCAGGCGGCGATTTGCGCGCCGGCGGAGTGGCCGATCGCGAGCACGCGCATGGTGTCGAGCGGATAGGTGGCCACGAGTGCGCGTACATGATCGGCCGCGCGCGCAGCGTCCTGAAACGTGCCGGGCCAGCCGCCGCCCGGATGATCGTACCGGCGGTACTCCACGTTCCAGGTGGCCACGCCGGCCGCCGTCAGCGCGTCGGCGAGCGGGGCGGCGTTGCGTACGTTCGCATACGGCGCATACCAGCAACCGCCGTGCACGACAATGGCCACCGGGAACGGGCCACGTCCGGGCGGCAGGCGAAGCTCGCCGAACTGCAGCGAGTCGTCACCATACGCGATGCGCACCCCCGCGTCGCGCACCGGCAACGTGTCGATGTCGACCGCGCGCATGAGCCGCGCGCGCGGCGCGGTCTGCGATTCGGCCATGACCGGCCGGATGACCAACAGCAACAACAACGCAAGAATCCTGGCCGCAGCGCGTGAGCCCGGCGATCGTGTGTGCACAGGAGCCGTGGAACGCGGTGCGGTGATCACAGGCGCAGTGTTGGTGGCGCCGGACGCTGCACGGACATCGCAATGCAGGCCTGTGCCATCCAGTATGTGCCCAGCACGAGCAGATCGCGCATCGGCACAATCGTGACGAATCGATCAAGCGCCAGCAGCGCATCAGAGGCGACGAACAACGCCGCGCCGACCGCCGCGAGCCTGGCCGATGATGAGCGTGCTTCCTCGAGCATCCAACTTGCACTCTGCGCGGCCATGATCGTGAGCACGACAACGTAGCCAATGATGGCCGTGCGCAGCACGCCGCCCACCGCTGGCAGCACCATCGCCAGTACCGCAGTGGACACCGCCACATACGCGATCACCGCGCTGCGGTGCCGCAGCAGTGGCGCACGTGACGCAAACGCCGCCAGATAGAGCAGGTGCGCCACAAGGAAGCTCCCCAGCCCCGCAATGAACCGGTCGCTCGGCAGCATGAGCAGGATATCACCAACCACCGACGCGAGCAGGCCGCCCACGATCAGCCAACGATACGAAGTGGCAATCGGATTGTGCGTGGTCAACGCGAGCAGCACGAGCAGCAGGGTCGCCAG
>JBBRFQ010000358.1:0-2364 GCA_038224035.1 Gemmatimonadales bacterium
TCCCGCGAGGCAAGCAGCGACGCGTGCGCGGCCATGCTGCCCTGCACCGGCGTCGTGCGCTGCGCCACCCACACGGCAAACACAAACGGGAGTCCCGTCCACTGCTTCCACACCTCGCCGAGGTCGTACCGATACGGGTAGAGCGCGGGCCACGGGCCGTCGGCCTCAGCCGCTTCGTGCAAGCGAAGCGCGGCGTCGCCAATCACGAGCCGCGCCTCATGCGCCTCGCCGGCAAACCGCGCGATATCGTCCATCTCGGCGTCACCCGGCACAAACTCCGGACGCGACTTCCACACGTGCGTGAACAGCAGGTCGAGCAGGTTCACACTGGTCAGACTTGAACGACTCACCAGTACGCGCGCTCCGCCGAGTTCCGGCGCAGGCCGGCGGCTGAACAGCATCACGCTCTGCACCGGACCGTCGCACGAGATCGCGAGCTCCGGCAGCAACAGATAACGCTGCGCATCGCGCGCGTATTCCACCGTCGACACCACGCTCAGGTCGAGATCGCCGGCGGCCATGCGAGTGTTGAGCGCCGTGGGCACTCCGTCAATCAGTGTGCCATCGAGCGCGACGAAACCACGATCTATGGCCCCGTAAACAGGATAGCAGTTGATGTACGGAATGCGCCCGATGCGAAGCACGGCTACTCCTGTCAGGTCGACGCGAGCTGTTCCGCTTCTTCGGCGACGCCATCATCGGCGGCGTCAAAGACGCGCAACACGTGGTAGAACGAATCACGCTCAGCCGGCACCTTGCCGGCGCCGCGAATAAGCGAGAGCAGCGCGGGTAACGTCATGCCCTGCGGTGTGGTAGCGCCCACGGCGTGATAGATCTTCTCGCGCACCACCGTGCCCTCGATGTCGTTCACGCCGAAGTGCAGCGCTGTTTGCGTCACGAACGGGGTGACCATGATCCAGTGTGACTTGATGTGCTCGATGTTGTCGAGGTACAACCGCCCAACCGCGAGATTGCGCAGATCGTCAAAGCCGGTGGACGAGGTACCCTTTCGGCCAAGCTTTTCACCGAGTTCGTTGTCGTCCGGGTGATAGGCGAGCGGGATGTAGGCGAGGAACCCACCGGTTTCGTCCTGCAGGTCGCGCAGCATTTTCAGGTGCGCCATGCGATCGTCGATGGTTTCCACGTGCCCGTACAACATTGTGCAGTTGGTGCGAATGCCGAGCGTATGCGCCGTGCGATGCACGCCGATGTAATCCGCGCCGCCGAGTTTCTTGTCGGCGATTTCGTCGCGCACCGCTTCGCTGAACGTTTCGGCGCCACCACCGGGCATGGTATCGAGCCCGGCTTCACGCAGCGCGATCAACACTTCGGCCCACGACATCTTCTCGATGCGCGCGATGTGCGCAATCTCCACGGCAGTCAGTGCCTTGATGTGCACGTGCGGCAGCTTGGCTTTGAGCGCCCGGAACATCGTGGTGTAGTACTCGAGGCCGGCCTGCATATCGAGCCCGCCCACGATATGAAACTCGCGCGTGATGCCGTTCACCGCCTGCTCCGCTTCGGCCATTACCTGCTCGAGCGAGTACCGATACGCTCCGGCTTCCCTGGGCAAGCGTGCGTACCCGCAAAACACGCACGTCTTGCGCAGCACGCAGATGTTCGTGGGATTGATGTGCTGGTTGGCCGCGAACGTGACCTGGTCGCCGTGGCGCGCGCGATTGGAGGCGTCGGCCATGCTCCCGACCCCGAGCAAGTCGGACGATCGGAACAACGTCACGCCATCGGCTTCCGTGAGGCGCTCACCTCGGCGCAGCTTCTCGCCGATCGGGCGAAGCGCCGGATCACGAAGCCGTGAAAGATCGAAGTCGACAGCCTGCGGCATGGGACACTCCAGAAGGTCGGCGAAGCCAGCGGCTCGGCCCAGGGACCCGCGCGCGGTCAGTCGTGCCAGCGCCTGAGGGCGAGCGTGGTGTTGTGCCCGCCGAATCCGGAACTGTTGCTGATCGCCACTTCCAGCTCCCGTCGCGTGGGCGTATTAGGTGAATAGTTGAGATCGCACTCTGGATCCCGCGTTTCGTAATTGATCGTGGGCGGCACCACCTGATCACGCAGCGCCAGCGCGCAGGCGATCATTTCCACGGAGGCCGTCGCGCCCAGCATGTGCCCGGTACACGACTTGGTGGAACTCACCGTGAGACGGTCGGCGTGTTCGCCGAACACCGCGCGGATGGCGCGCGATTCGTTGGGATCGTTGAGCGGGGTACTCGTGCCATGTGCGTTCACATACTGCACATCAGCCGGCGAGATGCCACCATCTTCGATGGCGCGGCGCATGGCGCGCTGCAGCCCTTCGTGATCTTCACGCTGTCCGGTGAGATGGTACGCGTCTCCGGTGGCGCCGTA
>JBBRFQ010000359.1:0-2360 GCA_038224035.1 Gemmatimonadales bacterium
TCGCCTCCTTCGGAGTGATCCGTGACCGTTTCCGCTGTTGCGTCCCCCGCCACGATGCGCCTGGCCATCGATACCGTGCGCACCCTCGCCATGGACGCCGTCCAGCAGGCTGAGTCGGGGCACCCGGGCACGCCCATGGCGCTGGCCCCGCTGGCCTACGCGCTCTACACGCGCCACCTTCGCCACGACCCAGCCAACGCGGACTGGCCCGACCGTGACCGCTTCGTACTTTCGGCGGGCCATGCATCCCTGTTGCTCTACGGCTCGCTGCACCTGGCCGGCTACGATGTCTCGCTCGACGACCTCAAGGCGTTCCGCCAGTGGGGTTCGAAAACGCCGGGACATCCGGAGTACGGTCACACCGAAGGCGTGGAAACCACGACGGGTCCACTCGGACAGGGTGTGGCCAATGCGGTGGGGTTCGCGCTCGCGGAACGGCATCTGGCGGCACGCTTCAATCGGGAGCATCACTCCGTTGTTGATCATTACACGTATTTCATCGCGGGCGACGGTTGTCTCATGGAAGGCATCTCGCATGAAGCGGCCTCGTTTGCCGGTCACTTCAAGCTTGGCAAGCTGATCGGCTTCTTCGACGATAATCGCATTACGATTGACGGACGCACCGACCTCACCTGCAGCGATGATGTCGAAGCGCGATTCCGCGCGTATGGCTGGCAGGTGTTGCATCTCCTCGACGTCAACGATCAGGACGCGATCGATCGCGTGATTGCCGAGGCCAAAGCGGATACGGAACGGCCCACGCTCGTGATCACGCGCACGATCATCGGCTTCGGGTCGCCGAATCGCGCCGATACGGCGAAAGCACACGGTGAACCGCTCGGCACCAAGGAAATCGAGCTTACGAAGGACGTCTACGGCTGGCCGAGCCGCGAACCGTTTTATGTGCCCGACGAAGCGGCGGCGCATTGGCGTGAGGCTGTGGCGCTGCGCGCCGAGTCGCGCGCCGACTGGCTCAAGCGGTGGCATGCATATCGTGCGCAACACGCGCAGCTGGCCGATGATCTCGAGCGTCGCCAGCGCGGCGACCTCCCGCATGGCTGGGAAGAGGCGCTGCCTTCGTTCGATGCGGCGTCTGGTTCGGTTGCCAGCCGCGCGGCCAGCGGTGCGGTACTCGCCGCGCTCGCGCAGGCCCTGCCTGAACTGCTCGGCGGCTCAGCCGACCTCACAGGTTCGAATCTCACGCAGCTCAAGGGCGAGTCACTGTTTTCGGCAGACAATCCCGGTGGGCGGTACGTGCACTACGGCATTCGTGAGCACGCGATGGGCGGCATCATGAACGGCATCGCGCTGCACGGCGGCCTCATCCCGTTCGGTGGCACCTTCCTTGTGTTTGCCGATTACATGCGTCCCGCGATTCGTCTGGCCGCCCTCATGAAACAGCGTGTGATCTACGTGTTCACACACGACTCCATTGGTCTGGGTGAGGACGGACCCACGCACCAGCCGGTGGAGCAGCTCACGAGCCTGCGCTGCATTCCGGGGCTCACGGTGCTCCGTCCCGCCGACGCATCCGAAGTGGTGGAAGCGTGGAAGATCGCGATCAACCATCGCAACGGCCCGGTCGCCTTGGTTCTGTCGCGTCAGAAGCTGCCGTTTCTCGATCTCGCCGACCGCGCACGCACGGGGGTGTCGCACGGAGCCTACGTGCTGCAGCAGACCAGCGGCGGCGAGCCGCACGTGGTGCTCATGTCAACCGGCAGCGAAGTAGGTGTCGCACTCAACGCCGCCGCGCTGCTCGAGTCCGACGGCGTACGCGTGCGCGTGGTGAGTGCTCCGAGTCTTGAACTGTTTGCCGCACAGGACGCAGCCTATCGCGATCGCGTGTTGCCACCGGGCATTCCGCGCGTTGCGGTCGAGGCCGCGCACAGCATGTCGTGGTATCGGTGGGTGGGTGACAACGGCGCCATCGTAAGCATTGACGGTTTCGGCGCGAGCGCCCCAGCAAGTGTGCTGTACCGCGAGTATGGCATCACCTCAGAGCATGTGGCCGACGCGGCGCGCGGTTTGTTGCAGCCCTGATCCGGCCGTCAGCTACGAGAACACGCGCAGCCGCAGTCCGATGTCAGCTGCTGCGCTTGTCGTACTGACGCACGGCAAGCGTCATCACTGCCACGCCGGCGATCGCCAGCCCGGCCAACGTGGGTCCGACCTCGGCGAGTCCACCGCCGCGAACGAGCACGGTGCGCATGATGAACACGAAGTACTTCACCGGGTTCGCCGCGGCGATCCACTGCGCCCACTGCGGTGCAGACTCGAGCGGCGTGAAAATACCGCTCAGCAGCAAAAACAGCAGCAGCAGGAAAAACGCGATGAACATGACTTGCTGCTGCGTGCGCGCG
>JBBRFQ010000360.1:0-2355 GCA_038224035.1 Gemmatimonadales bacterium
CTCGCGGCTGTCGCGGGTGGTCTCGTGGACTTCGCGATTGGCAGCGACACCGGCGGATCGGTGCGCGCGCCGGCGAGCTTCTGCGGCGTGTACGGCATGCGACCCACGTACGGACGCATAGCACTCGACGGCGTGATACCACTCGCGCCGAACTTCGATACGTGCGGATGGTTTGCGCGGGATGCGTCGCTGCTCGCGCGCGTGGGCGACGTACTGCTGGGCGGCGGCACTGCAGCAACCGCAGGCCAACTGCTCTACGCCGATGACGCGTTTGCACACGCGTTTCCGGACGTTGCCGCCGCGCTCGCGCCGGCCGTGCAGCGTGTCGAATCGCTGCTCGGTGTAGCCGCGCGCGTCAGGTTGAGTGACGACGGACTCGCGCAATGGTTCAATGTCTTTCGCACGTTGCAGCACGA
Source organism: Gemmatimonadales bacterium (assembly GCA_038224035.1). GTDB lineage: Bacteria > Gemmatimonadota > Gemmatimonadetes > Gemmatimonadales > Gemmatimonadaceae > JAABRT01. The sequence continues at coordinate 417 of JBBRFQ010000360.1, forward strand.
TGACATCTGGCGCACGCACGGTGCGTGGGTCACCGCTGTGAAACCGCAATTCGGACCACAGATTGCGGCACGCTTCGCCGCAGTCGCGACGACCGATGGGAACGCGATCGCCATCACACAACACAAACACGCACAGATTCGTGCACAGCTCGACACGCTGCTCGCGAACAACGCAGTGCTGCTCATGCCCACCATGCCGGACATCGCACCGCTGCTGAACGAACCGCCGAGCACGGCGGCCCGGTTACCTCAGCTCCCTGAACAGCCCAGGTCACCAACGTCTCAACGGCCCGGCATTGTGTACGTACTCGGCGCCAATCGATCGGCGTGGCCGGAACTCGAACCGTAGATCACGCCGGGCGTGCAAGAACGCGTGCGTGACTACCGCGGGCTGCCCGGAAGTACAAGATCGGCGATCACCGGCCGGTGGTCCGACGCCCGCGTGTCGAGCACGGACGCTGCAATCACGCGGATGCCCGAAGAGGTCAGTACATAGTCGATACGTTTTGCGGGTGCGAGCGCCGGATACGTGAACCCGGCCTCGCTGCGCCCGCGCCACGCGTCGCGCAACCGTGAAAACAGCGGCGCGAGTTCGGGCGCGTATGGCGGCGCGTTCAGATCGCCAAAGAGCACCAGAGGCTCGTGCGCATCGGCGATCACCGCCAGCATCTCATCAACCTGTTGCCGACGTACCGCCGGATCGGCCCGGTAATCGAGATGCGTGTTCATCACGCGCAGTCGAACGCCGCTCACGTTGACGGTCGCGTCAAGCAGACCGGGCATCAGCGTCGCGATCGAACTTTCCTGCTGCGTAGACAATCGTGACAGCGGACGGTTGATGAACGCCTCAATCGGATGCGCGCTCAGCAGCGCCACGCCAAACTCGCGCATCGGCCGTAACGAATCGTTCGACAAATTCCGGTAGATCGCTGCAAAGCGCACGTGCATGCCAAGCAGCTCGCCGAGTCGCGTGGCCTGATCGGCGAAGTTGCTGCGGTCCGACCAATGCACATCGACTTCCTGCAACGCAATGACGTCGGCTGACGACGCACGGATCACCGCCGCAATCGCGTCGAGATCACCAGCTCCGGCCGCGATGTTGAAACTCATCGCACGCACATGCACGTCACCGGCCGCGCGCGTCGCAACCACCGTGCGTAGCACATCGGGGCGATCGGTAGTGATGCCATCGACACCCAGTGCCAGCAGACGCTCCATGTCGGCGGGCACGTTCACCGTCCACGGAAACACTTTCAGCCCGAGCGCATGCGCCTCGGCCAGTGATTCCGCTGTCAGATTGCGAAAGTGCGGCGACCAAGCGCCGCCGCCAGACGCTTTGATGGCGCGCGGCACTGAGCCAGCATGCGCGTCCACATCAATGCCGCCCATCCATGGCGATGCGCCCGCGACACCCCGATCGATCGTGTTGAAGTCCCGGCTCTCGATCGTGAGATAGCTCGTGGGAATGTCGGGCGCGATCTGTTGTACGCGCTGTACCGCGCGCCAGTCGAACGAGATGAACTGCGCGCGCGACAACACGCCGCGTGCGCGAAGCTGCGCGACGGTACGATCGACGACCGAGTCAGGCGCGAAGGAGAGCTCCGGTTTGGTGGGATCGGACTTGATCTCGACGACGAGTCGCGTGGGCGGTGCACAGCGCGCGATGAACTGCGTGATGACCTCGTCGAGCGTCGGAATGTTCTCGCCGTCGGACGGCGCCTGATCCGGATACCGCGCGGCGTAGTCGGAGGTCGGCCGCAACCGGCCCACATCGTAGCGCCGCAACTCAGCGAGCGTGATCTCACGAATGAGCGGTCGGTGATCATCGGCGATCCAGCGTCCGTTGCTGTCTCGCGCGATGTCCGGGTGCAACGCGTAGTCATGATGCACCACCACTGCGCGGTCGGCGGAGAGATGCACATCGAACTCAATGCCGCTC
>JBBRFQ010000361.1:0-2336 GCA_038224035.1 Gemmatimonadales bacterium
CACCACGCGCTCGAGCGGCGCGGGGCGTGCGGAGGTGCGCGCCCGGACCGATGGCGTCGTCTCGACCGGTGCGACGGGTGCGAGCACAATCAGGTCGGCGGCGAGCACGCGCGGTGTCACGGTCACCGAGCCCACCAGCGACGTGAGCGCGTCGCCCAGCGAGATCCGGTCGAGGTCGAGACAGACACGACGCTCGAGCGGCAAAAGCGCGTCGGAATACGTGACCCGCACGCGAGCGGCCGCCGCCACGCGATCGAGCGCATCGCGCAGGGGCACGACGCCACCGCGTACGGAGATCAGACGGTCGAGCGGCGCCGGCCACTGGTGCGAGCCTGCTCGTGCCGGCGCTGTGCACAGTCGGGATATGCTCGTGCGTGCCGGCGCAGCCGTGCGTGCCTGCGCGTCCGAACGTGTGTTCACGACCGTGTCGGCGGCGACTGCGCGTGACGATTGCAGCAGCAGCCACACACTGCTGCACACCACAATCCGCGTGAAGGCCACGCCAACGCGCTGCGCGCGCTCAGGGACGCGATGCACCAGCAACGCGGAAGTAGGCGGTGTCGCCGCGCATGTCGAGGCCCGCGCCGTACGAGAGGGCGAGCGTCTTCAACACGGTCGCGCGGGCATCATTGCGGAACGTGGCGGTGAGTCGCGCAGCCTGCACGCTGCTGTCAGCCAGCACGGTTACCCCGTACCATCGCGACAGCGACACCGCGACGTCACGGAATGCCGCATCGCGGAACACGAGTGCGCCCGTTGTCCAGGCCAGGGCATCGTCGAGCGACACGCTGTCGTGCTGCGGCGCGCCACGCGACGGCAGTACGCCCGCATCACCCGCCGACAGCTCGAGTTGGTCCGCTGCGCCGAGACGCGCCAGACGCACACGGCCGCTGGTTACCGCGACGGCCACGCCGCGGATCGCATCGGTCCGCACGGTAAATGCGGTGCCGAGATCCACAATCACCGCATCGCCAGCCCGCACCGTAAATGGCTTCGCGTCATCGCGCTCCACGTCAAAAAAGCCGTCGCCCTGCAACACCACCTCGCGCGTCGCACCACCGTAGTCCGCCGCGTATGTGAGTGTACTTCCCGGGCCGAGCAGTGCGCGCGTGCCATCGGGCAGTTGTACTGAATCGCGCGCGCCAGGCGCTACCACAATCTGCGTGTCGGCCGGCGGACCCTCGCGCTGCGTGCGCCAGATGACGAGACCGGTCGCCACGATCATGATGGCCGCCGCGGCACGGAGCGACGGCCAAACACCGAATGCGGCAGGTGTCAACGGAAGACCGTTGGACCCCCGCGGTGTCGACGTCCGATCGCGCCGCGCCGCACGCGCCTGATCGAGTGAGGATATGTGTTCCGCCGCATCCGCACGACGTGCTTTCACCGCGGCCAACGCACGCTCCGTGTCCACCGGTGAAGCCACTTCACGCGCCAGCTGCGCCGTTGACTGGCGTAGCGCGTCAATCACGCGCTCGTCCTCCGGATGATTCCCCAGCCAGTCGGCAATCGCGACCGCTTCAGCCGCGTCGCTTTCCCCCGACAGGAAGCGGCCGAACGCCTCCCAGTCGGGTGGCGCAGCGTGCGGCGATGGAGGCGTGGGTTCGATCGGCATATACCAGACTACACGTGAGCTGCCCGGCACCCTAGTCCGGACAAACGACCGCCTGCGCACGATGTTAATACTTTTGCGTCAGCGCGGCGACCGTGTGGGCTAACGTTCCGGCTGCTGCCGAGTCTATATCACCTGTATGCACGACGACCGCGACCTCCTCCAGCGCCTGACCTCTGGCGACGATTCGGCGTATGACGCCGTCTTTCGGGCGTGGTACGCGCCGCTGGTTCGCTTCGTCGAGGCCATGCTGCGTCAACGTGACGAGGCGGAAGAGGTCGCGCAGGAAGTGATGCTGGAGTTGTGGCAGCATCGCGCACAGATCGATCCGGAGCGTCCCGTGCAAGCCTGGCTGTTCCGCGCAGCGCGGAATCGGGCGCTCAACGTGATTCGACACGGTAAGGTCCGGGACGCGAGCGCGCCAACGCTCATTGTCATGACGCCCCCGCCCGCGCCATCAGATGCCGGCGTGAGCGCGAGCGAGATGCAGGCGGCAATACATGAAGCACTCGCCGACCTGCCGCCGCGTTGTCGCGAGGTGTTCCTGCTGAGTCGTACACAGGGGCTGCGCAATGCAGAGATCGCGGAGCAGCTTGGCGTCTCCGTGAAGGCGGTGGAAGGACATATGGCGCGTGCGCTCCGCGGCTTCCGCGAGCGTCTCGCGCCATGGTTGCCGCCTGGCCGAATGCTCTGACCTAGGGTACCAACGGCGTCGCGTGTTCCC
>JBBRFQ010000362.1:0-2326 GCA_038224035.1 Gemmatimonadales bacterium
GGCGTACGTAAAGCGGCCCGTGCTCTGTTGCACGCCGCGAAAGTTGATCAGCAGGACGTTGACGCGGCGTGCGGACAGCAGCGCGCCCATTCCTGAGGCATCCAGGGAATCCCCTCCCCACCCAGGCACAATCAGGACGGTCGCGAGCGGCACGCCGCCCTGCGCTGCGAAGAATCGAGCGCGGACGCTCGCATCGCCGCTGGGAATATCGAATGTGCTCGTCGTGACCACCTGCGCGAAGACACGAGGTGCATCGGTGACGCCGCCAAGAACAAGCAGCACTAGGAAGGCGATGGAGCGTGCGAGCATGTGTCGTGAGTAAAAGGTCATCCAGCAGGCGGCCATTTCGGAGCTCGAAATGCGGTCTAACGAGGTTGTAGAAAAAGTCCCGATCCGTGCCGATGTGGAAACGGAACTCACGGCGGATCAGGACGTTCGCCTCGAAGAGAATCTGCGGTGCGATGGCCCTTTCGTCGAGGCCCGTGATGGCGCGCGACAAGCACATCGACACGAATCCGAAGTGCTTGGCCGTGGATCTGGCGGCGCAGCTGCTGCCGGGCACGTTCGAGCACGCGCTACACCATCTGTTGACCGCGGCGATCGACCTGTCACCCTTCGACGCGCGCGACAAGAACGACGCGACCGGGGCGCCGGCGTATCCGCCGAAGACCTTTTTGCAGGTGGTGCTCTTCGCCTACTCGCGCGGGATCGTGAGCAGCCGCGCCATCGCGCGCGCTTGCGAGGAGCACGTCACGTTTATCGCTCTCTGCGGCGACACGCGCCCGCACTTCACGACGGTCGCGCACTTCGTGAGCACGCTCAGCGCCGACATCGCGCCGATCTTCGCGGCCGTACTCGCGGTATGCGACCAGCACGGCCTGATTGGGCGCGAGATGTTTGCCATCCACGGCGTCAAGCTGCCGAGCAACGCGTCGAAACAGCGGAGCGGGACACGCGCTGACTTCGAGCGCCAGGCCACCAAGCTGGAGGCCGCTGCGACGACCATGCTCGAGCGCCATCGCGCCAATGATACGGCGGACGTAGAGCCCACGCTCGCCCCGAAGACGCAGCAGCGTAGCGAGCGGCTGACGCGCGACGCCGGGCAATTGCGCGAGTGGCTGGCCACGCATCCCGACGATCGACGGGGCGCGACGGGCGCCGTGCGGAAGAGCAACCGCACCGACAACGAGAGCGCGAAGATAGCGACGAGCAAGGGCGTCATCCAAGGGTACACGGGGGTGGCGGCCGTCGATGCGGCGCATCAGATCATCGTCGTGGCGCAGGCGCACGGCACCGGCTCGGAACAGGCACTGCTCGTGCCGATCGTCGAGGCACTGCAGCCGATGCGCGGCGCTACCACGCTCATCACCGCCGATGCGGGCTATCACAGCGAAGCGAATCTCCGCGCATTGGATGCGATGTCGGTCGAAGCGCTCATCGCCGATCGCGACATGCGCAAGCGCGACGAACGCTTCGCGACGCAAGGGCGCCATCAGCAGGGGCCGCATCCGCTGCACGACAAGACCGTGGCATCCACGACGTCGACGCCGACCGTGTTCACCACCGCCGATTTCACATATGATGCCGACGCTCGTACCTGCGTATGTCCCGCGGGGAAGTCGCTATACCGTAGCGGTGGCAATAGAAAGACGAACAGCTACATCGGGGCCCACTTTCGCGGTGCGAAGCGTGACTGCGGGCCGTGCCCGCTGCGCGCGCAGTGCCTGCGGACGCCCGACACCACGCCGGTGCGCAACACCGCGTTCTTTCACGGACGCGTCGACACCGACGGGCCCACACACACGGCGCGCATGCAAGCGCGCATCGACGCACCGGCAGGACGCGAGGCGTATGGGCGGCGCTTCGCCGCGGTGGAGCCGGTGTTCGGCAATCTGCGGGCGAACAAGCGGCTCGATCGCTTCACGCTGCGCGGCCGCGAGACAGTAAACGGGCAATGGTCGCTGTATTGCCACGTCCACACCCTCGAGAAACTCGCCCACGCGGGCTACGCCGCGTAGAGAGCACCATGGGAAGCGTCGTATCACGCGCGAATCCGCGCGGAACCGTCGATAAACGCGCGCTTTTTCCGAGTTCGGCGCATCGAGGCGATCACGAGAATCATAGACGACGTCCTGCGGCCGCGAAATCGCCTTATTCTACAGCCTCAACGCCGCGTTCTGCTGCAAAGGCTCCAAATAAATTAGCTGTGAACGGAGGTGCGGAGCACCGCAGTTACACAGCGTACCTCAATGCCTTTGACTGCAGCAACGCTCGTTAGACGTCTCGCTCGGGGATCTCGACCACGGCGAATCCGGACGGTGCCAAC
>JBBRFQ010000363.1:0-2324 GCA_038224035.1 Gemmatimonadales bacterium
AGTCGCCATCCTCCCTCCGCCCGACGCCCATGCCGCGGCTCTTCCGCATCGTCTCCGTCCTGATCGTGATCGCACTCGTCGCCGTGGTCACCCTCTGGTTCGGCGGTCGCTTCTACCTCGCCCGATCGGTGGCCCAGACCGACGGTGAGATCACGCTGGCCGGCCTCACCGCGCCCGTTGAAATCACGTTCGACGAGCGCGCCGTGCCGCACGTGTGGGCACAGACCGACGCCGACATGCGCTTCGCCATTGGCTGGTTGCACGCGTCGGAGCGGCTGTTTCAGATGGAGCTCACCAGGCGAATGGCGCGCGGCGAACTCTCGGAGCTCTTCGGCGCCGCCGCGCTCTCGATTGACAAGGAGCAGCGTCAACTGGGCTTTGCGTGGCAGGTGCAGCGCGACGTGCCATCGCTGGATCCCATGGTACGTGACGCGATCACGCAGTATGTCGCGGGTATCAACGCGTGGATTGCGCAGGCGCGATTGTTGCCGCCCGAATTCGTCGTGCTCGGCACGACACCGCGTGAGTGGACCGTCGACGACGTACTCGTGGTGGGGTTCTACCAAACATGGTTTTCACTCTCGCTGATGGATCGCGGCAGCGACTATCGCGAGATCTTTGCCCAACTCGGCGGCGACCCAGGTCGCCTTGCGCGCGCCGTGCAGCAATGGTCTCCGTCCTCGGTGCCGGAAGCCGCACCTCGACTCACGAAAGCGTCAAACTCGTGGGTGATCGCACCCTCGCGCTCCCGATCCGGCGCCGCGCTGCACGCGTCAGACCCGCATCTCGATCTCGCGTCGGCACCGGGATTGTGGTACGCGATCGGTTTGCACTCTGCCGAATCCGGCAATGCGGTTGGGGTGAGCGCACCGGGTCTTCCGGGCATTGCCATGGGACACAACGGAGAGGTCGCGTGGTCGTTCACCGTGGCCCCGGTTGATCTCATTGACGAGTACCTGTACGTGATCGACGACGCGGAAAGCGCGACGCCATCGCTGCGCACGAACACCGGCTTGGCTCCCGTCGACGTGCGTGACGAAACGATTCTCGTGAAGGACACCACGCCCGTGGTGATGCGCGTGATGCGCACCGCCGAGGGGCCAGTGATGGAGGTGCGCGGTGACACCGCGCGCATCATGCATTGGGCCGGATTCGATTTCCCGGCGTGGGCGCCGGCAGCCGCGACCAACGCCACGCTGCGCATGCGCGACTTCGATTCGTTCCGCCGGGTGGTGACGAGCGCCGGCGCGCTCGCGGTGAACTGGACCTACTCCGATCGGCAAGGCAACATCGGCTACCAACTGGGCGCGCCGCTGCCGATTCGTGATGGCTACGACACCTTCACGCCGCAGTCCGGCACCGACACCAGCACGCACTGGCGCGGCTACCACGCGCTCGACGACACACCGCACGCCTTCAATCCCGCGCAGGGATGGCTCGCGTCCACCAACAATCAGGCCGTGGGCGCGAGCTTCCCGTATTCGGTGCCCGGCTATTACGACCTCACGCGCGTGCTGCGTGCATCAGCGCTGCTCGATTCCATCGGCGTCACCGACGCGGCCACGATGACCGTGCTGCAGCGCGATATGATCTCAGGTAATGCGGTGCGCTGGAAAGCACTCGCCGCAAATGCCGCCGACAGTGCGGGCGATGCGTCGGCGGCGGCGCGACTGCGCGCGTGGAATGGCAACATGCGCGCGACCGATACCACGGCCACACTCTTCGCGTACTGGTGGGAACGCTTGCCGCAAGACTTGTTCGCCGACGAGCTGGGCAAGGAGTGGGCACGCGCGCGTCCGCTGACGATTGCCGCAATCGAAGACAGCACGCAGAGCTATGTGGACGACGCACACACGCTGCAGAAAGAATCGCTCGCACAGATCGCCGAGCGCGCCATGCGACACGCGCTCACGGAAAACCGGGACCGACCCTTCGGTCGCATGCAAACACTCACCGTGCGTCATCCGTTCGCGCAAACGCCGCTGCTCGATCGCTTTCTCAAGCTTACGCGCGGTCCGTTCCCGATCGGTGGCGACGACGCCACACTCAACGCCGCCTTCACCACCTACGACACCACGACGCGCACACTCGCCAACACCGCCGGCCCCAGCATGCGCTTCGTGCTCGACTGGGCCGATGTGGACGGTTTCACCCTCAGCCGACACCTCGGCCAGTCCGGCAACCCCTTCAGCCAACACTTCGATGACTTCCTGCAACCGCATCTGAACGGCGAACCCTGGCCCATGCCCATCACTCGCGACAAAGTGCTCGCGCGGGCCGTATCCACGCTGCGGTTGGTGCCGGCGTCAGCGCCGTGAGATCGC
>JBBRFQ010000364.1:0-2319 GCA_038224035.1 Gemmatimonadales bacterium
CTCGGCCGGTAACGCCGGTTCCAGCTCACGCACATCGCGCGGCTGTTCGCCAAGATGCGCGGCCAGCACGCGCGCGGGTGTGCGATTGGCAAACAGCTGCTCACCCGTGAGCAACTCGAACGCCATCGCACCAAACGCGTACAGATCGGCGCGATGATCGAGATCCGGATCGGCGGCGGCCTGTTCGGGCGCCATGTAGGCCGGCGTACCGATGGCCATGCCGGCCTGCGTGAGCGCGGTGCTGGTCACGTCCGCGCGCGACGCCGAGATGGCTTTGGCAATCCCGAAGTCGGTGACGGTGGCGCTGCTGCCGGACAGGAGGACGTTGTCCGGTTTGATGTCGCGGTGCACGATGCCGTTTGCGTGCGCGTAGGCGAGAGCGCGCGCCACGTCGCGCAAGATGCCCATCGCTTCGTCGATCGGGATCGGGCCGCGCACCATGCGCTGCCGCAGCGATTCGCCGTCTACGAACGGCATGGAGAACCATGGCAATCCATCAGCGTCGCCTGACGCGAGCACCGGCACCACGTGCGGGTGCTGCAGCTTGGCCGCCATGAGCACTTCGCGCTTAAAGCGCTCGACACTCAGTCCTTCGAGCAGCTCCGGCGCGAGGACCTTGACCACGACGCGGCGGTCGAGCGAACGCTCACGCGCGAGGTAGGTGCGCGACATGCCACCGCCACCGAGCTCCGATTCAAACGTGTAGGTGTCGGAGAGCGCACGTTCGAGACGCGCGCGGAAACTATCGCTCATGCAATTGGGTGGGGAGGAGACACACGCGGTAATGTGCAGTCCGGTGGCGCTTGAGCGCCAGTCGCGAAGCGCGCGGGCTGCCAAGCTGATGAGCGCCGAGCCTCGCGTCCACGCCTCACGACGTCGCGGCCCTTGCCCGCTCCTGCTCCACCAGCACTCGGCGCAGAATTTTCCACGAGGGCGACTTGGGAATCGCGTCTACAAACTCCACCTGTCGCACCTTTTTGTACGGTGACACGCGCTCGGCGATGAACCGCATGACGTTGTCGGCGGTCAAGGGCGCGCGAATCACCAGAAACGCTTTGGGCACTTCGCCCGCCTCATCGTCGGGCACCGGAATCACGGCCGCGTCGGCGATGGCCGGATGACCAAGCAGCAGCGCTTCGAGTGCGGCCGGCGCAACCTGCAACCCTTTGTATTTGATCAGCTCCTTTACGCGGTCCACGATGCGGAACCACCCCTCGTGATCGGCCACGGCCACGTCGCCGGTTTTGAACCACCCGTCTTCCGTCATGCAGGCGGCGGTGGCTTCGGGCTTGTTGAAGTAGCCCTTCATTACTTGCGGCCCGCGGATCCACAGCTCGCCGCGCTCGCCCGTGTTGACATCGTGACCCGTGTCGGGATCAACGATGCGGCATTCCGTGTTGGGGGCGCATGGTCCAATGGAATCCAGCAGCACGCGCTCGCCGTCCATGGGGTGGAAGTGCGTCACCGGGCTCGTTTCCGTGAGTCCGTAGCCCTGCCGTACCGTGAGCCCGAGTCGCTGCTCACACGCCGTCGCGAGTTCAGCGCCGAGCGGTGCTGCGCCGGAGAAGAGGTACTTGAGTGCGGAACGCGCCGCCCATCACCACCACCATGCCGTAGATGTGAAAGAACGGCAGCACGCCCGACATGCCGCTGGAGTATGGCAAGGCAGCAACGTCTTGTGCGTGATCAATAAACACTGCTGGCGATGTGTCACCGTGCGTGAACAGCTCGCGCCACGGAATCGCGCCGTCCGCTTCGCCAATGACGACGATGTTGCGCACCGTGCTGGCGAGTCGCGCGGCCGCCGAGCATTTGTCGATGAGTTCGGGGATCGTCACGAGCATCACCGCTTCGCTGTCAGCGAACTGCGCGCCGATTTCTTCGGCCGTGGCGATGGGATTCACGGTGGAGCAGATGGCACCGATCGAGACCACGGCGCAGAACACGACCGGGAACTCGGGACTGTTCGGGCTGACGAGGCCGACGACATCACCTTTGCGGATGCCGTGTGCGGTGAGCCCGGCGGCAACGTGGTGGATGGCGGATGTGAGTTCGGAGTAGGTGTAGCCGCGTCCGGTGATGCCGCAGACGATGGCGGTGTGGTTGGGGAAGGATGGTGCGTGCGTCGACGTGGACCGGGAGGGTTGGATCGACGTGAATCGCGCTGTTGGGTGGCTAGCATAGCTCGGGAGTGGGGTCGCCGCTACAAGTGCGGTGGGGGGGTGTGGCGCGCCTGATGTCGGTGTGTCGCATGCGCAGACGCGAGTTTAGGTAGACCGGGCTCGCTGCGCGCGGGTGGCTGGGGGTTGCAATGGATTC
>JBBRFQ010000365.1:0-2308 GCA_038224035.1 Gemmatimonadales bacterium
CTCAACATCACGATGGAGCGCGATACGTTGCGCGTCACCTACAACGGGATTTCGGCGCAGCTCACGCACTGGCACTACGAAACGTTCAGCGGGCTGCGCAATCCGGACGACCCCACCTTTGAGAATCAACAGCTCACCTTCCGCACCAGCAGCGCGGGACGTGTGGACGGGCTGCACGTGGTGCTGGACGCCAATGTGCCACCCGTCATCTTTCTCAAACAGGCTGACGCGCGGCTTCGCGAGGTGGCGTACCTGCAAACGTTCGTGGGTCGCTTCACCAATCCCGCGCTACAAATCACTATTGGGCTGCGCAATAACCGGCTCGTGTGGATACAGGCCGGCACGCCGTACGAGATGGAACCGACCGAGACCAATCGCTTCACCATCCAGGGCGTACAGGGCGCCGTCGTGGAGTTCGTACCCGCCAGCGACGGACGCATTACCTCACTGCGGGCGATCCAGCCCGGAGTGGTGACGGTGTTTACGCGGCTGCCGGACTGAACCTGTCCGGCACGCGCTGCGGCTCATCACGTAGCCGGTGACGCAGCGCGTCACGCAACCCCTCCCTCAACCCAGCGCGCCGTCGTTGGGCCGAGCAATCGCCGCCCGCTCACCACGCGACAACGTGACCGCCGCCGCCATGTCTGCCGTCACGTTCGTGGTGGTGCGAAACATGTCGGGAATCGTGTCCACACCGAGCAGGATGCCCATCCCCTCCACCGGCACACCCGCGGCGAGCAACACGGGCACCATCACGATGATCGATCCGCCCGGAATGCCCGGCACGGAAAACGTGGTGAGTACCACGGTGAGCACGATCGTGCCGAGCTGTGCGACGGACAGGTCGACGCCGTACAGGCGCGCAATGAACGCCACACCAACCGTGAGCCCGATCGCACCGCCCACACGAAACGTGGACGCGGCGAGCGGCAGAAAAAACGCGGTGATCTGTTCGGGCAGACGAAAGCGTGTGCGTGACGCTTCCATCATCGCGGGCAGCGCAGCGAGCGACGACCGCGCACTGAAGGCCACCGCTTGCGCGGGGAAACTCCCGCGTGCGAACTGCAGCAGCGACATACGACCGGTGAAGGCCGCAATCGGATACAGCACGAGAAGGCAGAACGCACTGGTAATCAGCACCACGACCACCACGTAGCCGGCCAGCGCACCAGCCGCTGAGAGTCCCAGCTTGGCCGCGAGTGGTACCGCCAGGGCGAAGACACCGATGGGTGCCGCCGCCAGAATCCAGCGCACGAGCATGAGTGATGCATCGGCGATGCCGCGAAAGACGCGCACCAGCAGATCGCGTGATTCGCCCGACAGCTGCGTGATGGCCAATCCGAACGCGAGCGAAAAGATGATCAGCGGCAACATCGCACCATCGGCTGCGGCCTTCACCGGGTTCACCGGAATCAGATCGGTGAGCCACTGCGAGAACGTGGGAATCCGGTTCAGGCTTTCACTGGCGGCGCTCGATGCGGCGGCCGCCGACTCGCGCAGTGCTGCGACCGCGTCGGCGTCAAGCGGAATGCGCGCCATCATGGGCGGTGCCACGAGCGCGGCAAACACGGCGGCAATCGTCAGGGTGATCACAAAGAACACCAGCGCGCGAGAGCCGATACGCCCGATGGTTCGCGTATCCGGCGCGGCCGTGACGCCGACTATGATACTGCCCACGACCAACGGCACCACGGTCATGCGGATCGCGTTGATCCAGAGTGTGCCCAGTGGCTCAATCCACGGCACCAGCGCGGCGAGGCTGGCATTGCCGGATGTGGAAATGCCGATGCCGAGCGCAAGCCCGAGAAACAGCGCGATGAGGATTCTGGTGGTGAGTGGCACGCGCCCAAGCTACACAGCGGCGCGCCATCAGGCGACTTTGTACGTGACAGCCCTTTCCCTCAATCGCGGATTCCAGTGATGCAAGACGCCCTGCAGTTCTATGTCGACGGTGCCTGGGTCAATCCCACCACGCCTGCGCAGTTTGACGTCATCAATCCGGCCACCGAGACGGCGTTCGCCCGTATCAGCGTGGGCGGCGCCGCCGATGTGGACCGCGACACGGATTCTGCGTGAACCCATTGGCGTGTGCGGATTGATCACGCCGTGGAACTGGCCGATCAATCAGACCGCCTGCAAGGTGGCGCCGGCGCTCGCGGCGGGGTGCACGATGGTGCTCAAGCCGAGCGAAGTCGCGCCACTGAGCGCGCTGCTGTTCGCGGAGGTATTGCACGAAGCGGGCGTACCGCCGGGCGTGTTCAATCTCGTCAATGGCGACGGCGCCACGGTTGGTGAGGCCATCGCGCGT
>JBBRFQ010000366.1:0-2255 GCA_038224035.1 Gemmatimonadales bacterium
AGCAACGCGAACTTTCTCGTGCGAAGCGGGCGCGCGGTCGTGTATCCGATCTACGAACACACTTACGGACGCGGCACGGTCATGACGGGCGACAAGCTGGCCGCGACGATCGAGCACCGTGATCAGATGCTGCGGTGGACAACGGAAATGCGACGTTCGATCGACTACGCGTTCTCGCGGCCCGACATCGACACCACGAGACTCGCGTTCGTCGGCACGAGTTGGGGCGGGCGCATCGGTGGCACCGTGCTCGCTGTAGAGCCGCGCATCCGCACGGCGATCCTGAACGTGCCAGGGATCGGCGCGATGCCCGTGCGTCCAGAGGAGGATCCGGTCAACTTCCTGCCGCGCATCCGTATTCCGGTGCTGATGCTCAGTGGACGCTACGACAGTACCTTTCCCTACGAGTCGTCGCAGCTCCCGTTCCTCCGTCTTCTTGGTTCAGCCGCCGGGACGAAGAAACAGGTGATTTTCGAAGGGGGGCATTTTTTGCCACGGCCGTCGTTGGTGGCCGAGTCCACGAAGTGGCTGGACGAGCAGTTCGGGCCGGTGCGCAGGCGGTGAGCGACGCCGTTTTGGTGGCGGATCCCGAGCATTCTTCCTTGGAAGACCGTTTCTATCTGCTCGGACTGAGCGCGCGTCTGCGTGTCCTTGTAGTCGTTCATTACTATCGAGTCGACGACGAAATCGTTCGGCTCATCTCGGCCCGTAAGGCCACGTCCTCTGAGCGCGCCCAGTATGACGCGCGGTGGAAACGATCTTTGGACTTCTCGAAGGGTCAGCGCAACCCGTACGCGTCGAAACTCAAACGGCCGGTAACGATTCGTCTCGACGAATTCACGGTGGATTACTTTAAGGCGATGGCCGAGGATACCGAGATTCCGTATCAAACGCTGATCAACCTCTATTTGCGTGAATGTGCCGGAACCGGACGTCGCCTCGCGATGCCGTGGCGGAACGCCAAGCGCGGCGCGTCCTAACGATGCTTGCTGCAGTCGGCCGATTTGGTGGCTCGCTGCGCTCGCATTTGATGTAAGCGCCCGCTGCAGAAGCCGGCGTTCTGCCGGCCGCCGCGCATCCGCGACGGCTGCCCGCCGCTGTACGGAAGTCGAGCAACGTCAGGCAACACGAATCGTTGTTCAGCGCGGCGAGCTTCTTGCCGATCAGCATGAAGAACTCGCTGGGCCGAGCAAATTTCCGCGTGGAACCGCGTGGCTTGCGTTGTGGCTTGATGGAGCGTGACCCATTCGATCGACGGCCGATCGCACAGGCCACCTGCAAGGGGATCACACTCGTCACGGCCGACGCGGTCGTTGGGCAATATCCGGGACAGATTCGACGGGTGTGAGCGCAGCACCGCGTCGTCGCACACCGATCGGCGCTCGGTGACGTGTTGCTTGTCCCCACGTCCGGTACGCCCACGGCGAACGATGCTCACACACGATGCGTCGTGGTTCGCCGGTTTCCGATGCCCATGTTCACGGCACCGCGCCAGCCTCTCGTTCAAGCCAGAGCGTGACCGGACCGTCGTTCACAAGATCGACATCCATCATCGCGCCAAACTCGCCGGTGGCCACGGGCACGCCGCGTTCGCGCAACAACGCCACGAATCGTTCGTACAGCGGGATCGCCAGCTCCGGGCGCGCGGCGTCAATGAAGCTCGGCCGCCGTCCCTTGCGCGCGTCGCCGTAGAGTGTGAACTGCGAAACAACCAGCGCCGCGCCCTGTACATCGGCGAGCGCGAGATTGAGCTTGTCGTGGGCATCGGCGAAGAGTCGCAGCCCCACAATCTTGTCCGCCATCCACGTCAGTTCGGCGTGTGTGTCGGTGTGGGTGATTCCCACCAGCAGGAGAAATCCGAGACCAATTCGACCGGCGACGTACGGTGGTGCACCGCCAACTGGCCGGATGCGCACCTCAGCGCGCGTGACACGTTGCAGTAAAACTCGCATGCCGCAGTTTCGCTTACGGCCTCCGTTCCGTCAATCAGGTGGTAGTCAGCCTCCGTCCAGCTGATCTGCCCTTCGCCGCGCCATCGCCACCACCGCATCGCTCGCACCGGCGGCCTGCAGGAGCGCGATCGCGGTACGCGTCGTTGCGGGTCCCTCATGCCGCTTAAAATCAAAGTGCAACGCGCCGGCAATCACCGTCTCGCGAAAGTGCACGGGCGTGTACAGGTCATGCAGCATGCTCACCAACTCGCCGTCGTGTGTGGCCACCACCACCACATGCGGGCTGACACCGTTCGTGGCGTC
>JBBRFQ010000367.1:0-2237 GCA_038224035.1 Gemmatimonadales bacterium
GCGCTGCGCGGTCGCGTAGCGCGTCCACGTGCGACCCAGTGTGGTGGTCGCGACGCCTCGGCTCAGCAGGCGTTTCCACGTGATCCCGCTGGAGTACTGGTCTTGTCCGGGCGCGACGACCTGCGCGTTGGTCACGCGTCCGGAGTCGGTCGAGTTGTCGAACGCGATAGATCCGCGCGCCGCGATCGCGAGAAAGCTGAACGCGTCGCGCTTCGTGGGACGCCACACCACCTTGATGGTCGCATCTTCGTACGAGGGAATGAAACTGAAGCCGAAGGCTTTGAACAACAGATCGAGGTAGCTCTTGCGCACGTTCGCCAGAAACGACGCGTTTTTGCCGAGTGGACCCTCGACAACCGCGCCGTATTGTGTGGCGGCGACATTGAGTTCGCCGGCAATGCGCTCGCGATTGCCTTCACGCAACGTGAGCGTGGTGGCCGAGGACGTGCGATCACCGAGTCGCGCGCCGAAACCGCCGGCCGACAACGCGGCGGATTCGATGAACCGGATGTTGATAAGCGACACCGGTCCGCCGGTGGAGCCCTGCGAACCGAAGTGATTGATGTTTGGCACCTCGATGTTGTCGACCACGAACAAGTTCTCGAACGGCGCGCCGCCACGTACGACGAGGTCATTGCGGCCGCCACTGGTCACGCCCACGCCGGGAGCAATCGACACAGCGCGCAGCACATCTTCCTGAGCGCCCGGTTGGCGCCGGACCTCTTCGGCATCGTATCGCTGCGTGGAGACGGGCGTCGACGCCGGTGCCTGCGCCGGGAACGCATCCGGTCGCACTGTGACGACGCCCAGCTGCACGTCGATCGGCCTCAACACCACCGCCACTTCGGCGGGCTTCGCCGGGGAGACGACGATGTTGCCCTTGGTGACGGGAGCGTAGCCCAGTCGCCTCACTTCGAGCGTGACGATCCCAAGACGAACGTCGCGCAGCGTGAAGCGCCCGCTGGAGTCTGATGACGTGGCCACTTCCTGCCCCAGCACGCGCACCGTCGCGCCGACGACTGGCGTTTCCGTCAGTGCCTCGATGATGCGTCCACTGATCAGGCCGCCGGCCAAGGCACGCTCTTGTGCCTCAGCGGAGGCAGCCAGCAGGCTGGTGGCAAGGCCGGCCACGGCGAGGATTGATGACACGAACAACGTTAGGCGCGGAACCGCGCGAGGAATGAGACGCTTCACGTATGCGCGCATGAACAATGGCTGAGATGGAGTTGACGCAAATAATCTGGAAGTTTGGCTAAACACCGTCGTAGATGCAGCGGACATATCCGCTCACGATACCCGTCCCCTCAGCCGAGGGCGGCTCCCAATGCCGTGCTCACGTCCAGCCCGTCATGCGGTGTCGACCGATTCCGAATCCGAGAGTACCCGGTGCATGAGCGAAAGCAGCGCGTGCGCAGTGTACGGCTTGGCAAGGAAATGGCGTACGCCGGCATCGGCCGCTCTCGCGACGCTGCCATTGGCAGCGAGACCACTGGCGGCAATGATTCGCAGCGTCGGATTCATGCGGCGCAGAACGTGAATCATGGTGACTCCGTCCATGACGGGCATCATCATGTCGGTGAGCACAAGGGCCACCTCGTTTACACACGTGGCATAGACGGCGACGGCTTCCGCGCCATGCGACGCCACCAGCACCCGGTACCCAAAGGCTTGAAGGGTTCGTTGGGTAATATCCCGCACCGACGCTTCATCGTCGACAACCAGCACAAGTTGCCCTGCACCGCGCGGCAAATCGAACGCCGGGGTGTCGCCCTCTGCGGAATGAGCCGCGCCGCCAGCCGGGAGGTACAGCCGGAAGGTGGTGCCGCGCCCGATTTCGCTGTAGACGCGCAGTGCGCCACCATGACTGCGCACGATGGCCAGCGACGTGGAGAGGCCCAGCCCCGTGCCCTTACCGAGCTCCTTGGTCGTGAAAAACGGATCGAAGACCCGCTCGATGTTCTCTGCCGGAATCCCGATACCAGAGTCTTCGATGGTCAGCAGCACATACACGCCCGTTTGAAGCTCCCGCGAAGCAGCGACGGCGAGTTCGTCAACCACGATACGTTCAGCGCGCAGGTGCAAGTTGCCACCGTCAGACATCGCATCGCGTGCATTGATCGCGAGATTCAAGAGCACCTGATGCAGCTGCGTGGGGTCTCCTGCGACTGGCGGCAGGCCCGGCTCGACGCTGGTGCGAATGGAAATGCTGCGTGGAAACGTTTCACTCGCGAGTTTCG
>JBBRFQ010000368.1:0-2229 GCA_038224035.1 Gemmatimonadales bacterium
CGATCTCCCGGACGTTTCCGCCTCGGCCGTCGTTCGTCGGCAGCGCGGCGTTGTTTCCGCGAACGGCCAGCCATGACCCTTCGTACCATTGGCCGCCGTTCGGAGCGGCACTGCTGTCGCTGCAGGCAGCAAGCAGGGCAAGGGCGGCGACTGCGAGAAAGCGCGCCGACATCGGGCGGGTTGCGGCAACGCGGGTGGCAACGCGGGTGGCAACGCGGGTGGCAACGCTGGTGGCGGGGTGGGCAGAGTGCTGGCGCATGGTGTGGGGGCGCGGTTGTCGGTGGAAGGGCAGCGGTGTACGTTCTCTGTTCTGTTCAGCAGGAAATATGGTTGCTGGAACGGGACGTGGCGCAGCCCGGTAGCGCACCTGAATGGGGTTCAGGGGGTCGCGGGTTCGAATCCCGCCGTCCCGATTGGTGTAAGATGATGTGAGATAAATATTTAGGTCTTACTCCCGGCCCCGAGAACCTTTGTGTTTTCGGGGCCGGGGGACGCATCATCCGCTGCAACTGGTGCGAGCGCTTGCTGGACTTGGCCAGATCGGGAGTCATCGAGCACGATCGCGCGACGCCCCAGCTCGCCCAGAGAAGCACCGGCCGCGACCGTCGCGCTGGTCCTTGTCGAGCAGGTTTGCTATGGTTGGGTGCGCTCGAGCGGCTCGCGTGCGTAGCGTCGCGCCCGTCGAGCGCGCGCACCAAGTCATCATCGACGCGCGTGCGCATGGCACCGGCTCTGAACACGCGCCGGCGGTGGCCGACGCCCCCAACGATTTGTGGACGGCGGACTTCAAGGCCAGTACCGTACCGGAGATCAGGGTGCTGCTATCGCTGACGATTGCCGATATCGCGACGCGCTTGGTGCTCACCTGCCACGGGCTGCGCTCGACCCAATGTGAGATGGCGAAGCCCGTGTTTAGACGGGCGTATCGTGAGTACGGCTTGCCGCGCGAGGTTACACCGATAACGGTGTGCCCTTCACCACGGCCGCCATGAGTGGAACAGCATCGCGCGTGATGTGGTGGCGCCATTCCACGGTGTCGGCGTCACGAACAGGATCGATCCCGTACTGCAATGGGTACTCGCTTGTGCGAGCCAGTATCGGGCCGCGTAATTGATGCGGAACGACAGACGTACGCTGCGCTGCTCAAACGAGAGCGCAGTTCATTAGATCGCCGGCCACTTCCAGCCTTCGTCAGGTATCAGCCACGGATTGCCCGCGCAGACGGACGGTCAAGATGGCGTCGACCACGATGAGCCCGATCAGCGCCATGAGCGGCCATTCGATCAGTTGCCTCCACAGACCGAACTCGCCATTGCGCCAGTTGCTGATGATGGTGACAGAAATCAGGAGGCTGAGCGCATACGCGATCAGCATCCGTTCTGCATGACCAGCAAGAGTTGCCCGAAACCACCCTCGGCCGGATGCGAGTCGCGCTGCTAACCATGAGGCGAGCGCTCCGCCGGCGAGCGGCGGAGCCACGTTCATCGCAAGAATCGCCCAGCCGGGCAATCGCTTCCACGGCAGCTTCTCGCTCGCCAAGAACACGATGGTGGTGATCGCGAACGCCAAGGCGATGGAAACAAGCACTGCGGCCGCGTAGCGAACGACGTTTCTGATACGCATGGCGTCATCTGAGATTGAATGTGTCGCGACCCGACGCCCACGATCAGCTTCGCGAACGTGTGCCGAGGTGCGTGTTTATCCGCTTTGCGGATTGGGTTCATGACGGACGAGTGGGCGCGTTGCGCGAGTGTCATTGACTGGTACAACATCATGCATCGGCACTCGGCGCTCTGACTGCCCACGCCGCATCCTCTTTATGTGCCACTTCGCAGGCCGCCGCGTGGCGTCGGCGCGCAGCGCCTGACGCATGAAGGCCCTCGGCATGAGCAATGTGCTCCCGCAACAGCCGGTTCACGCTGGCTGCATCACGGATAACGACACCGTGGCTGTGCTCGGCCCACTCGGTGTAGCGAGCACCGGATATGGATTCCGCGAGCATCCGTCCGGACGCGGGGGTGGCGATTTGATCGTGAGCAGCGTTGGCAACGAGCGTCGGGAGACCACCGAGCTCGGCCAGCCGGTTCCGCGGATCGAATGCGCGTAGTGCCCCGAGTTGCTTCATCGCGATCGGCGGGCGGTGCGCGAGATCATGGCCGAATAGCGGCTCGAGCGATGCCGCCAACGCGTCTCTCTCGGATCGGTTGAGATCACCAGGGGCAAGCAGCA
>JBBRFQ010000369.1:0-2198 GCA_038224035.1 Gemmatimonadales bacterium
CTGCTATCGCGGCGCTTTGATCGTGCTGGCGCCGTTCGGATTCCGTTCCTCTCGGCGATGGCCATGCTGGGCGCGAGGGACGGAGAGCGTGGCAGCTACCCGGAGATAGTCGATGCGCTCGCGGCACATGGCGCGCAGGGGCAGGCCGACGCGCATGCCCTTTATCGGCGCGTCGTGTTTAACGTGCTGATCTCGAACGTCGACGACCACCTGCGCAACCACGGCTTCCTCTGGCAGGGGAACGCGGGATGGTCGCTTTCACCGGCCTACGACCTCAATCCCGTGCCCACGGATCTCAAGGCGCGGGTGCTGACGACGAACATAGACCTCGACGAGGGCACCTGCTCACTCGACCTGCTGGAGTCTGCGTCGGAGTTCTTTGCGCTCACGCTGACGCAGGCCCGTGCGATCATCAAGGAGGTTGCAACGGTCACCGCATCGTGGCGTGACACCGCCCGGGCCGTCGGCGCCCGCCCAGCCGAAATCACGCGAATGTCGAGCGCCTTCGAGCACGTCGATCTCAATCGCGCAGTGGCGCTTTGAACGCAGCGGACCGGCAAGCGCATCCGGTGCGCCGCCGCGCGGTCGGAGACGCATGATCAGCGGCGGCGCCCAGCGATTATGATTTGCGCGGGCGACGCCGAAGTGATAAAACAGCTGCGTAAACCCCGTCCAATGAGGCCAGTCATGAAGTGGCGTTTGCAATCAGCGATAACTGTGATTTCGGCATTGTGTCAGGCAGCATCGGCTGAGGCGCAGCCCGGCGCACTGCTCAGCCCCATTCTGTCCGCCCCCTCCGAAGTGCTCACCGTCGACGTGGGCAACCGGGACTGGGGGCCGGCCGCGCTGTTCGGCACGACGCTCGTGGCCGGAGGGCCGAGTGGCAAGGCTGGGCTGTTCGCCGTAGATGCCGTCTCCGGCAAACTGAAGTGGACCTTTCGCCCCACGGACTTTGGCCCGGGCGTCTCCACGGCGCCGGTACTCGTGAAGGATCTGGTCATCGTCCCGATGGGCGCCACCGCGGTGGGCGCGGTTGCTGCGGTGTCGCTCGCCACCGGGAAACTCGTCTGGCGCGGCCTCGACCCGATGCTCGATGCGGACGTGGCGGTGTCGGGCTCGCAGATCCTGATCATGGGCAAGGATGGCGCCCTTCACGCGCTCGATGCGGCCACCGGCCGAGAGCAGTGGAGCGTGCCGCTCTCTGGAAACAACAGAGGCTGTGTGTCTCGCCCACTCGTGGGCGACGGGGTGGTCTACCTCACTGCGACGGTCAGCACGCCGGCTCCAGGCGAACCGAGAGCGTACGCCTTGTTCGCGCTGGACGCATCGAACGGCCAGGAGCGGTGGCGCACCATTGTGCGTCTGGAAGGCCAGCGCGGGTCTGTGTGTCTCACTCAGCCCGTCCTGGACGGCAATAGCATTTACGCGTCAGGAGAGCACGCGGTCTTTGCGTTCGAGACGCGCACCGGTCGCAGTCGCTGGAAGCCTACGGAGCGCAAAGGCATGGTGAATGGCAAACTGCGCAAGTTTACGCTGAGCACGCTGGTCGATGCGGGCAGCACGGTGATTGGCATGAGCGATACCTCGTTGGTTGCGATCGAGAAGAGTTCTGGGAAGGTGGCGTGGGAGTTGCCTGGCGGGTACCGGCCACTCCATCCCTCGATGGCGGTGGCAGGCTCGGTGCTCTACTTCCAGGGGAGCCCGATCATCGCGCCGGCGAAGGCCGAGCGTGGCACACTCCACGCGCTCGATTTTGAGCGGCGCGAGATGCTCTGGTCGTTCTCGCGCCCCACCGCTGAAGCAAACTGGGCGTTCGGTTCGGTGCTCGCGATCGATGGCGCGCTCTGGGTGGACTCCTACAAGGCGATGGTCAAGCTGAAGTAGCACGCGGGCGAAACGCGCCCGCGAGCCGTGCGTACGGTAGGCCACCCACCAACCGGCTTCCCGCCAACTTCGAGTCCCCGCATGCCTCTGCTATTCCGGACGTCCCGCGCCGACACGCTGATCGCGTTCGCACTCGCGTTCATCGCCGCCGCCACGCCCGCCGCACTTCGCGCACAGAGCGCTGCGCCCGCGTTCGCGCCGCGCCTTGACTCGCTGATCACTGCGGAAATGGCGCGCACCAAGACACCGGGCGCACAGGTGGCCGTCGTCGTGGACGGCAAACTCGCCTACGCGAAAGGGTACGGTGTCGCCGA
>JBBRFQ010000370.1:0-2194 GCA_038224035.1 Gemmatimonadales bacterium
GACAATCAGGAACCCGACGCCGAGTCCTCGACAGCGGCGCTGTTGGACAGTGATCAGCGTTCGTTGGCACGCACGCTGCGCGCCGACGCGCTGGCACTGGCCCGGTCCGAAGTGCTTCGAATCAACAGCGAGCAACGCAACGTCCTCGCCGGACTGAGCAACGATCCGGCACAGGTCGACTCAGGCGCGGCTCAGCGCTTCGGTGCAGGGCTGACGCGTTCAGCGACCAACAACGATCCACGCCGCGACGAACTGCTCGCGCTGTCTGCTCGCGCGCAGTCGCTCGGGCGCGGTGAACTGCTCGCGCGCAACGATCCGCAGGCCGCGGCGCTGCGTGCACGCATTGATTCGATGCTCGACATCGCCGGCACTGCCGGTGGACGTGCCCTGGCTGATACCGCGCGCCCTGAGTTTGCCAATGCGGTCGCCAAGTCAGCGGCCGATGTCACCACCGCCGTGCGCGATATCGAGGCACTCGCGCCGGAGTTCCGCGCGCGCCTCGATCGCATCATCGATCGCATGCGCGACGAGTTCGGACACGAGGTAGAAGTCGTGGAGACGGTCCGCGCGCCTGAGCGACAAGAGCATTTGTTCGCCCAGGGACGCACCGCGCCCGGTCCCGTGGTCACGTGGACAACGAACAGCGCGCATCTCACCGGAGAAGCGGCCGATGTGCTGATCGATGGCAAGTGGAATCATCCCACGGCGTACGCACGTCTGCACGAGATCGCGCGTGAGGAGGGCGTGAATACACTTGGCATGCGCGATCCAGGCCATCTTGAGCTGCGGGGTTCTGCGACGGGCGGCTCCACGGCAGCGTCTGCGCAAAGTGCGGCAGCGGGTGCCGCACGCTTCGCGCAATCCGGTGGCATTGCACAGGTGGCGTCCGTCGCGCGCGTTGCACAGGTCGCGCAGGTGGCACAGGTCGCACGCCCGGGAAGCGGCGCGCGCATGCTGCCAACGGAACCGAATAGTGAACCGACGGCGGCACCCAGGCTGGGCGATGCCACCATCATCGCATCACGCGCGCCGATGTCGTCGGCATCCGGTGACCGGAGTGGCAACTCGACCCCCAGCGGTTCCGATCGTGAGCGCAGCAGTGAGCGTGATCGCTCGTCCGTTGGCGCGGAGACGACCAGCGCGTTTGGCTCGTTGTCATCGAGCGTGGATCGTGTGCTTGACGGCGGCGTACCCAGGGTCGCCGCACCGGCCGGCAGCACCGCCGCCGCGCGCGCTGAGGCGATCGCCGTGCTCACCGACGACGCACCGGTGCGTGACATCTCGTCGCTCACCATGCATGTGGAATCACCCGACGGGCCCGAACAGATCCGCGTGAACCTGCGCGGTGGTGCCGTGGGCGCGCAGGTGCTCACATCAAACGCCGGACTGGCGGATCGTTTGCGCATGCAGACGGCCGACTTGCAGGACGCGCTGGGCCGTCATGGTCTCGATACGGAATCTCTGCGCGTGCAGCAAACGTCGCGCACGCACGAAGGCGACGCCGTTCGCGTTGGTCTCACCGACCGCGCGGAACTGCTCAAGGCCGCCGCCGCAGGACCGGGACAGCAGAGCAGTAACGACACCGGCGCGCGCGAGCGCCCCACCGCCCGTCAGCAGCCCGAGCGCGAGCGTGACTCGCGCGACGACGCGGACGGCACTCACCAGCAGGGCCGGCGTAACGACCGGCAGGAGAATCGCTGATGTTCGATATCACGCGCGCGATCAGTTCGCCAAACAACTTGTCACCTCGCTACACCAACGTAGCAACCGATCCATCCGCTCCCACGCAGGCGCCGGCGGCGCCATCCACGCCTGCGGTCAACACGAAGAAGAACGACGAACTCGGACGCAATGAGTTCCTGCAGTTGCTCGTGGCGCAGATGCGAAATCAGGACCCGCTCAACCCCATGGACGGTCAGGAAATGGCCGCGCAGCTCGCGCAGTTCTCGCAGGTGGAGCAACTGATCGATATCAACGAGAACATGAAGATCATGGCCGAGAGTCAGGTGGAGCTTGGCCTTGCGATTGAAGACCTCAGTCAGATCACCATCTCGCAGGGCGACGCCATGGCGAAGCTGCTCGAGCAGTCGATGGCGATCAACACCGTGGGCCGTACGGGTGTGCTCGACGGCAATCAGATGTTCGTGGACCGCGACGGCTCCGGCGCGATCACGATTGACGCCGGTGCACTCAA
>JBBRFQ010000371.1:0-2126 GCA_038224035.1 Gemmatimonadales bacterium
GCGGTGACACCGGGCGGCGTAACACGCGCCACGTGCTCGGTGATCAAGCGCTCGACCGTTCTGGGATCCTGATCGGGTACCAGCCGGCAACTCACTTTCGCCATGGCCACGGCCGGCAGCACGGTTTTCGCACCTTCGCCCGTATAGCCGCTGAGCAGTCCGTTCACTTCACACGTGGGGCGCGTCCACAACTGTTCGAGCACCGTGTACCCCTGCTCACCACCAAGCGCCGGTGAGCCGACTTCACGGCGAAAGTGCTCTTCGTTGAACGGCAGCGTGCGCATTTGCGCGCGAACCGCCGCGGGCCACTCTTGCACCGTGTCGTAGAAACCGGCAATGGCCACGCGTCCACGTTCATCGTGCAGCGTGGCCAGAATGCGCGCCAACGCCATCGCGGGATTCACCACCGCGCCGCCATACATGCCCGAGTGCAAATCACCCGTGGAGCCCTGCACATCGATTTGCACGTACGCCAGCCCGCGCAGCGACGACAGAATGCTCGGCGTGCCCGGTGCGAACATCGTGCTGTCGGAAATGACCACACCGTCGCAGCGCAACCGCTCGCGATTCTGCTCCAGGAAGTGTTCAAGATTCACACTACCTACTTCTTCTTCACCCTCAGCCAGCACGATCACATTCACCGGCAGTGTGCCGCGCACGGCCAGATGCGCCTGCAGCGCTTTCACGTGGAGGTAGAGCTGTCCCTTGTCGTCAACACTGCCACGGGCGTAAATGCGACCGTCGCGCACTGCAGGCTCAAACGCTGGTGAGGTCCACAGCTCAAGTGGCTCAGCGGGCTGCACATCGTAATGACCGTACACGAGCAGCGTCGGCGCGCCTGGGCCGGCGCCGCGCCACTCCGCCAGCACAATGGGATGTCCCGGCGTTTCCTCGAGCGACGCAGTGAAGCCCGCGCTCGTGAGCTTGTCACACAACCACTGCGCGGCGGCTCGGCAATCATCGCGATGCTCACTGCGTGCACTCACGCTCGGGATGCGCAGAAAGTCGAACAGTTCGTGCATGGACTCGTCCTGATGATCGGCGAGCCAGCGGTCAAGGTCGGAAGGAACCGTTGCAGAGGTCACGACACGAAGAGCTGAAGGGGAACGTGAAGCACGTTAGCGAGTGACCGCCCCCAATAGGCGTTCACCCGCGGCGAGACCAAGCAGTGTTGCCAACACAGCCAGCGAAACACTCACCACCACGTAGGTCGCGGCACGCAGCACGCGTCCTTCCTGCGCCAGCGTGATGAGTTCCGCGCTAAACGTGCTGAACGTGGTGAAGCCGCCGCAAAAGCCGACGGTGAGTGCGATGCGCCATACGGGGTCGACCCCGGGCGCACTGAGCCAACGCGCCAACAAACCGATGAGAAACGATCCGAGCACGTTCACGAGCAGTGTACCGAACGGGAATGAGACCGATGTACGCACAAACGCGAGACCAACCGCATAGCGCAGCACCGATCCCCCGGCGCCGCCGAGTGCGACGGCCAACCAGACTACCATGTCTCGCTGCCCAGCGGCGGAATGTTCACGGCAATGCGGTACAACCAGATGCGACGCTGCGTCACCACACCCGCACCTCGCTTGAGATCAATGGTTTCGCCCGCACGGTGATCACGAAACCACGTGCCCACCACCGCGGCGAGCGAATCGCCCTTGGAATTGGCTTCGAATACGGCCACGAGACCGTCACCCGGTCGCACCTTGTCATGTGCCGTGTCCCAGAGATCATATTGGTTACGGCGTGACGCAAGATTGAGCGCGAACACCGTGGGTTGATCGGGCAGATGAAACGCAAGCTCCGAGGCATCCTGATAGCGGTTGGCCGCGACCCACACGTCCACGCTGCCATCGAGAAACGGATCGCCTCGCGCCGAGTGTGCCGCCGCGGCCAACGCGTCCCATCCATGCGCTCGGCCAATTGGATCGCGGCGCGGCGCGATTGGAATCAGCGGCCGCCAGGCCTGCAACGACACCACTACCAGCAGCACGCCGGCGAGCACCACGCCGGCGCGATACCACCGTCCGTGGGCCCAGCGCGCCGTGCCCGCGGCCAGCAGCGCGACGGCCGCCGGATAAATGGGGGCCGGCCAGTTCGCTTCGACCGATCGTCGCCAGGCGCTC
>JBBRFQ010000372.1:0-2065 GCA_038224035.1 Gemmatimonadales bacterium
GCCGATGACGTGCTGCGTGGGTTGTGTGCGCAAACGTGGCGCGATGCGCCGCATGATGCGATCACGGCAACACCAACGTGCGTGCCCGGCATCCAGCTGCGCGGCGATGGCGTGGTCGCCTCGGCGATCAAACCGGCCGAAGATGGCGACGGCGTCGTACTGCGTGCGATCAACCTGCGGGACGAGCCGCGCGATGCCACGTGGATCGTTCCCTACGCCGGCATCGAGGCGAAGTCAGTGCGCCTCGACGAAACCGCGCTTGACCATAACAGCGTCATTTCGGTGTCGCACGACGCGAACACATCCGTCGTGCACGTCGCGATGCTCGCGCGCGGCGTCAGCTCCGTTCGCGTTCGTTCACGCTCGCCGGAGTACCAGGCGTAAGTTGCATCGCTCTTGTTCCACCCCTTACACACTGAACTGTGTGAGATGATGATCAAGGTGTTTTGAGAAGAGTGTATTCCATTCCCCAGCGGTGAGTGGACCGAACGACAATGATTCCTTACCACCGAAGTGCGCTGCGTTTAACTCGGCCGTTCGCCGGATGAAGGTGATCAGTCTGTCACGTTCCACTTCGAACTCGCGCGCATCGGTGATCTTGAAGGCGGGCGCGGTCGGCACGTTCTTCTTGTACGGCGCGGGGCCAACGACTGCGGCTTTGACAAAGAGTTTGAGAACTGCACGCATGATCGCGTTGGGCCGGGGGTGTTTGCCCTCATAGGCCATTTCGTACGCCACGTTGACATGCGCGAGCATTTGGGACACCGACATCTTGCCCCACGCGGGCTGCGTCTCAGGAGTCAGTGCCAGGATGCGCTGCACTGCGGCTTCCGCAGTGGCGGCGTCGAAAAGATTGGGATACGGCATAGCGGCGGGGAGAGGCGTAGAACGGCTGTCACTCTACATTCTGGCCGGAATCGGCACGCGTCAAGCCTGCGGTAACCGCGCCCGTGAGAGCCAAGCGCCGCTCAAATCGCGCGCCCCCAACCTTCCGCTGCAGTAGGGCGAGAGAGGCGTGTTGTGCAGCCACCGCCTCCCAATCGCGCTCCGCTCAGCGTGGCAGTTGGGCAGAAGTATGCTCACGGGGGCCGACGCCGACGGGGTGCTCGCGCAGTTGGTTCTACCGGCGCCCCGATGATCGCCTCACGCAGCCGGTCCGCGAGCGGACGCTCCGCCGGGAGCGTCCGCTGCAATTCCGCGGCGCGTCGGGCCGCTGTATCGCGTACGAGCCCGGTCTTGGCGATGTGCCGAAGAGCAATCGCGATCGTTCGTCGGAGCGTGGGCTCAAGCTCGGGTTGGTCGAGGGCCACTGCAACCCTGCGCAGATAGCCGGCCACGTGCACCTCCGTGCTGTCCGCTTCGACCATGCCACGAATGATCAATGCATGCGCGCGCAACTCAGGGTCGTTGGTCGAGCGCTCCACGGCATAGCCGTGCACTCGCGAGAGCGCCGACTCAATTGAATCGCCACGGTCCACCCAGTTACCTCTTGGCATGCAAAGCCCCTCGACACGTGTGGCGTCGCCAAGGATGGCGTGGCGTGTTGGTGCTCCGGGCACGCACCCAGGAATGCAACAGGGCACGCCTCAGCCGCTCGGCGACGGTCCTTCATAGGCCGACCTGCGTCCGAAATAGTAGCGTCCAATTCCCGTCGCTGGCGAGGGTAGTGACTGCCGAGCTTGGCCGAATGTGGCCGAATGTGGCCGAATGTGGCCGAATCAGAGCTATATTGGCCGTATGGCCATTCTGTCAGACACGCTCGCGGCGCAGGTCGTCGCCAGTCCGCAGGGGCTGGCGCTTCGGGATATTCAAGAACACCTGCAGACTCAGAGGTTGGCCAGCATCCCTGACCGCACTCTGAGGCGTCGACTCGCAACGCTCGCCAAGGATGGACGTATTCGCAAGGAAGGCGTCAGTCGCAACGTCCGCTACTTCCCGCCTCACGCTCGTGACCGCGACCCAGTCGACACCGGCATCCCCCTCAGTCCGGAGGGCCAGTCCATTCGTGACGCGGTGCGGAAACCGCTGAGCGCACGAGCGCTTACCGGGTATGACGACTCTCTGC
>JBBRFQ010000373.1:0-2001 GCA_038224035.1 Gemmatimonadales bacterium
CGCCCCAGATACATCGCGTTGAACAAGAGCCGGAACGTGCCGTACGCTTGCGCGCGGTGCTGCGGCCGAAAGCCGAACAACACCGCGTGCCCGCTGCCCACCTTCACGCGCACCATCGCGGCGCGACCCGCAATCGTCTCGGCGCCGTCGAGATAGCCGCTCATGAGTATGTCATCAGCTTGGCCGGGATAGCGCGCGATGACCTCCGCCGATCCGTCGGCTGCGAGTTGGAACGTCACGCTGTTGGTGAAGTATACCGCCATCGTATCGCTGGTCCCTGCGGCGAGTGGATGACGTGTGCTCACCAGCGTGCGCAGAATTGAGCCGGGCGCGTACGGCGATGTGCGCGGCGCCGCCACAGCCGCCTGATCACCACCGGGATTTGCCTCGCCGGTACGATTCCCGCCGGCGATGATGCGCAGTGGTGCGCTGAGCTGCTCCACGGCGAACTCACTGGCGTGATCGAGCAGCACGAGCGTGCCGCCGGCGCGCGTGAACGAGGTGAGTTCGCCGAGTCCGCTCTCGCCGAGTCCGCCGGCGTAACGAGCGGGAACCTCGCGCGCCGACATGCCGTCGCGCATCTGGCGCAGTGGCATATCGGGCACCACGATCACATCAAACTGGCGCGACAAACCACCCGCGCGCACCATGGAATCGGTGAGTGATGTGAAGGGCACGCCGAACTGCTCGAGCACCCAACGTGTCCACCCTTCATCCATGTTCGCCGTCCATGGCTTGTACAGCGCGATCTTCGGCGCGCGCACCGGCGTGCCGGCGGGCATCTTCGCCACGGCCTGTACCTGATGCGCACATACCGGTTCACCGCCGAGCGTACCGGCGGCGGGCAAACGCTCCAGAACAATCGTGCCGGCGGGCAGGGAGACACCGCCGCGAGTGTTGATCGCCGACGTAGACGACCGCGCGCGCACACCCGCGCGCAGGGCCCGCGCCAGGATGGAATATGAGCGCGTATCGCGCAAATCAAGCGCTAGGGCGCCGCTCACATTTGCGGACGTACAGGTAGCCGCGCGGTCGTCGAAACCACTCACCGCCGCTGCCCGCACATAGGCCAGCGGCGCATCGGTCACCGCCTCCGCAATGACGCCGAGCTGCATGGGCAACGTCCAACCGGCCACATCGTACGGTGGGTCCACGGGACCGCCGGGGTACTGCTCCATGCGCGGGAAGCGCTGCACTTCGAGCAGATCCTTGGCGTGCGCGCGGAAGGGCTGCGCCATGGGCACCACGTATGAACCCGTGGGATACTCGCGGCCGTTCGCGCGGAACGGAGCGCTCGCTTTGCTCACCTCAACGCCGCCGATGCGCAGCACTTCAACCAGCCGCTGCACCGCGCCTGGGTCGCGCTGACCCGAGGGAATCACGTACGCGTACGGAGCCGTATCAGCGCCGAGCGCCAGCTGCTTGCGCGTGAGCTGCACCTGATTGCGCACGAAACTGAGTCGCTGCGTGCTCGCGAGCTCCACGAGCGCTTCGGCGGCGATGCCCTGATAATCCATGATGTCACGCAGTCGCCAGGTGCCACCGAGCCACGGATTCGGGAAGTTTACTTTGCGCTCGTACGTGGGCAGACCGCGTGGATGCCCGGTGAGCTCGTCGAGCGTCTGCGTGATCGGTGTGGCAATCCGTACACTCGCCGCTTCGGAAAGCAGCCCCACCATGTTGTGACGCGTGGGTGTAGAGCGCGCGCCGCCGTGCCACCACAGGTCGTACGTCACCCCGTCGCCCACACCCGTTTTGCCCGCGGCTTCGAGCGCAAACTGCATTTGCATGCCCACGAGGTTGATGCTGCGCACGATCAGCGGATCGAGATTGCCATTGATCGGATCCACATGCGGCGGCACGGTGAGGCGCATGCCACGATTGCCCTGCTGATGTACATCATAGAAGACCTGCGGAAACCAGCGGCGATACAGATAGTCGGTGACCAGTCGCGTTTCAGCTTGCGTGACCATGAACCAGTCGCGGTTGTTGTCGTGCCCG
>JBBRFQ010000374.1:0-2000 GCA_038224035.1 Gemmatimonadales bacterium
ATACAGCGTTCCGGGCGTGACCGCCGATTCCATTCTCCCCTTGGCAGAGGCCGCCGCGCGGCGCGCGATCGCGCTGGCCCCGACGCTCGGTGAAGCCTATGCGTCACTCGGTGAGGTGCTCGATCAGCGCAATCGGATTCAGGAGAGTCTCGCGGCCTTCGAGCGCGGGATCGCGCTCAGTCCGGCGTATGCGACGGGTCATCAATGGTATAGCTACGTACTCATGTCCACCGGTCGATGGGACGAGGGCATTCGCGAGATGGAGGCAGCCCACCGGCTCGACCCGTTGGCGCACGTCATCACGCTCTCGTTGGCGTTTGCCTACGACGGCGCTGATCGCTTTGCCGACGCCTCGCCGCTGTATGCGCAGGGGCTCGCGCAGCAACCGCAGGCGTGGTACGCGTGGAGGCTGCGTTTTTCGCATGACGTCGCGCTCAAGCGATTCAACGACGCGGCCGACGCGCTCTTGATGTCAATCGAGGATCCCGCCACCGACAAGCACGAGATCGTGGCGCGATTCGGGCCACAGTGGCGGGACCCAGCGACGCGCGAGGCGGCGACGGACTCATTGATTGCGTCAGGGCCGGCATTTGCATCGGTCACGTTGGCGCGATGGATGCGCAGTGACAGCGTGGTGCTGGCCGTCATGCGGCGCATTCCGGGCGACCCGAGAGAAATCGAGGTTCGTTCCGCGTGGGGCGCGATGACGTTACTCGGACCACGTCTGCGTACCGATCCGCGGCTCCAGCCAACGTTGCGCGCGCTCGGCTTCCCTTCCCCCGCAAAGAGCCCGTGACGTGACCGATCTCCCCACTCGGGCGCGCGCACGCAAGGAGTGATGAGCTTCGACATCCACTTGAACACTTATCTTTAATACTGTGTGTTTTCTTCATATACTAATAATTCGAGGGTGTCGTGGCGGTCAACATCAAGAACGAACGGGTCGAGAAGCTCCTCGATGAGGTCGCGGCCATGACTGGTGAGACCAGGACGGAGGCCGTTCGCCGTGCCCTCGAGGAGCGCCGCGATCGCCTCGCGCGCAGCGCCACGGAGCTCAATCCGGTCGACCGTTTGCGTCGCGTGTTGGAACACGAGATCTGGCCGAGCATTCCGGCCTCGGTTCGTGGCACGCGGCTAACGAAGGCGGAAGAAAGGCGCATCCTGGGCTACGGTCCCGACGGCGCACGATTCTCGACAGTTCGGCGCTGGTGGCCATCGTGCTACAGGAGCCAGACGCAGAACGATTGCTGGAACGCATGAGCGGCGCGGCGCATCTCGCCATTGGCGCGGCCACGCTGCTTGAAACCGGCATCGTGTTGTCGGCACGACTCAACGAGGACGCGCGCGCACTGCTGGCCCGTCCCCTGTAAGAGAGTCGCATCACCGTGCTGCCGTCAACTTCGGCGATTGCCCTTTGTACGTGATGTCGGTGGTGGCCGGGAAACCGTTGTTGTGCGTCGGTGACGACTTCCCGCAAACGGACTCTGTGCTCGCATGATCGCATCGGCATGAGCACGCTCACGGAGTACCGGCAGCAGTACCGGAGTCTCGGTCACGCTGGCCGTACTACACAACTCCGTTTGTGACCGGGGAATCGCTACGCGTGCGAAAGCGCAGTCGCTGACCAAGCGAGATCCGGCGGAATCACGGGGCATCACTTCCCACCCCGGTGATGCCGCGCGATCTCCGCCTCGCTCAGACGCAGGAATCGCGCGGCGTTGTTGTAGAAAATGTCGCGCTTCTGCTGCGCGGTGAGAAACGACGCGCTCTCGATCGCCTCGATGGCGCGCTCAATGCCGCCGGGCCACTGCATCTGGTCGGAACCGAACATCACCCGTTTGTGAAACCCGGTGCGCACAATGCGCTCGAGCCACCCGTGGAACTCGGCGCGTGGCAGCACCATCGCAATCACCCCCACGTCG
Organism: Gemmatimonadales bacterium; assembly: GCA_038224035.1. Lineage (GTDB taxonomy): Bacteria > Gemmatimonadota > Gemmatimonadetes > Gemmatimonadales > Gemmatimonadaceae > JAABRT01. Next base: position 1,923 of record JBBRFQ010000374.1, read on the forward strand.
ACGTGAAGCTGCGGGTGCGCATAAAACATGGCCAGCAGCTCATCCAGCATCGGCCAGCCAGCGTGCATGAGGTACACG
>JBBRFQ010000375.1:0-1993 GCA_038224035.1 Gemmatimonadales bacterium
TATCAGCGCGCGAAAGGCGACACGGACACGTTGCCGTTCGGCACGCAGAAAGATGTGTACGCCACCGGCTACGAATGGATCAATCATTCACTGATGCCTGTGCATCCGGATCCAGAGCACGCACGTGTGCTCGTGGGTGGCCCCGATTGCACACAGCCGTACTCGGCATCGGTGTTCAATGTGTCGGGCATGAGTTACGGATCGCTGAGCCGCAACGCGGTGCTCGCGCTCAACACAGGCGCGAAGATGGGCAACTTCGCGCACAACACCGGTGAAGGCGGACTCAGTCCGTATCATCTGCAACCGGGCGGTGACATCATCTGGCAAATCGGTACGGGCTACTTCAGTTGTCGGGACAAGGAAGGGCGTTTCAATGAAACCGAGTTCGCGAAACGCGCGGCGCTGCCGAATGTGAAGATGATCGAGATCAAACTGTCGCAAGGCGCGAAACCTGGCCACGGCGGCATTCTGCCGGCGTCAAAACTCACGCGGGAGATTATCGAGATTCGTGGCGTGGAGCCGGGGAAGGATGTGATCTCACCACCGGCGCACAGCACTTTCTCCACACCGACAGAACTGCTGCAGTTTATCAAACGACTGCGCGACGCAAGTGGTGGCAAACCGATCGGCTTCAAGCTGTGCGTCGGCAAGCGTCACGAGTTTCTGGGCATCGTGAAAGCGATGTTGGAAACGGGCATCACACCGGACTTCATCACGGTGGACGGCGGCGAAGGTGGCACGGGTGCCGCGCCGCTCGAGTTCTCCGATTCCGTGGGCACACCGCTCAACGAAGGACTCTCGTTTGTGCACAACGCGCTCGTGGGCGCCGAGCTTCGCGACCGTATTCGCGTGATCGCGTCGGGTAAGGTGAACTCGGGATTCGCAATGGCCACGAAGGTTGCGCTCGGCGCTGACATCTGCAACGCCGCGCGCGCGATGATGTTTGCGCTCGGCTGCATTCAGGCGCTGCGCTGCAATACGAATCAGTGTCCCACGGGCATCGCGACGCAGGACCGTGCGCTTGAAGCGGGGCTGCATGTAGGCGACAAGTCGGAGCGTGTGGCGCGGTACCACCGCGAGACGGTCAAGAGTTTTTTCGAAGTGCTTGGCGCAGCGGGACTGCAGCGGCCGCGGGATCTCAAGCCGTGGTTCGTGATGAAGCGGGTGAGTGCCATGGAGATTCGCAGCTACGCGGACATCTATCCGCAGCTGGTGGCGGGTCAGTTGTTGACGTCGCCGCAGACGAGTGGCATGACGCGGGCGTGGGAGCTGGCGAGCGCGGCGCGGTTCTAGATCGGGGGGGCGTCTAGGTCGGGGGTATCCCCTCGGCCGCCACTGCCGGCCCGGGCGCGCCGGGAGCGGCGAGGCCGCCCGGCGCTGGCCGACAGAAGCGGCCGGGGGACACCCCCGACCCCGACGCCAGCGTCAGCGAATCGCGATGCGACGCGGCGCAGGACCGTCAGCGTTGCACGATGCGCAGGCCGACGCCGACGCTGAACAGCTGGTACGACGCACCCTGCAGCGACGGCAGTGCGAAACCGCGCGCGTTCAGCGTGAGAGACCAGCGTTGTGTCAGCGGGGCGGCAAGATCGACGCGCCCCTGAAGCCCGAGCGCGGCTTCGTCAGCGTAGGCGAGCGTGGGCCCGGCGAGCACGCGGAACCGGCCGCGCAGGGTTTGCCAGCCGGCGAGTGCGGAGAGACTGCTGAACTCTGGGTATGACGGAGTGCAGCCGCCGGACGCGCGGGGCGCGCAGAGGAGTTCGCGACCACCTCCTCCCTGGACGCTTATGCCAGCGGCAAATATTACATTGCCGTTGCTGGTGCCTTGGCGCCATCGGCTCACGGTTACATCGAGCACAGGCCCGGTATTTCCTCCGACGTGTCGTGTGGACGCATGGATACGTCCAACGCCAAGGCTCACCTCGAACGCCGTCGCGACCTCGGACTGTGCGTCCACAGTCGCCGGCGCGAACAGCAAACCCACGCTCAGCAC
>JBBRFQ010000376.1:0-1974 GCA_038224035.1 Gemmatimonadales bacterium
TTCGCTCCCACGAGCACACGCACCTGCCGGGCCACGAGGTCGACTTCCACACGCAGCGGCGCGGTGTCCTGCACCGACGTGACGATCGAATCCGAGACGCGATTGTCATTCGGTGAGTTACTCGTGGACTGTGCAGGCCCCGGATCCCCGCGGTCGGGTGTGGAGCAGGCGGCGAGGCCGACAAGGAAAGCACCGCAGCGAATGAGCGTTCGGGACAAGGGGGTCTCCGTGAGACATGAGGTGTCGAAATGCTCTTGCTCTACACGACCGGCGTCCGCAGGTTCGGTTGTGTGACAATTCACTCAAAACCCCGGTGTCTTCATGCGCTTCCTCGTGTCTGCTGTTGCCATTGCGATCGGCCTTTCCCTTCAGCTGCTCCCGCTTGCACGCATCGAGGCGCAACCGCGCGGGATGGTCGCCATCGTGATCAGCACCGATCGCGGCGACATCGGTGCGCTGCTTGACAGTGCACGCGCACCGATCACCGTGACAAATTTTCTACGCTACATCGATGCCGGATTGTTTACGGGCGGGCAGTTTCATCGCACCGTCACGCCGGACAATCAGCCGCGCGATACCGTCCGCATCGAGGTAATTCAGGGGCGCGGACGCATCACGCAGTCCGATTCCGGATTCGCGCCGATTCCACTCGAACGTACGAGCGTTACGGGGCTGCAGCACCTCGACGGCACCCTGTCGATGGCCCGGGCCGCGGCGAACTCCGCACGATCGGCGTTCTTTGTCACCGTCGGCAATCAGCCGTCGCTCAATGAAGGCGGCGCACGCAATCCCGATCGACAGGGTTTTGCCGCGTTTGGCCGCGTCACCACCGGGATGGAGATCGTGCGCGCAATTCAGCGTGCACCACACGCCGAACAGAATCTCACACCACCCGTGATGATCCGCAGCATTCGTCGCTCGGCCTCGCGCTGAACGCGCCGCCGTCGCGCGCGCTCTTCCCACACGGAGGCGACCGCTGGTCGCGCGTTATGCGGCGACGACCTCATCGTCATCCAGCTCGCCCGGCGCAAGTTTCTCGATCGTAAAACCGGTGAACCCGTAAATCGCCGATATGACCGGGTTGATCAGGTTAAAGAATGCGAACGGCAAATACACGAGTGTCGGGACGCCAAGCGTGCCCGCCATGAAGGCACCGCAGGTGTTCCAGGGCACGAGCGGTGAGGTGAGCGTGCCAGCATCCTCGAGTGCGCGCGAGAGATTCTTGGGATGCAGACCGCGACGCTTGAACTCGGCCCGGAACATGCGCCCCGGCAACACGATCGCGATGTACTGATCAGACGCGATCACGTTCATGCCGATCGCCGTGCCCAACGTTGCCGCAATGAGGCTGCCCGTACCGCGCACGGAGGTCAGAATCGCCGCGGCAATGCGCTGCAGCATTCCCGTCGTCTCCATGACGGCACCAAAGGTCATTGCGGAGAGAATGAGCCACACCGTGTTCAGCATGCTCGACATGCCGCCTCGGCTCAGCAACTCGTCGAGCGCGGTATTGCCGGACGTCGAGGTGTATCCGTCAAAGAGCGACGTCCACGCGCCTTTCAGCAGCGCCAGCGCCGGCGTGAGATTCGTCTCGCCCACAAACCGCAGGACGGCCTCTCGCTGGAATCCCACGGCGAACAAGCAACCTGTGAGCGCGCCGATCAACAGGGCTGGAAAGGCAGGCACTTTGCGCACCACCAGCGTGATCACCACGGCCGCGGGTAACAGCATGACCCAGCTCACGTTGAACTGTCCCGCGATCTGCGCTTGAATCTGAGCGATCTCCGGTGCATCTGTTGCACCGCCCAACCACAGTCCGATGCCACCGAACAGCAGCAGCGAGATCAGGATACTCGGCGTGGTCGTCCACACCATATGCCGGATGTGCGTGAACAGATCGGTTCCGGCCATCGCCGGCGCGAGATTGGTCGTGTCCGAGAGCGGGGACATCTTGTCGCCGAAGTACGCCCCGGA
>JBBRFQ010000377.1:0-1964 GCA_038224035.1 Gemmatimonadales bacterium
CACCGCACTCGCCCCACGTCAGACGCCTCGCGCGACTGACGCGTGTCCTCACCCCCACCGTCAGACGGCGGCGCGCGGGACGCCCGGTGGAGGCGACGCATTGGCCCGCCTCCCGGATTGGACGCCCCCGCGTCCCGCGCGACATGTCCGCGCGGTGCGAGCACCGCGCTCTTCGGAGGGACGATGCGGGAGTATGACAGCGCCGGTATCAGAAATGTGGCCGTGGTCGGCCACGGCGGCAGCGGCAAGACGAGCCTTGTAGACGCGCTTTGCTTCGCTGCCGGCAATGGCAAACGCCACGGCCATGTGCGCGACGGAACCGCCCTGACCGATCACCTCCCCGAGGAGATCGAGCGGGGTTTTTCAATTGCCATCGGCTGTGGATTCGCCGAGTGGATGGACAGCAGGATCAACTTCATCGACACGCCGGGCGCACTCGACTTTCAGGGCGAGGCGTTGGCGGGACTCTCAGCGGCCGACGGTGTGCTGTGCGTGATCAGCGCCGTGAGCGGCGTAGAAGTTGGCACCGATCGCATGTTTCGCCAGGCGCGTGAACGCGATGATCCCGTGCTATTCGTCGTGTCGATGATGGACAAGGACACCGCCGATTTTGACGCCGTGTACGCACAAGTGCGAGAGCAGCTCACCGCGAACGTGGTGCCGGTGGAAATCCCAATTGGTGCCGGCGCCAACCTGAGTGGCGTGATGAACCTCTTCACACAGCGCGCCTACATGTACACCGCGGGCAACAAGGGCGAATACGCCGAGCAGGATATTCCCGCGAACGAGCGCGCGCGCTTTGACCGCTATCGCCAGGCGCTGATCGAAGCCATATCGGCCACCGACGACACGCTGCTCGAACGATACCTCGAGGGTGCCGAGCTCGAACGTGATGAAGTGATCACGGGCATGAAGGACGCCATGAAGCGCGCCGAGATCTTTCCGCTCTTCTGCGTGAGCTCCGAGAACATGATTGGCGTACGTGCACTGCTCACGGAAATCGTGCAACTCATGCCAAACGCGTACGAAATGGAAGAGCTGCACGGCTTCACCGGCGCGGAGGGCAACAGCACCGTAGAAATTCACGCGCGGGACGATGCGCCCTTTGCCGCAATCGTGTTCAAGACGGCCAACGAGCAGCACGTGGGTGATGTGAGTTACTTCCGTGTACTCTCCGGTTCCGTTCGCAGTGGTGACGAAGTGTTCAACGCGACACGCGACGTGGCTGAGAAGCTCAACCATCTGTCACTTCCACTCGGCCGCGAGCGCGTTGAAGTCTCGCGTATCCATGCGGGCGACATCGGTTGCATTGCGAAACTACGGAACACGCACACGAACGACACGCTCTCCACCCGCGAGCATCCGATCCGTTTGCCGGAGCTTCGTTTCCCTGAGCCGCTGGTGCAGTTCGCGGTACACGCCGAGTCACGCAACGACGAAGAAAAACTGCAGCAGGGCTTGCACCGTCTGCACGAGGAAGATCCCACGCTCACGGTGCACTATGATCCGGACACGCACGAAACAATTGTGAGTGGTATGGGCGAACGGCACCTCGATATCTCGATGGCCACGCTGCACCGGAAGTTCGGTGTGAGAGCCGAACTCACGAAGCCCAAAATCGCCTATCGCGAAACGCTGACTGTCGATGCGTCAGGTCAGGGCAAGCACAAAAAACAATCCGGCGGACGCGGTCAGTTCGGCGATTGTTGGGTGCGCTTGGCGCCGCTGCCACGAGGCGAAGGCTACTTGTTCGAAAACAAGATCGTGGGTGGTGTGATTCCATCGCGTTTTGTGCCGGCTGTCGATCGTGGCGTACAGGAAGCCGCCGCGCGCGGTGTCCTCGCGGGCTACCCGCTCGTCGATTTCCGCGCCGAGTGCTACGACGGTTCAACGCACTCCGTCGACTCGAACGAAATGGCCTTCAAGATGGCGGGCATTCTCGCCTTTCGATCAGTCGCACCAAA
>JBBRFQ010000378.1:0-1955 GCA_038224035.1 Gemmatimonadales bacterium
GGTGAACACGCGCGACACATCAATGACCGCGCTGGAATCGCGACCGAACGCTTCAATGTTGAAGGCCGCAATGATCGTGCTGTACCGGATCATGTCGACGGACTTGTTGATCGAACCGGTATCTGTGGAGACGTTGCGCAAATTCGATTCGCGCATGAGGATGCGCGTACCCATCCGCTCGAAACGCACGAGCGCCTGGCCCGCCGTGGTGCCACCGCTCACGCCGTTGGGCGTGGCGCGAATGGTGCGCACGACGATCATATCCTTGTTCAGCTCAGACGCGGGGATCTCGAAGAACCAGCGGCCACGTACGTCATGCACGCCAAAGAGCCCTTGTTTGCTTTTGGCCTGCGCGGTGATGACGGTGTTGTACGGGCGCGGTGTGGGATCGCCGCCTGCGCCGCCGGGTCCGACGCCGACGGCCGCAGGAGGCTGCGCCGCCGCGCCGCCCGCTGGCGTGGTTGGTGTCTGCGGAGTGTTCGGGGTGTTGACCGGTCGTGCACCGGCGGTGGGACGCGGCGACGGAGTGGGCGCGGTTTTCTGACAGGCGGTCATCAAGACCAGCGCTGACACCGCGGAGAGAGCAAGAACGCGCATGTGCGTGGGTGAGAGGGAATGCGTGCGGGGCAGTGGCGGTTGGCCGCCCGATCTGCCACGTTTCCTAACTTAGCCGCCCGTCGAACGAATCGTCGCCGCCCCTCCAGCGTGCCCAACGCGTCATCCTCGCCCTCGCCTGTGAGCTCCGTACTCTCCGGATTGTCCGATCGTACCCTGCGTGCCCCGGACGACCGCTCGGTCGCCGTGGCGGCGTGGAGTCAGGATGGGCGCATTCTCGATGCGAACGACGCCTTTCTGGCGCTGGTCGGCACGACACACGATATCATGCTCACCGGCGCTTTGTCGTGGGAGGCGCTGGAGGATCCGGTCGCGGCCGCGTCTACCCGCGTCATGCGCACGCTGGTGGCGGAAGCGGGAATGGCGCCGCCGTACGAAACGGTGTTGCGTCACGCCGACGGCACGCATGTACCCGTTCTGGTAGTGGTGACCACGCTCGATCGCGAACGTGGCGTCGGCTGGTGCTTTGCGCTCGACTTGCGTACGCAGAAGGCGACCGAAGCGGCGCTGCGTTCGTCCGAGGAGCGCTACCGGCTCGTGACGCGCGCCGCGGGCGGTGCGATCTGGGACTGGGATCTCGCGCGCGACGAGATCACGTTCATGGACGGCATGGCCGACCGATTCGGATGGGATGTCGCCAGTCGGTCACTGCCACTCACGTGGTGGCACGAGCGCATTCACCCGGACGATGTGGGCGCACTGCTGGCCACCGCCGAGGAAGTGCATGAGAGTGGTATCGGCAACGCCACGCACTCGTATCGGTTTCGCCGCGCCGATAACAGCTGGGCCATGGTGCATGATCATTTTCATGTCGTGCGCGACGAGCACGGGCGGCCGGAGCGTGTGCTGGGTGTGATGCTCGACGCGACCGATCGGCACGCGCTCGAAGAACAGCTTCGGCAGGCGCAGAAGATGGACGCCGTCGGCCGGCTGGCCGGTGGCGTGGCACACGATTTCAATAATCTGCTCACGGTCATCCGCGGCAATGCGTCGCTGTTGCTCGAACAACTCCCGCCGGAAAGTGAGCTGCGCGGTGAACTGCTGGAGATTGAACGCGCGGCGTCACGGGCCAGTGATCTCACGCGGCAGTTGCTCGCGTTCGGACGCAAACAGGTGTTGCAACCGCAGGACCTCGATGTGAACGCGGTGGTGGTGCAACTCACGCGCATGCTCGATCGGTTGATTCCGAAAACGATCACGGTGCGGCTCACGCCGGCCGCCGAGGTGGGCTTGGTGCGGGCCGATCGTGGGCAGCTGGAGCAGGTGATTCTCAATCTCGTGATCAACGCACGCGACTCGATGCCCGACGGTGGGTCGCTCGAGTTGCGCACCGGTGAGTT
>JBBRFQ010000379.1:0-1935 GCA_038224035.1 Gemmatimonadales bacterium
GCGCCAAGCAGCCGTTCGTCATCGTCCACCACGGGAAGCGCGTGAAAGCGCTGCCATCCGGCGTGGTCACGCACCAGCGCCACCGGCGAGAACACATTGATGCGGTCGATATTCCGGTGCATCGACACGCTCACCGGATCACGCGCGCGCGCGATCATGAGCTCGGGAATATCGAGCACGCCAACCAGCCGATGTTCCCGGTCGACGATGTAGAGATAGTAGAGCAACTCGCGCGCTGCGCGCACCAGTCGTGTGCGGGCATCGGCCACGAGCACGTCGTCGGACAACCGGAAGACCGACGGATCCATGACCGAACCCGCTGTGCCATCCGCATAGGGCAGCATGCGAATGATCGGATCGCGCACGTCATCGGGCAGTGCGTCGAGCAGCGACTGACGACGTGGCGCGTCAATCGCCCGCAGAATGCTGGCGCCGTCGTCAATCGTCAGCTCCGCCACCATGGCGGCCGCCGCGGTTGCCTTCCCGTCGTTCGAGAGCTGCATGAGGCATTCTGCGGCATACGGGATGTTCATGTCGTGCAGCGCTTTGGCGGCGGTGGCCGCTGGCACGTCGTGCAACACAGCGGCCGCCTGGGCGAGCGGCATTCGCTCGAGCGCCATCGCGGCGCGCGCCGGATGGGAGTCGAGAAACGCGCGCGCCAGCCGTCGTTCGGCAATCACGCGGTGTCTCGCTTCACGAGCAGCATGGACGGCATCTCGACGAACTGCTTGGCCGGCACAATCATGCGGCCGTCTGGCACGTCGAGGATGACCGCGGTCGCGGTGAGTTCAGCGATCACGCCTTCGACGTCACCGATGCGCACTGATTGCCCGATTTCAAACGTCTTTCGGAGATAGTGTGAGCCGATGATGTTGCTGATCGCGGTGCGAGCGCCCAACCCGAACGCGAGTGCAAAGCCACCAAGCAGTGCGGCCAGTGCCACAGAGAAAAATGCCGTAAGAATCGCGATGTCGATGCCGAGTTCACCCATCGCAATCAGCACCGCCGACGTGACAATGGCGATGCGCACCAACTGACCGAGTCCGGGGCCGATCGAGCTGCCCGCGCTCGTGGCGGCCGCGCTGATGGCGCCCCGGGCGAGATTGCCGATCACCAGCCCCACCACGAGGATCAGCACGGCGGCGAACACGCGCGGAACGAACAGCGAGAAGCTGGCAACGACGGACGTCAACAGCGGCAGCCCAAGTGCGTCTGACGCGGTCGCAATGAAGAAGAGCAGCACTCCCCAAAACACGACGCCACCCACGATATCGGCCACGCGTCGTTCGCGGGCGATACCGCCGAACGATGTGCGAAACGCGCGTCCCGGCACTGCGCCTTCCACCGCGTTCACAATGCGCACGGCCAGCATGCGACCGACAAACGCCAACAGCACGCCCAGTCCCAGCAGTACCGCGGCGGCGACGAGACGCGACTGGTTGACGGCCAACCACTGCCCGACGTCGGACACCGATTGTTGGACGTCGGTGACAAGTCCTGCCTGTGTGGTCACCGTGTGAAGCAATAGAACAATCCGTTGCCACCGGTTGCCACGAGATTCGGCTGACTGCAGCCGCGCGAGGGATGCGCCGAGTTCCATGACGTGGGGCGCGCACCGCCACCCTGCTTGTCGTGATGGCCGACGAGTGCCGCGCCGGTGCTATTGCTCGTCCAGTTGCCGCACGTGGTGTCGGTGGTGTCAACCGCGAGTGTGCCGTCGGGCAGTGAGCCGGTGAGAATGTCGTGCTGATTGGGCGTGTCACCACGTCCGTTCACGACCGCACCCTTCTCATTGAGACTGTTCTCCTTGCCGAGTGCGTTGTCGCTGGCGTGCAGGTGGGCGACGTCACGCGCGACCAGCACGCCCTTGGCGTTATACCATGGCCCGTTGCCGATGCGATCGCGCGCGTGCACGGCGGGTTGTCCGTTCAGAGG
>JBBRFQ010000380.1:0-1927 GCA_038224035.1 Gemmatimonadales bacterium
TGTCACTTGAGGCGCGTACGATTGACCGGAACACGGGACTGCTCGCGAGCGAGTGGTGTGGTGAGCCGCAACTCGAATGGTTCAAGGCGGGTTCGGCGCCCACTGAGTCGTGCGACGGCGGATGGTTTCGCTTCACCGGTGGGCTTGGTGAACTGCCGGGCGACGCCATCGACGCGGCCGTCGACGCACTTGGTGAGGCGCTGGGCGAAGGGAAGCTCCGGCAGTCGTTGCTGCGCAAGCTCGGCGCGGAAGTGAAGCGGCAGGTGGTGCCGGAGCCGCCACGCAACGATCCGCCGCGCCCGCGCCCGCCGCGGTAACCTCGGCACGTGCGCCGACCGCTAGTTTGGCGGTATGCCCCAGCCACACATTCTCATCATTGACGCGCAATCACTCGCTGCCCGTGCCGCCCACGTGGCGGCCGGTGATGTGGACAACGGCGTGCGTCTCTGGTCACAAATGGCGCGCGGTGCGGCGCTCGATGCCGGTGCGACGCACGTCGTGGCCGCGTGGGATCATGACGGGCCCACGTTCCGGCACGCGTTGTTCGCTTCGTACAAACATCGGCGAACGGGTGCCATGCGCTCACGGGTGACGCCGATTCGCGAAGGGGTTGAAGCGAGCGGTATCGTGAGCCTCAGCGTGCCAGCGTTCGAGGGCGACGACGTGGCCGCGTCGCTGATGGCGAGGTTCCGGAGCTTGGCGCGTGTGACCATGTTGTCGAACGACTCCGACTTGCTGCAGTTCGTTGCCGATGGTGTTGATGTGGCTAGCTACGTGGGCGCGGGCAAAGGCGCCAACGGCACGCGCATCAGATCGTGGAGCAGCGCCGATGTCATGGATCGGTTTGGTGTGCTACCCGAGAATCTGCCGGCGTTCAAAGCGCTCTGCGGTGAAGAGGGCGACGATATTCCCGGCGTGAAGAGCATCGGCAAGGGAACGGCCGCGAAACTCTTGCGCCGATGGAAAACGATCGAGAAGGCGATTGAAGCCTGTGAGTTCATCAGCCACCGCGACGAAACGGCCAAGCTGGCCGGCCAGCGCGAACACGTGGAGCTCATGCTGCAACTCACCACGATTCGTCAGGATGCACCGCTGCCCGCGCTGGAGCTGGCGCAGTGCGTGCTGTCGAGCATTGCGTGGCCGGACGGATCGATCGCGCGTGCGGCGTCGGTGGTCTCGCGCGTGGCTGCAGGGCCAGGACTCGAGGACGTACCGTTTCCGGAATGACTGTTGCGGTCGGGTTCAGGGCGTCCCGCGCTGGTTGAACAGCTGTTCGGGCGCAAGGGAAGGCGCACTGACTGGCGCCCGACACCGATCCTCGAGGCCACCATACGGAGACACGAACGCGCCGAACAAGAACTTCTACCCGCCTCCGACGGGTCGCTTCCAACTCGCTCGCGTGCCGTGCACCCGACGGTAGCCCTCGGCCTTGTACTTCGGGCTCCACGCTTCGCGCCAGACACGATACACCGTGGGCGCTCGGGCATGCTCTGTCACGGCGATTTTGCGCTCATCGTTTCGGGGCATCAACTGCGTCAATCGCGTACACAGGCAAATACGCGGCACCGTCTGTGTCACGGCGACGAAGCAGCACGACATTCTCACCAAAAGAAATCACCTGCGGTGGGCGCGCGTCACCGGGGAGCGTGCCCAGCATCAATCGGCCGATCATGCGGCCATTACGATCAAAGGCAGTCCAGCGACCCATGCTCACCGAAGGATGATGCGCCGGAGCTTACCCTCAGAGTTGTACGACCGGATGTCCTGCGTGCGGGCGTCGGCGTACAGCAGATCAGCGCCGCCAGCGGTGTAGTCGACTCCCATCGAGCTCACCATATCGAACCTGCGCGAGGTCAGGGTGAACTCGCGTCCTACCTTCTCGCCGCGCGCGGTGGTGCGAAAGAACTGATGTGTCTGCACCGGCTCA
>JBBRFQ010000381.1:0-1897 GCA_038224035.1 Gemmatimonadales bacterium
GCCGCCACGTTTTCCGCCTGCGTCATCGCGCGCAGCACATTCTCGCCGGCGAGCTGCTTGAGTTCGTCATCGCTCCAACCGCGGCGCATCAACTCAGCCAGCAGGTCGGGATACTTGGACACATCTTCGAGTCCCTGCACCACATCGGTGATGCCATCATAGTCGCCGCCGAGCCCGACATGCCCTGAACCGGCGATGTGTTTGATGTGTTCGATGTGGTCAGCCACATCCGACAGCGTGGCGCGCGGCAGCGGATTGGCTTCACGAAACGCGGTCACCGCTTTGAACTGCGCATCGGCATCGCTACCGGCGGCCGCGCGCACCGCACTCAGTCGCGCGCTCCAGTCGGCCACCTTCTGCGAGGAAAACCCCGGCACGAAGGTCACCATCACCACGCCGCCGTTGGCCGACAACCGACGAAAAATGCTGTCCGGTACATTGCGCCCCACATCCGTGAGCGCACGGGCATTCGAGTGTGAGAAAATGATCGGCGCCTCACTCACATCGAGCGCGTTACTCATCACGCCGGGCGACGTGTGCGAAAGATCCACGAGCATGCCGAGTCGATTCATCTCGCGCACCACTTCACGTCCGAACTCTGTGAGCCCGCCGTGACGCTGCACATCACCCGCGGCATCGGCCCAGTCAAGCGTGACGTTGTGCGTGAGCGTCATGTAGCGCGCACCGAGATCGTAGTACGCACGCAGCGCGCCGAGTGAGTTTTCGATGACGTGTCCCCCTTCCATACCCAGCACCGAGCCGATGCGTCCGGCCTTGTGGGCGGCGCGCAGGTCCTGGGCTGTGAGCGCCCACTGCAAGTCACGCGGGTAGCGCGCAATCACGCGCCGCGCGATGTCGATCTGCTCGAGTTGCACGCGGGCATAGCCCGAGTCGGCCACTTCCCCCGGCACGTACACCGACCAGAACTGCCCACCCACGCCGCCCAAGCGCAACCGCGCCATGTCGGTGTGACCGGGCGTCGGTTTCATGAGGTCGTACGCCTCGACATCGAGCGGCGCGTTGGCGTACTGGCGCATGGCCCACGGCAAATCGTTGTGTCCGTCGACCAGCGGCACCTCGCGCAGCAGCGCGCGCGCGTGGGCCACGCGCGTGGCGAGATCGGCAGTTTGCAGTGGTTGCCCCTGCGCGTGCAGCGCCGGCGCCAACAGCGCGCAGCACGCCGCGAGTGCCGTCACTGCGGAACGACGAGCGACAGCGTGTGTGGTGGCGCCATGACGCAGGCCACGCGGGTTCGTGTGCATCAGCATCCGAGTCGCTCCAGATAGTGCGGCAACATCTTGCGCCACCAGGGCCAATCGTGGTTTACGTCGTGCCCCCACAAATCAAACACATGTCCGATGCCTTTGCGGTCGAGCAGCTCATGAAAGGTGCGCGTCGCATCCGGCGCTTCGTACGCTCCCTGTCCGGCCACCAACGCAATGCGCGTGTGATGACGCAGCGTGTCGAGCGGCCCATCTTCGAGGTTGGACACATACCACATGGGGTTGTTAAAATACGTGTTCTCGTTCGAGAACCCTTTGAAGTAACCCGGCGACAGATCGTAGAAGCCACTCATGCCGATCACGCCGCCGAACAGATCAGGGCGACGGAACAGCGCGTTGGCCGCGTGAAAACAGCCGAAGCTCGCGCCTGTGGTGATCGGACGGGCGCCCGCGTCGCCCACGGCGTGCCGCATGAAGGGCACGACTTCGTCTTCCACGTAGCGCGAGTAGAGCGCCTGCCGGCGCGCCTGTTCCGGCACCGGCAACTTGCGGTCCATCCACGCGAGGCGGTTGATGCTGTCAATCGAGAACACCTGCACACGTCCGGCGCCGATCAGCGGCTCGATGGCCTTGATCAACCAGAACCGTTCGTTCTCGAGGTAGTCTGCCGCCGC
>JBBRFQ010000382.1:0-1875 GCA_038224035.1 Gemmatimonadales bacterium
TCGTTCGCTGGTATGACAACAACGCTGGTGCCGCTTGAGGACCTACATCATACGCGCACGCGCATGATGCACGAACTGCAAACCAGGCTGGACGCCGCAGAGCGTGCATTCCTGATCTCGCTGGTGGCGGGCGATCCAGAGCGGAGCAGCGTGACCGACTCATCGAGCTGTTCGCTGCGACGCCACTCCAAATCGCCTGAGGCGGGCGAACTGTCCCCGCATTCAGTCAGGATCGGCGCGCCGATGACTGCCGCAGGGCCGAGTTCACTCATGCTTCTCCGCGCAACGTTCCGGTACAGGCGCTCGGTCCCCTCCGCACTATCCTCGGCGCATGTTCGCCCCTTGCGCATTCCCCCCCGCCGAGCCGAACGTATGGCCATGCCGCTCTCGCCGCCTATCCCGCATCGATCGCTTTGGACGGTGGAGGATCTTGAACAGTTGCCGGCTGACGGCAACCGCTACGAGATCCTGCACGGCGAGTTGCTCGTGACGCCGATGCCGGCAGTGTGGCACCAGCGCATCGCGGTTCGACTCACCGGCAGCATCGCACAGTGGTGCCGTGCAAACGCCGGTTGGGAGTGTTTCGCACCGGGTGGTGTGTTCATCAATGAAACCACCTGGTTGGAGCCTGATCTCGCCGTGTACCCAGTGCCTGCCGGTCGCGCGATCGCCGACTGGCGTCAAATGGGACCGCCCGCGCTTGTCATCGAGACTCTGAGCCCGTCCACCACCAAGACCGATCGACACCACAAACGTCCGGCGTATCTCGCACACGGTGTCGCGGAAGTGTGGCTCGTTGACATCGACACACAAACCATCGAGCAGTGGACGGCGCACTCGGAATTCCCGCATCCGCATCGCACCACGATCGCGTGGGCGCCGAGTGACGGGGCGCCCGAGCTGACGATTCAGCTCGCTGAGCTGTTCGGCTCGTCCGCGTAAGCGGCGTGAATGATTTTGATGCCTGCGTCGTAAGTGGCGATGTGCTCGATTTGCTGGCAGTGGGATTGACCGCTGAGCAGGTCATCGAAGAACTCCCGGATCTGGAACTCGAGGATATCGGCGCATGCCTCCGCTTCGCGAGCCGGCGGTTGGGACACCCTGTACTTGCAGCGTAGCCGGTGCGACGGTAGCGCTGTGAACGCTGTCACCCGAGTCGGACCCTCTTGCACGCCTCCAACGAGCTGACGACATGCTTCATCCCGGGCGACATCGCGCCGCACTCGCGCTGGCACTCTGCGCAACGCCACTCGTCGCCTGCAACACGGACGGCAGCGCTGACAAACCGATCGCAGACGGCGCGCACAGCGCGGAGGCTGTGCAGCGCGTGCTGCCCACACCACGCATTCGTGATAGCGCGGGCATTCGCATTGTCGAGTACCCCACACTGGGGCCCATGCCGCCCGGATCGTCTACCGTACCGCGCAATCCGCTGCGGTTGGCATTGGCCGATCTTCCTCCCGCCGTACAACTCGATTCACAACCGTTCCTCGACCTCGGCGGTGTGAACGCGAATGAGCAAGCGGAGTTTGATGCAACGCACCCGATGTTGTCGGCAACCGAGCTGTCGAACGGCACAATCGTGGTGAATGACCGAACGCAGCTCAAGTACTTCACCAGAACCGGCGCGTTTATCCGCGCCGTCGGTCGACGCGGAATGGAGCCCGGCGAATTTCAACAAACACGCGCGGTCTGCCGCTTCCCCGGCGATACGCTCCTCGTGATTGACTACTCAGGAGATCGCCTCACGCTGTGGGACGCGAACGGCGAGTTCATCAGCATGTATCCTCGACTGGGACGCGTGCACGCGTGCCACGCAGACGGAACTCTCGTTGTACAAAACGCAGTCATTCAAGCCACAACCAACGCGCAGGG
>JBBRFQ010000383.1:0-1865 GCA_038224035.1 Gemmatimonadales bacterium
CCGGTTACGCGCGCATGCAGCTCGAGCAGATCGACATCGCAAAGCGCACGATCGCGCGCTATCCCGACGTGTTCGTTCCCGCGGGAACGGCGGGCGAACTCCGCAAGGCGTTCGCCGGCGGCAAGATCGGATCGCTGCTCGGCATGGAAGGCGGACACGCGATCGAGAATTCGCTTGGCGCGCTGCGCGCGTACTACGATCTCGGTGTGCGCTACATGACGCTGACGCACAACGTCACGCTCGACTGGGCCGATGCGGCGGGTGATGTGCATCGGCACGGCGGACTCACCGAGTTCGGACGTGAAGTGGTGCGCGAAATGAATCGGCTCGGGATGCTGGTGGATCTCTCGCACACCTCACCGGGGGTGATGAGCCACGCCCTGACAGTCAGTGAAGCGCCGATCATTTTTTCGCACAGCAATGCGCGCGCGATCACCGATGTCCCGCGCAACGTGCCGGACAGCATCCTGCGTCGTCTGCCGGCCAACGGCGGCGTGGTGATGGTGACGTTCGTGCCCGGGTTTTCATCGCAGCAGGTGGCGAACTGGAGCACGCGCCTGAACGCGGCCCGAGCCGCGGCTGGCAGCGATGGCGATGCGCAGTTCAAGGCCGTCACTGCGTTTCGGGACGCCAATCCGTTGCCGCGTGCCACGCTCTCAGATGTGGTCGATCACATCGAGCACATCAAGCGGGTGGCCGGCGCCGCGCATGTGGGAC
Organism: Gemmatimonadales bacterium; assembly: GCA_038224035.1. Taxonomy (GTDB): domain Bacteria; phylum Gemmatimonadota; class Gemmatimonadetes; order Gemmatimonadales; family Gemmatimonadaceae; genus JAABRT01. The sequence goes on from JBBRFQ010000383.1 coordinate 718, forward strand.
TGGGCGGTGATTACGACGGTATCACGGATGTGGTGCAGGGGCTTGAAGATGTGTCCAGGTATCCCGATTTGCTCGCGGAGTTGATGCGCCGAGGATGGACCGATCAGGAACTCAAGCAGTTGGCCGGCGAGAATGTGCTGCGTGCGATGACGCAGGCACAAACGGTGGCCGCACGCCTGCAGCGTGAACGTCCGGCCTCAACGAAAACCATTCGACAACTCGACGGAGTTCCGAAATGACGAAGACTGTGTTGGCGACGACGCTGGTGTCCGCGATGGTTCTGTTCGCGCCGTTTGGTCCTGTTCACGCGCAGCAAGGCGGAAGCGCACAACCGCCTCGTCCCGCCGTACCTGGCGCGTCGGCCAGCACGCAGGCATCTGTTGAAGTGCGTTTGAACGGACGAATGATTGCCGGACGCTGGTTCCCGACCGCGTCGGCGCTGGCTGGCCCGGCGGTGATTCGCATTGAATACGGACAGCCGCATGCGCGCGGACGCACCGTGATGGGGAGCGCGCTCGTGCCGATGGATAGCGTGTGGCGACTCGGTGCCAACCTCGCGACGCATCTCACCACAGATGTGGATCTCGAGATCGGCGGCACGCGTATTCCTCGCGGTCAGTACACGCTGTTCGCAAAGCCGAGTGCGTCAGGATGGGAGTTGATCGTGAATCGGCAAACCGGACAGTGGGGGACCGACTACAGTGCGGCGCAGGATGTGGCGCGTGTTCCGCTGCAGCGCCGCGCGCTCACCGATCTGGTCGAGAGCTTCACCGTGTGGTTGGTGCCGAACGTGACGCCGCAGGGACAGCCGCCTGAAGCCGCATCGGGTGTGCTTCGTTTTTCGTGGGAACGGACTGAACTGTCCGCGACCTGGCGCGTGGTGATGCCGTAGGGGCGGTTACAGGACACGTCGCGGCCGGTTCGCGCGACCGAACTGCTGTTGCCGATGCCAGTGCTGCGTTTGCTGCCGGACGTTCCGAGTTTTCTCATGGCCGAAGGAGTTTATGATGTCACTCGATCGTCGCGATTTTCTGCGGGCGAGCGCGCTGATTGGCGGCGCCGCCGGACTCGGCCTCACGCCGTCGCTGGGATTGGCCGCATCGTCGACATTCTCGCGCGATGGCGTGCAGCGCGCTGCCGCGCCGCTC
>JBBRFQ010000384.1:0-1834 GCA_038224035.1 Gemmatimonadales bacterium
CGCGCGCAAGCGATTCCACCGTGGCGGTCGGGTAAAGGTGAGAAAGTTCGCGATGCCGAGATTGGTGGCGCCCAGGGCATAGCGCGTGCCCGAGTTGATCCACCCCGGTACCTCTTGCACGCTGAACACCAGCAGGAAGTCATAGTTGGTGGGGACCACCAGCTTCTCCAACTCTGGCAGCAGCACGTTCATGTTCCACACCGCGGGCTGCGATCGCATGTTCGGATATTGCGCGGCGTTGTGCGTGGCGTGTGCGTCAAACACCGACGACAGCTCCACCACGACGACCGAATCGCGCAGCAACCACGGCTGCAGCGGTGCACGCACTTGCACGATCGTACTGGCGCTCCGTCCTTCGCTTGTTGCGGTAATGCTTGCCATGCCCGTCGACAGGCCAGCAACAACGCCCGCCGAGTTGACGCTCGCCACTGCCGGTGTGCTGCTGGTGAAGGTGACGGCGCGACCCATCAACGACACGCCGTTGCCATCGCGCAGGGCGGTTGTGGTTGCGGTCGAGGCCCCGGGCGTGAGGCCGACATTGCCAATACTGATCGCGATCGTGGCGACCGGTTGCGGAAGTACGGTGAGCAGCGCACTGCCACGCACGCCTTCGCTCGTCGCCGTGACCGTTGCGCTCCCCGGCGACAGTGCGGTGAGCAGACCCGCGGTCGTGATCGTTGCGACCGCTGTGTTGTCGCTGGTCCATGTGACCACGCGCCCATTGGTGAGTGCGCCCAACGAGTCGCGAATGCTGGCGGTCGCGGACGCGCTGGTGCCGATCAGCACGGTGGACGGCGAGAGGATTACAGCAACCGTGCCCACCGGCACTGAACGAACGGTGATCATGGCCGAACCGCTGAGTCCGTCCGCCGAGGCGCTGATCGTGGCAACACCCACGCCAATGGCGGTGACGATCCCGCTGGACGAGACGGTGGCCACGCTCGGCGCGCTCGTCGACCACGCGATCGTGCGCACGAGGGCGGTACCACCAGCGTCGCGCGCGGATGCGCTCAACGCGCGCACCTCCGTCGCCACCATGCTCAGCGCCGACGGCGACACGTCAACGCGGACCACCACGGGTGATGGCGCTGGTACGTCGGTAGTCGCTCCGCCGGCACAGGACAGCGTGAGCGTGACGAGCGCTGCCAAACGCGGCCGCATCCGCAGATCCCAAAGAGATTGCACACGTGTCCGTGACGTCCGGGTTACAAGGCGGCGGCGCATGGGCGGGGCTCCGGGGAAGGCGTTTGGTACCGGCTCTGTTTCGGAAGACGAGTGACTGGCGTCTTCCGTCATTCGCTCACTCGCGGACTACGTGATTTTCGAGATTGTCTTCGAACGCGCACTGCGTGGCGCGTCGAGGTCGTTCACGGCGAAGTCCAACGCCGCGTTGAGCAACGCCTCGACCTTCGTATTCCGATAATCGCTCGCCGTGATGACGGGGATGTGGCGTATGAGCTTTCCCGTGCCCGTCAGGAGGGAGTGGGGGTCTTGAAGGAGCGTTCCCTTGTTGAAGCCAAGATTCAGGTGCGCCGTGTGAAGAGGTCGATGAGCTCCTGGTCCTTGCGGTCGAGGAACGTGCGAAAGTCAGCGTGGATGGGTCGAGGTGCCGGCATCGGTGCGAAGTGGTGGGCGATGCGAGTATGGTTGGCATCAGGTCGCCACGCCAACAGGGTGACGAGACGGCGATCGCCGTTGCCAATTCCGTCACGGTCGGCATAAATAAGCCCGAATACTCCTTCCCGGGAAGCGTGATGACTCACTCGCCCATGCATCGTCGGGCATTTCTGCAGCTGGGCGGTGCCGCGAGCGCGGCACTTGTTTCGTCACCAGT
>JBBRFQ010000385.1:0-1816 GCA_038224035.1 Gemmatimonadales bacterium
GTATCCCCGCGAGGTGGAAGACCGTCTTCGCGCGCATCCAGCGGTAGACGATGTTTGCGTCATCGGTATTCCCCACGATGTGCTGGGGGAGCAGGTGTGCGCATGCGTCGTGCCCATGGAGGGCGCAGTCATCACGGGGCGAGACATCATGCTCTTCGCCCGTGACGTGATGGCCGAATACAAGGTTCCCGATCTCGTGCGCTTCTACGATGCCTTCCCCATGACGGGGAGCGGCAAGGTGAGGCGGCGCGAGCTGGCGCGATCAATCGCGCTCGAACTCTCCGCATCGTACACCTGAGTCCATGAATCCTCGTCATCTACGTCCGTCCGCCCCGCCCCGTCGCCCGGTTGCGCCATTGCATCGCGGTCCGCAAGCCAACTCGCTCTCGGCCTCCATGTCCACCAACGTGGTGGGAGGCGCGCCGCCGCATCAGGCGCCCAATGCGGCCATGCTCATCGACTTCGACAACGTCACGATGGGTATTCGCTCCGACCTGCAGGAAGAGCTCAAGAATCTGCTCTCGTCGGACATCATCAAGGGCAAGGTGGCGGTACGCCGCGCCTACGCCGATTGGCGCCGCTATCCGCAGTACATCGTGCCGCTCACCGAAGCGTCCATCGATCTCATCTTCGCACCGGCCTACGGCTCGGCGAAGAAGAATGCCACCGACATCCGGTTGGCGATTGACGCGCTCGAACTGGTGTTCACGCGTCCGGAAATCGGCACGTTTGTGCTGCTCTCCGGGGACTCCGATTTCTCGAGCATGGTGATCAAGCTCAAGGAATACGGCAAGTACGTGATCGGCGTCGGCATTCGCGAATCATCGAGCGATCTGCTCGTCATGAACTGCGACGAGTATTACTCGTACAACGCGCTCGCGGGTCTGGTGCGCACGAGCGATGAAGAAACCACGCGCTGGGATGCGTGGGAGCTTGTCACGGAAGCGGTGCAGCGCATGAAGCGCAACGGCGACGTGATGCGCTCCGATCGTCTCAAGCAGGTGATGCAGGAAATCGACGCGCAGTTCGACGAGAAGAATCTTGGCATGTCGAAGTTCTCGCGCTTTGTGCAGGAAGCACAGGCGAAGGGCCTTGTCACGGTCACGAAACTTGAGAATGGGCAGCTGGAAATCGGCGTGCCCACGGGCGCTGTGGCGTCGATTGAAGCAGTGGCGAGCGATACAGCGGCACCAGCGCGTGCGGAGAGCGCCGAGACCGAAACACGTGAAGAGCGCGAGGAGCGTCGCAACCGCCGTGGTCGTCGTGGTCGCGGTCGTGATCGCGAGCGTGAGCCGCGTGCGGCGAGTGCGCCGGTTGATGATGACGCGGCCGACGAAGCGGCTGCCATGCCGGCCGTGGCGAGTGATGCACCGGTCGGGGCGGTGGCTCGGGTGTCCTCGGCGACGGCTGAAGCACCGGCCACTGACGCGCCGCTTGGTGCCGTGGCGCGCGCGTCGACGTCACGGAGCGAGCCGCGTGCGGAGGTGCCACGCCTTGCGCCGCGCGATGACGCGCCTGTTGTTGACGCAATGGACGATGTGCCGACGGCCGCACCGAGTGGTGCTCCGGCGCGCGTTGAGAAGCCGGATACCATCGGACTCTCGGGTGAGAAGTTGACGCGCGCGGAGGCGTTTGATCTGGTGCAGCGCGCAGTGGCGTCGATGGTGAAGGGTGTACAGACGACCACAGCGGCCAAGGTGCGCCGCAAGGCACACGAGCTGCTGGGCCGTGATTCCGAGACCCTGGCGGCGCGCATGTTCGAGCGCATTCTGCGCGATGCGCACGATGCCGATGTGATCGATCTGCGTCGTCGTGG
>JBBRFQ010000386.1:0-1789 GCA_038224035.1 Gemmatimonadales bacterium
GCTTGGCCTCGCGGCCGTCGATGCCGAGGGACAGACGCTGCCGATTGATCCGTCGAGCACACCGGTCGATGTGCCGGTGCTCGGAGCGCCCGATTCCGCCCTCTTGCAGCTGTTCGACCGCATCCGCGCCGGTTCCCCCGCGCTCTGGACGCGTCTGGCGGGCGCGCGGCGTGAGGGCACGCAGGATATCCGCCTTGATCTGGGCGAGTTTGCCCTGCGGGCGCGATATGACGTGACCGTAGCCCGTCTCGCAGACATATTACCTGTTGAAGCGGATCTCGCGCAGCGGCGCCTGCGAGCGGTGGAGTTGGATCTGCGTTTCCGAGACCAGGTGATCGCCAGACTGCCATGAACACAGATCCGATTGTTGCTGCGCTCGATATCGGTACCGCCCACACGACCGCGCTCGTGGCGTCAGTGGGCGGCGACCTGCCGCGTTCCCCCATGTTGCGCATCCTCGGTGTGGGACGTGCCCGCACGCAGGGGCTGCGACGGGGGGTGGTATCGAACATTGAAGAAGCAACGCACTCCATCAAGGAGGCCCTCGGCGAGGCCACCAGACACGCCGGCGTACAGGCCGATTCCTTGTATGTCGGTATCGCCGGCGAACACGTGCGGGCGATGTGCAGCACGGGTGTGGTGGCCATCAGCGGCGACGACATTGTGCGCGCCGATGTCGATCGCGCCAATGAAGTCGCGCGCGCGCTGGCTATTCCGCAGGATCGCGAGTTGTTGCACGCGATTCCGCAGGAATACCGTGTCGATCAGGCACTCGGCATTCGTGATCCCGTCGGGATGGTGGGATTGCGCCTCGAGACCGAGATGTATCTCGTCACCATTGGCAGCGCGCCCGCCATGAACTTGCGACGCAGCGTGGAGAAGAGCGGCTACAAGGTAAAGGAGCTCGTGCTCGAGCCGCTCGCCAGTGCGTTGGCCGTGCTGAGTGAGGAAGAGAAAGAGGCCGGTGTGGCGCTCGTGGAGCTTGGCGCTGGTACTACCGATGTGGCGATTTTTCACGAAGGCAAGATCCGTCACATCGGATCGCTGGCGTACGGTGGCAACAATGTCACCGGCGACATCGTGCAAGGCCTCGGCGTAACGCAGCACGATGCCGAGGCGCTCAAGGAAGCCTATGGGTGTGCGTACGAGCCGTTGCTCGCGGGCGACGAGTTGATTGCCGTGCCCGCGAACGCGCAGCACGGCGAGCGGCATCTGTCGCGCGAGCTCATGGCGCACATCATTCATCAGCGCATGGACGAGATCTTCAATCTGGTGCAGCGCGAGATTGAGACGGCCGGTTACGGCGGCAAGCTCGCCTCGGGCGTCGTGCTCACCGGCGGTGGTGCGTCGCTGGAAGGCGCGGCCGAGTTGGCGGCCGATGTGTTCAGCGTCAACGTGCGTGTGGGTGTGCCGGCGGGACGGCTCAGTGGCCTGCGGGAGCTGATTGATGAGCCGCGGTTCGCCACCGTCACCGGTCTCGCGCTGTACGGCGCGCACCGGATGGCGCTGGGCGGTGTGGTGGTACGCCGGGCGGGACTTTCGGGCACGAGCGTCGACAAGCTCGCCCAGCGTGTCAAGGATTGGTTGCAGGATTTTTTCTGATCAAAGGACGCTCGCTGTGACCCGAAGAAAGGCCGGAAGTTGGTGACCCGCCGCGCTTCACACATCACATCGCTGCACATGTCGCAAGTTGTGTGGACAAAGGGTCTTGACAAGCGTCGTACCTTGGAATCCTGACAGAGTTTTCTTCGCTGCGACCGTCGCATGTTTTCTGCCCGCGGCGTATATT
>JBBRFQ010000387.1:0-1770 GCA_038224035.1 Gemmatimonadales bacterium
ACTCGGCGTGGTCGCGGGTCGTCGCCGCAAGCCGGCCTGAACCAACTCCTGAAGGCGTTTATAACAAACGGGGCGCGACCGATATCGGTCGCGCCCCTTTTGTCTTAGCCGAGCATCCCCACCTGCTCCGCAATCCCCGGCCACACCTCGGTACTGTACCGCACCAGCGCGTGCAGGTACCGCAGCCCGTCCTCTCCGTGCGCCGAGTGTACCGCCTGCACCGCACGCGCCACCGCATCGGCCGGAGCAAACGGCGGCTCCAGCGCTTCATCGATCACGCCCTTCTCGTGCTTCACACCGGCCGTGTCGAGAAACGTGATTTGAATGGTCGGCTCGAGATCAACGTAAAGCATCTGCAGCAGCTCGAGCTCATCGGTCGCATTCTCGGCGCTCAGCCGCACCACCTCACGCGCGAGTCGATCAACCGGCCACGCTTGCACCGACGCCGCACGGAAGCCGCCACCACGCGCCACGAGGCGCTGCGCGAATCTGACGCGCGCCTCCTTCTGCTGCGAAATGGCGTGGGTGACAAGGGCCACGCGTCGCGCGGCCGGCAGGGAACGGTAGGGAGAGAGAGAAGCCATGCGCGAAACGTAGCCGCTGCAACCGAGCCGTGGCAGGCGGGCAGCGACGGGCGATGACTCTCAGGCAGGCGGACCGCGCCGCCGCGCTTTGCTCCAGCCCCACACGCCAATGAACAGCAGTCCGGCCAGCGGCACGATCACACCGAGCAGTGCAATGAACCCCGCGACGAATCCCACGAAGTTGCGCCAGGCGTCGCGGAACGCATTGAGTATCACGTTGTCACCGGCCGACGAACGCACCAGCGGCGCCGGTTCATGCACCGTCACGGTGAGCGTGCTGATCGCCACCCGCGTTTGCAGGTAGCGCAGCCGCCCGCTGTAGCGCTCGATTTCTTCACGCACGCGCGCGAGCTCACGCTCCACCGCCAGTACATCTTCGAGTTTGCCGGTTCGTGTGGCGAGCAACGTGATCAGTCGCGCTTCGAGTCGCCGGGCGTTGGCCACGCGCGCTGAGAGGTCAACAAACTCCTCACCGATGTCTTCGGCTGTTGACGCGATCGATTCCACCTTGCCCACGGCCTCAAGTCCGGCGAGTGCTGAATCAAATCGTGCGGCCGGAATCTTGAGTTCGAGGGTAGCGCTGCGCCACTGATATTCTGAGGCGGAGAGCGACGAGTTGCCCACGTAGCCACCGAATCGCACGGCCATCTGCTGCACTGCCGCCATCGCGGGTTCCAATGAATCCACTTCGAGCGTCGCCGAGCCATTGCGAATGATCATGCTCGGAATCACCACCGGTGACGTCGCCGCCTCGGTGCTACTCTGCGCACTGGCGATGGGCGCTCCACCCGCCGATTTGGAAAGACTCATCGCGGCGGGAGATTCCATGACCTCCGGCGACGCGCCCGCCACCGACATCTCAGCGTCACTCACAGGCACGCTGACATCCTGGCCGCAGCCGAGTACGATCGCAATGAGACCCAGAGCCAGCGCGCCCGCAGCCGTACGTACGTGCGTCATGGCCGCGTCACCGCGAAACGCAGACTGCTGCCGTTGCGCAACTTGCTCAGGTCGACCACATCGCGAATCACACCACCGGCCTGCGCGACCGCCTGCTCCACCTGCGCGCGTGCGACAAAATGCATCTCGTAGGGAATCCGGCCGCGAATGCGCTGCCAGAAGCGGCGCCAGTACTCGCGCTTGATGCGATAGAACCACGACGACAGCGTGCCCGGTTCGACGAGCT
>JBBRFQ010000388.1:0-1742 GCA_038224035.1 Gemmatimonadales bacterium
GCAATCTGGCGGCCAGGCTGCGGGCTGCTCGGACGCGGCATTCCCGGCGGGGGCGGTGCCATGAGCAGGACGGTCACCGGCTGCACCAATCCGCTTGCGGCTTGATCGAAGCGCGTCACGTGCAGCGAGGCGCGTCGAGCAACAAACACATCGGCACCGAACTCGATGCCCGTCTGCTCTTCCGGTTCGAGATCGCCGTTGGGCAGCAGTCGCGAGCGGGCGAGCGAGACGCCACCCACGGTGGTGCGTGGTGGCCGAATCCCCTTGCCATATGCGCCGCGCAATTTCACCGTCAGGTCGGCAAACTCGCGCACATGTGACAGGCCGAACATGGGCAGCAACGTGACCAGAGGCTCGGCCACGAATCCGGCGCTGCGTTCGACACGCGCGCCAGCGGTGATGAAGAACGATGCACGCCACGCCGCATCCACCTGCGTCACCAGCCCGGACGTCTGACGCCATACTTCGGTCTCTGCCGTGTTGTCGGTGGGTTGTCCGGGACGTGCGAGTTCGGCGTTCGTCGTGGCTTCTCGCAACACCGCATGTTCACCGGAGACCGTCAGCGTGTGTTGCCATGCGTCTGTCAACCAGGTCGCCGCAGAAGTGAGGCGCGCGGAGACGCGTGCGGCGGATCCTTCCGCGGCGCGCAGTGCAGAATCGGCCGAGGAGGGAAGGGGCGTCACGCCCCCCACGCTGCCATCGAGCGTGTAGGTGTCGAGACCGATCGTGCCACGATGTGTCCAGCGCGCACTGGGATGCACGGTCGCGGACACGCCGCCAGTGAACTGGCGCAGCGACTGCCGCGCGGCGCGGTCGAGATCAAATCGAGCGGCCAGCGAATCACGAATGAAGTTCAGGCGCCGTACACTGCCGTCGCGGCGCAGTGTGTCGGGAAGGCTGATGGTTTCACCGATCGCGTCGAGCACGATCGGGTTACTGGACGACGCGACATCAGCCGCGACGACGCGGACGGTGGCATCGATGATCGAGTTGCGTCCGATCGCCCGGGCGCGTGCACTCGCCGAGATGGACTGGCTCTCACCCTCCGGCACGAAGGCACCGAGTCGAGACACGCCGAGCGTCGCCGCCGCCGAACGTGCAATATCACCGCGCTGCCCCGCGATCATCACTTCCTGTCCGAAGGCGCCCGATTCGGAGAACACGCTTGTGACCACGCCGCCCTGTGCGCGGGTGCGCAGACCGGGCGCGTCCGAGACGTTGGACGGTTGTCGCGTGATCACATGGATAACACCACTGATCGCATCGGTGCCGTAGAGAGCCGCGCCTTGCGGACCACGCAACACCTCAAGCCGCTCAACAGATTCAGCAGGTATTTGCGCAACCAACAACGGATTCGCGACTTCTATGCCGTCGATGTAGACCTTCGGATAACTCAGACCGAACGAGCTGGCGCCGCGAATGCTGCCATAGCGTGCGAGCAGGGAGGTGGGGGATTGATGCCACATCCAGATCCCGGGCACAGTGCCGCTGACGAACGCGCCGAGATCGCCCTGCGCCTGTGCTTCAAGGTCGCGACCATCGACCACGCCGACCGCCACACTCAGCGAGCGTTGGGCGCCGCCGGTCGCGGTGCCGGTGACCACCACGCGCTCGAGCGGCGCGGGGCGTGCGGAGGTGCGCGCCCGGACCGATGGCGTCGTCTCGACCGGTGCGACGGGTGCGAGCACAATCAGGTCGGCGGCGAGCACGCGCGGTGTCACGGTCACCGAGCCCACCAGCGA
>JBBRFQ010000389.1:0-1699 GCA_038224035.1 Gemmatimonadales bacterium
CTTCGGCAGTGGATCAGGTTCAGCCGCCGCGAAGCGCTCGATCATCGCGACGGTCTCTTCTCGGGCACAACGGGGAATCCCTCGATTCCGCGCTGGCTTGGTGAGGCGATGTTCGGAATGGTCTTCACCGAGAAAGGCGAAACCGCGAAGTACGTCGAGCAAATCAGGAGCTCGGCGGGCATCGCTGTCTTCGTCGGCGCCGAGAGCGATCCGGCGCATTGGATGGAGGTGGGGCGCTGTTTCGAGCGATTCGCGCTGCAGTGCACCGTGCTCGGCATCAGTACCGCGATGATCAATCAGCCGGTGGAAGTGTCGTCCGCTCGATCGCAGTTTGCCGCGCACCTTGGTCTCGGCAGACAGCGTCCCGATCTCGTCGTGCGGTTCGGGCGTGGGTCCGCTATGGCGCGATCACTGCGACGGCCAGTGAGCGCGGTGATCGTGTGATGCCGCGAGCCTCGCCATGAAACGCAAGCTGGTCACGGGCGCCACAGGTCAAGTCGGTTCGGCCGTGATTGCAACGCTGCGTGCGCATGACGACATCGACGTTCGCGCTGGTGTGCGAAACATCGCGCTGGATGCCGCGACGTGGCGTGACGACGCGCGCGTCGAGCCGGTGCCGTTCGACTTTCGCGACCGCGCCACTCAAGACGCCGCGCTGGCCGACTGCAACAGTCTCTTCCTGCTGCGTCCGCCGCAGCTTACTGACGACTTCGCTGGCCTCATTGAGCGAGCGCGACAACACGGCGTTGCGCACATTGTGTTCCTATCCGTGCAGGGGGCGGAGCACAACTGGTTCGTCCCGCACCACAAGATCGAACGGCGTCTGGTAACCAGCGGCGTTCCGTACACGATGCTGCGGCCGGCCTACTTCATGCAGAACTTCACCAGTACGCTCCACGATGAGCTGGTGCGCAGGCATCGCATCTTCCTGCCGGCCGGGAACGCCCGGTTCACGCTGGTTGACGTCCGTGACATTGCCCGCGTGGCTGCGCTCGTGTTGACGCAACCGGGCACGCAGCACCATGGGCGGGCCTACACGTTGACGTCAGAAACTCCGCTGAATTTCGCGCAGATGGCCGCGCAATTGACGGACGGATTAGGCACGCCCATAACGTATGTATCGCCGAGCGCCTGGCGCTTCTTCCGAACGCTGCAGCGCGACGGTCGCGAGCCCGGCTTGATTCTGGTGATGATGCTGCTCCACATGCTGCCGCGATTCACGGGTACGCCACCCGTGACGCACACGGTGGCCGAGGTGACGGGCCGAGCGCCGGTTGAGTTCGCGCAGTTTGTGGAGGCCCATCGCGACGAGCTGCTTTTGCAGAAGGCCTGACCCGCGCCTTCCATCGAACTGGTTACCGCCCGTCAGCCGCATCGAATGACAACGATTGCACCGAGGAGAAAACGATGGCGATCGACACCGTACTGGCCAGCGTGGCCGTCAAGGATCTGAACATCGCGTCCGCAAATCGGTCTACAGAAATGGATCGCGTTGTTTACGCAGGGCGCAGAAGTGTGGAGCGAGTGGCGCCGCACTGGCAATCCGGCGACCATCAGGATGGGCCCCAAGGCGTATCCGGATGTGCTCGAGGTTCCGCGCCGAATTCCGTACGCGAGCAACGAACAGTCGGTGAATGCCACGAGCCTGAGCGAGGCGATTGCTCGACAGGGGCCGGACAACTACAGCACACGCATGTGG
>JBBRFQ010000390.1:0-1694 GCA_038224035.1 Gemmatimonadales bacterium
CGCGGCTCCGGCGGCTCGGGCAGTGTCCAGCGATAAGCGCCCGCGGGCAACGTGGCGAGTGTGCCGCGCACCAATCGCTCCACACGCTCGCGCGTGACATTGCCCACGATCACCACACGCAGCCGCGATCGTACCACCTGCTCGGCGTGGTAACGCTGCAGCATCGCGCGCGTGATCGACGCCATCGACGATTCCGTACCCACCGGCGACAGTCCGTACGGATGGCCCGCGAACGCGGCCGAATCTGCGAGATACTCCAGCAACGCATCCGGGCTCTCCGCGCGCTGCCGAACGCCCGAAAGAATCTGCTCGCGCACCAACTCCACACCCGCGGAATCCAGGCGCGGCGCGACCAGCCGATCGGCCAGAATCGCCCACGACGAATCGAAGTTTGCCACGGTGGATCGCAGGCCGAGCGTACTCCAGTCGACACCCGGGGCCACACCAATCGCGCTGCCGAGGCTGGCCATTTTGCGGCGCAGTTCGTCGCGCGGATAGCGCCTCGTACCTTGCTCAGTTGCTTCGAGCAGCAAAAGCTCAATGCCCTGCGTTTCCGTGGTCAGCTGACGCGTGCCGCCCAGCAGATACACATTCGCCGCCACCACGCTGTTCGCGGTCACTCGGCGAAGAATCACCGACACGCCGTCCACATCGAAACTCGTGGTGAGTGTGTCGGTGTGACTGGTGACCGCGGCACGCGGCGTCGACGGACGAGCCGGCGGCGTCAACTGCGCGTGAACCGCCAGCGGTGTCAGCAACATCACGGCGAGCGCGAAGCGGTGCACGATCTTCATGGCTGTGCCCCGCGGCGCAGTTCATCTTCCGTAAGCGCAATCGCGCGACGGGCGGCCGGTGCAATCAGCACGCCGGTGAGATAGGGCTTGCCTACGATGTAGCGGTTCACGTAGCGCTGCAGGTCCTGCGCGGTTTGTTCGGCCATGGCGTCGTTGTAACGCAGAAAGTAGTCGAGGCCAACCACGCTCCACCAGAAGCCAATCGTGTGCGCGATCCCGCTGGCCTTTTCAATGCCGAACGCGCTCGACGTCACGCGCTGCGCTTTCACACTCTCGAGCGCCGTACTGGTCACGTAGCCGGCCTCGCCGAAGCGCGCCACTTCCTTGTGCAGCGCAGCGAGCGCATCGCGCAGTTTCTCGGGTGCGGTCTGCCCGCTGATGGTGATCGGACCGACATGATTCAGTGTGTAGTAATTCACCACAATGTCCTGCCACAATCCGCTGTCCACCAACCGCGTGCGAAACTCCGAGCCCGGAGTGTTGAGTGCATCACTGAACACATCGGCCGCGAAGGTCGCGTCCGGATCCTGGCTGGCGCTGGGACCTTGCCACTGCACCAGCACGGAGACGGCGCTGACCGGCGCTTCATGGATCGCGGCCTCGTTGCGCGTGAGCCGCGGAATTTCCGGAATGGGTGACGCGACGAACGGATCCACACCACGCGGCCAGTCGCCAAACACACGTTCGGCGAGGGCGAACACACGTGCCGGATCCACATCGCCGGTCACAATGAGCGCCGTGTTGTTGGGCACGTAGTAGAGCGACTGAATCGTGCGCATTTGTTCGGGCGTTACGTTGCGCAGCACGGTGCGATCGCCGAGCGCGTCCTTGCGGCTGGCGTTGCCCGGATACAGCAGGGCCGTCATGCGCTTGTCGAGCGCGAAGAACGGACTCGACTCG
>JBBRFQ010000391.1:0-1665 GCA_038224035.1 Gemmatimonadales bacterium
GTGCTTCTTCCGGCGCCACAACCACGACCTCGATCTCACCGCGCGACAGCGCGGCGGCGATGCGAAGCGAAGGCGAAAGATGGCCTGCGTGTGGCACCAGGCTGGCGATGATGATTCGCTTCACGACCGAACTGTAACCTCAGATCTCACTGGACGGCCGGCTCATTAGTAGGAATTTAGATGACGACGCACTTTACAGAAGGGCATTTGAAATGAACTATCCCTCGAATCAGCGGTCCGGTAGTGTGACGCGCACCTCACTGCGACTCGGAGCACCTAGTACTACTAGGTTAAGTTACGACGAGTCATGCCAGCGCCGCTGACACGTCGGACACCACGGACCCAAGCGAATCAGCAGCGCTTGGAGGGCGCGCCGCACGGCGGGGAGCGTCAGGCCCGGAGTTTTTTTTTCCGCGAAGGGTTTCGAGCACGAGGAACGCGTACGCCATCGATGCGAGGGTGACGTGATGATGCCAGCCCGGCCACGAACGCCCCTCGAAGTGATCGAGGCCGAGTTCGTCCTTCAGTTCGCGGTAATCCTGTTCGATGCGCCAGCGCCCTTTGGCCAAGCGGACGGCGCGCCGGAGTCCGAGCGTTTCGCCCGGGAGTTCGGCGAGCCAGTACTTGATCGGCGCGGCTTCGTCGCTCGGCCATTCGAGCAGCAGTTGCACAGGCGCCGCCGGGAGGGGGCCGCCATTCCGGACGCCGTGCGCGGGCCAGAAGGCGGTCTGCGCAAAGCGCGACCGCAGCGGGCCCTTCGTGCCCGCGCGCCACGTGATCGTGCGCCAGGCCGTGGACGGCAGCGCCTGCGCGAGGGCCGTGAGGTCGGCCGACGGGGACAGGGCCTCATCGGGCGGGCGATGGCGCGGTCGCCCGCGGCCGGCGTACGGTGGCGGCGTGGTCGGTCCCGGCGCCACCGTCCAGCCTTTGACGCTCGGCGCGACCTGCACGCAGTAGGGCAGGCCGCGGGCGGTGAGCGCCGCGCGAAAGTCATGACTCGTGCCATAGCCGGCATCCGCCAGCACGACGCGCGCGCCAACGCCCCACGTGCGCACGCGATCAAGCGCGTCCAAGGCCAACTGATTCTTCGTCGCATACGTGCTCGTCTCGGGCACGCGCGCTGCGGTGCGGCGCGCCGGATCGTCGATCCACGACTGGGGGAGATACAGCCCCCACGTGAGGGGGAGACACGCCGTGTCGGTGCCGAGATGCACGCTCACGGCGACTTGGCAATTCGCCGTTTTGCCGAGCGCGCCGCAATACTGGCGCGCCACGCCGACCGAGTGGTCGCCCTTCTTGGGGAAGCTCGTCTCGTCGATGATCAACACGGCTTCGGGCAAGAGGCGATCGAGCATCAGGCCCGTGAGCGCCGCTTGCAGCGGCGCCCAGTCCCACGGACTCTGATTCACGAACTGCCGCAGCGCCTGCACGTCAGCGCCCGGCACCCGCTCGGTCAGCGGCGCGATGGACTTCCGCTCGCCATCGAGCAGCAACCCGCGCACATATTCGCCCGCATGCGTCTGCCGCTCGGACCGGCCCAGCAACGGCGTCAACTCGCCCAAGAATTGCGCTAATCGCTGTTCGGCGGCACGTAGCTGGGCAGGCTGCATGCGCTACGATAGGGTGCACCGGCGAATCTGTCAATCCCTACTTAACCTAGTAGTA
>JBBRFQ010000392.1:0-1663 GCA_038224035.1 Gemmatimonadales bacterium
TCGGCTGATAAATGCACAGCGTGCCGAGAATCGAACGGCGCCACATGATCCGAACCCCCACAGCGTAGCCGCCGACACGCACAGTGTCGCACACGGACAACACGGCATGACCCGTGCCAGCGCTCCACTAGCGTGAGTTTCGCGAGGCGCCGGCGATAGTGGTGCTAAGTGATTGCGGTACCGTCGTATAGGATTGGCGTGGCGTATATACGAACTACGTGGTCGGAATGTCGAGCGCGGCTCTGCGTGCTGGCGTACCTGCTCGCCACGCTCGTGCATCGCACGGCCGTGCGCGGCGCCGACTACGCGGGCAGCGTCGAGACCCTGTTCACCGAGCTCTCGCGACATTTTTCGACGACGAGGCCACGTCGATCGCACTGCTGTGGCGCGCGGCCGGCCATCGGGTGATCGCTGCGGACGTGCTGCCGGCGTGCTTGCTCGAGGGCTGCGAAAGGTCCAAGCGAGCGGATGACGCCACGTTCAAAAGCCGATATTGCTGTAGGGTAAACTTTGAAGGGTTGTTTGCGGTCGCTCCGCCTTCCGGAACGCATGTCCTTGCCTACGAAGTCTACCACGGCCATGTTATTTCACATGGCCATGGTAAATAACGTGGCCATGATAGCTCACCACACCTCCATCAAGCCACAATGCAAGCTACAGCCAGAGAGCGACGCTCTGATGCCGCCGATCGTAGGCGCGCCATCTCAGGCGCGCTCGCGAAGGCCCTTGATGCAGCCGGCTGGCAGGTACGTGACACGGTCGCTGGACATCGGCGCCTCGACGCGCTCGCGCATCGGCAGGGAGTAACGCTCGCCATCGAAGTGAAGGGGATCGCGGAGGGGCGAGCCGACCGCTTGATCCCGCTGTGGTCTCAGGCGTGGCTCGAGGCGCAGCGCGCGGCCCAAACCAACGAAATCCCGGTGGCGGTGGTTGGCGCGGAGCGCATTGCGCTGAAGGCTGCTGACGCGGTTCTGGCCTTCATCGCGGCGGTGGCGCCGGACGCCAGCGGTGGCGTGATCGACCGCTCCGGTCTCCGCCGATTCCACGGCCCGCACCTGGCCGACCTCAACGCCGAGCCCGCCCCCCGTCCCCAACGGGCCGCACCTCCCAAGGTCGCGCGGGGCACGCTCTTCACGGACCTCGGTCAGTGGATGCTCAAGGTGCTGCTCGCCCCAGGAATCCCGGTGTCCATGCTCGACGCGCCACGAGCGCGGTACCGGGGCGCCACGGATCTGGCCGCCGCGGCCGGCGTCGCGGTCATGAGCGCGTCTCGACTGATCCAGGAGCTCCGGCGAGAGGGTTATCTGGACGAGGAGGCGCCGGAACTTCGCCTCGTTCGGGTGCGACACCTGCTCGAGCGCTGGCAGGCGGCGGTGTCGGCCCAGCCCATCGATGACCAGCCGTGGCGCGCGCTGCTGCGGGGACGCGCCGACAGCGCCCGTGATGCCTGGCTGGCCAAAGGCGCCGGCGGCCTCGCGCTGTTCGCGTCCGCGCGCGCGCACGGCCTCGGCTTGGTCGAAGGCGTGCCCGCGTACGTGCATGCTCGGCACGTATCCGACGCACCGCCCGGATTCGCGCCGGCTGGCCCGGGTGACGTGTCTGACCTCATCGTGCGACGCCCCCGTGCCCTCCAATCGGTCTTCCGGGGCATGGTTCGCTACGG
>JBBRFQ010000393.1:0-1647 GCA_038224035.1 Gemmatimonadales bacterium
GTGCAAGTTCCTCCGCGAAAAACGGGATCGGGCTTGACGGACACGCATTTCGAAGCGATCTCGATGCAATATGAGCGGTCATTCGCGGCGCGACCAGTGAGTGCACGGACCGCGGCTCCCGACGCGTCGGCCTTCGCGCACCTCGAATAGCTACCTGATGCCATTCACTCCGTTTCACATGGGCGCCGCGCTGTTGCTCAAGCCCGTCGCGCGTGAGCGCTTTTCCGTGCTCGTATTCGGCGTGAGTCAGGTATTGATCGACATCGAGCCGCTGGCGCGTATCATCCGTGGTGATACGATCCTGCACGGATTTACGCATACACTGTGCGGCGCACTCGCAATTGGCGCGGCGGCGGCGGTTATCGCTCGGGTGCCGGTAAACGCGTGGCTGGAGTGTTTCGGCCTCGGCAGGCATCCGGCGTACTATCTTCTCCCGTCTCATGGTCGGTGGCGTTCGTCTCCGCCTGGATTGGTACTGGAACACACTTGGCGTTTGACGCGATGATGCATGCGGACATGCACCCGTTCGCGCCACTGACGGCGAACAATCCACTCCTCGGTAGGGTGTCGCTCGGCAGCCTCCATTGGGGGCTGATGCTCGCCGGCGTCCTTGGCCTCGCGTTGCTCGCGCTACGCGAGATGGTGGCCGCGAGGACGCGTGTCTAGCAACGCGGCTGAGCACTCGCGCCGCGGCGGGTATCTTTGTGCGACGCCCACGCGGGACGCGTTCCTTCACAGCGTGTGACACACCAACAGCGTCTCAAACACATGACCAGCCAGCTGAAAGTGTGCACGCTCCGATCAATACTGCTGTCCGGAGGCGTGTGCATCGCATGCCGAACAGCCCGTCGACGATGGCTTCGCCTCCCTCGGACGCCCCTTTCCCGTGTTTGCCATGCCAGTTCCATCCACTCGAAAGTCGATCGCGCGTTTATCTCTCAGCGCCGGTGTGGTTGCCACCGTGCTGCTGACCGCCTGCGCGCCCGCGTCTCAACCGCCGGCTCCACCAACCGCGACCTCCGCAGCCGCACAACGCGTAGGCGCCGATGCCGCGACGTCAACGCGACGCGCCATCCTCGTCTCGTTTGACGCGCTCAACGAGCGCCGGGCGTTGGAAACGGTCCCAGCCGAAGCGATCCCCACATTTCGCGCGATGTTCGACAACGCGGCGTGCGCGTCGTCAGCGAGGCCGGCGTTTCCGAGCGTCACCGCCCCGGGACATGCCGCGCTCTGGACCGGTTCGTACGGTCATGTGAATGGCATTGCGGCGAACTCGCAGCCTAAACTGCCGCGTCGCAGCAACTCGCTCACATCGCAGGTGTCGGGCTACTTCGTCGACGCGCTGCGCGCCGAGCCGATCTGGATAACGGCGGCACGCGCCGGACGGCGGGTGGCCGGACATCACGTGACGCAGGCGCCCAACGCGCCTGGGTATCCGTACGTGGACGGCGACAACGACCCGGACCGTGCATCGCTCGATGCCGCGCGAGCCGACGCGTCGCGTACGCTGCGCAAGAACGAGCTCCTTGTCATGAACGGCTACAACGTGTCGGTTGCACCATCGTGGCTGCTCACCGAACGTGAGGTCACACCGCGTGCTGCGGCGCAGTGGCGCGGGCTGGCGTCACTGCGCAGCGGTGTGCTACC
>JBBRFQ010000394.1:0-1612 GCA_038224035.1 Gemmatimonadales bacterium
GATGCTGGCAGCATCGATCGCACCGGTCGCCGGCAGGTTGACCTCCTGCTGAAACTCCCGGAGCGCCGCCGTGCTCTTCGGCCCCCAGACGCCGTCGGCGATCATGAAACGCCCGGTCTCCGCCAACGCCTCCTGCACCCACCGAACGGGCGTCGCGGGTTCGCGGGACGTGCTGCGATACACACCGCGATTACCGGACACCGACTGGAGGGGCTGCGGCTCTCCCTGCGCTGCGTTGAGCAGTTCGAACGGGAGGGCGGCGATGCTCAGCGGCTCGAGCACCAAACGCAGTGCGCCGCCGCGCCACCATGACGCCGTGTTCTGGACGACGTCCTGCCCCAGCGTCGCGCGCGAGAGCGCCTCCGCCAAACGCGACCAATCATCAGTGACATGCTTGATCAGCGCAAAAGAAATGACCTCTCCGTCCGCGGCCGGCGCGAGCACTGCGAGCGGATGATCGTCCGGCGCGGGTATCGCCGCCTGAGAGTCCATCGCACCGACCACCAGCATGCCCGTGCGCCACGACGTCCAGAGCGTCGTCTCGCGCGCGGGCATCACAAACTCACCGCTTGGTTCCGGCGGCAGGTTGGTCGGGGCGACCGGCCCGCCGGCAATCGGCGTAGAACTGGCCCTTATCGGCGACGAACTGGCGGGTGTATTGCCCGAAGCGTAGACCGAGTCTCCGAGGACACGCACGGTGGACGACGGCGTCGCATGCGACACCCGGATGCGGCGATCCAGCAAGCGCTGTCGGGTGCGCTCGCTTCCGCCAAGCGCGTGCACGAGCTGTCGCGCGCGATCCAGTTGCGGTTTGGTCGACTGCCGTGAGCCGTCAGGATGCGACAATGCCGCGTCCGTGGGCTGCGTGAGATGGATGATCACGGCCACGAGCAGATGCGCGTGCACTTCCCATCTGGACGACAGTCCATCGGCGTTGAGCGCGGCGGTGGCCTTCGCCATCATCGTTGATGCCAGTCCGGTCGAGGCGTGCGCCAAGGCGATCTCTGCGAACGCCATCGCCAGCCGCCCGGTCACGTGTGAGGCCGCACCCGTGTAGTGCTTGAACCGCGCCACCAATGGCCCCCAGTGCTTCAGCTCGTGCGTCTGTGCGATGCGCGCCGCGAGTTCGATGATGTGCACACCAAGTGCGCCGGGTTCACACTGTTTCAGCAACGTGTCCGTCAGCGAGTACGCCGTTTCGGCGTCATTCAGAAACCACGCGCATCGGGCGCGCAGCCAGAGTGTCCGCTGGCGCTCCGCGGGATCCGCCATCTCCGGCATCTCATACACACCCACGGCATCAGCAATTCGCGCGAGTTGCGCGTGCATCGTGACTGGAAGATCGAGCGGCCCATCCATCCATCGTGACAACTGCCCGACGATTCGGAGTCGTCCGCTCACCGGATGCACCGCGGCAACGTCCTGCTCCAGCGCGTCGAGTCGCGACGTGATGTCCTGCGCGTCAAGGTGTAGCAGCGCGCCCAGCACAAGGATTCGAAGCCCGCGCCACCGACGTACAGAAACATCATCGAGCAGGGCCCGCAGCTCGGTGAGACCGGCCCCGCCTTCCTCCGAGTAATACCGATGCAGCGCGCGGAGCAACAACAGGTGG
>JBBRFQ010000395.1:0-1608 GCA_038224035.1 Gemmatimonadales bacterium
CGACGACGGTCTGTCCGTTGCGGCCGTGATACACGGCGCCTTCGGGGGGCTGGGTAACTGATCCTGCGCCGGCGGTGGTGGCGAGTTGCAGCGAGAGACCGAGAACTGAAATCAAAGACATGGCGAGAAGCTAATCGGCGCGTGAGGCGCCGCGGCGGTGGCGATTTATGCGACCGGCGCGGCTTTCACGGCGCGGCGTGCCAAAATGATCGTGTGCAACGGACCGGAGGTGGCATGCGCGCGAACCTGTTGTGCGGAAGCCTCCAACCCGACGCGCCCGAGCAGTTTCATGAACTGCGGCACCAGTGTAGCCGACCAGTACGCCACACACCCATCGGACTTGAGCGCCGCGAGTGTGCGGCGGATGCCGGCGGCACCGTAGAGGCGACCGTTGTCGGCGGTGGTGAGCGGCTCCGCGCCGTTGTCGACATCAAGCAGGATCGCGTCGAACACACCCGGTGACTCGCGCAGCACGTTGCTCACATCCGTATGCCGCAGGTCGACGCGTGGATCGCGCAGCGCGTCGCCGGCCAGGTCGTATTCAGGATTGCGATTCCATTCAATGACCTCGGGCACGAGTTCCGCGACCAGCACGCGCGCGTCAGCCGGCAAGATTTCGAGCGCAGCGCGCAGCGTGAAGCCAAAGCCGAGCCCGCCGATCAACACGTGCGGCGCGGTGGCGCCCGCGAGTGATGCGCACGCCAAACGCGCGAGCTCTCGCTCAGAGTGCGAGCGACGCGTCGACATGAGTTCGACGCCATCCACCCGAATCAGATACGCGCCGTCGTGACGACACAGCGAAAGCAGCGTACCGTCGGGCGCCGTGGCTTCGGCGAGTCGCTCGAAAGGTCGCACAGAAAGTTCAGTTACGGGAAACGGAGTGCCACGCCGGACGCACTCCGCCGCACGTGATGAGACCATCCGAAAGCTGACCTACGCCAAGAGCGGCGACAAGTCGCCATCGGCGATTCGCCTCGCATTGTCGACGCACCGTGGCGCGCAACCGAAACCCACGATGGCAACGGATCCATCGCCGAGACAGTGCGCAGCAATGACGGCCGCACGCTACACCGGCTGATACCGACCCCACACCTCGCCGAGCGCGGATGCGATCTCGCCAACCGACGCGCGGGCTCGCACCGCGTCGATCACGAGCGGCATCATGGGATCACGCGCGCCGGTATGCGCGGGTAAGTACGAGGGCGCGGCTGCGCGCAATGCATTCAGCGCGCGCGTGACCGCGTCGGCATTTCGCGAGTCGCGGGAAGCGCTGAGCCGTGCCACCTGTTCCTTCTCCAGCGCCGAAAAATCGGGCGCGGGAATGATTGGCGGATCCTGACCGTCGCTAAATCGGTTGACGCCCACAATCACCGTGTCACCCGACTCGATGCGCAACTGCTGCGCGTACGCGCTGGCCGCGATCTCGTCCTGAAAAAACCCTGCCTCGATGCCAGCAACTGCTCCGCCGAGTTCGTCAACCCTGCTGATGAGCGCGAGCGCACGCTCTTCCACTTCGTTGGTGAGCTGCTCCACATACCAACTGCCGGCGAGCGGATCGACCGTTTGCGCGAGTCCACTCTCGTAGGCAATGACCTGCTGTGTTCGCAG
>JBBRFQ010000396.1:0-1603 GCA_038224035.1 Gemmatimonadales bacterium
AGCTCGGCCAGCGCTCCGGCCGCCGTGAATCCTCCGCCGAGTGCGAGTGTGACGAGATGCTGCACGAGCAGGTCGAGCGGTCGGTCCACCGGATCGCGCGACTCAATCGCGTTGGCGCGCATGGCATCACGCGCCGCGGAGACTTCGACGAGTTCGAGCGCGTTGGTGGGCACGCATACAATGCGCGAAACGCGGCCCGGTGAATGCCCCGAACGCCCCGCACGCTGCAGCAAACGCGCGACGCCTTTGGGGCTGCCGATTTGCATGACCACATCAACCGGCGAGAAATCGACGCCAAGATCGAGTGATGATGTGGACACCACGATGCGAAACCGTCCGCTGCGCAAGCCGTCTTCGACGCTGCGGCGCTGAGAGAAATCGAGCGACCCGTGATGAATCGCTGTGAACTCGAACCAGTCGGGACGCGCCGTACAAATGGACTGAAACCACAACTCGCACTGCGAGCGTGTGTTGGTGAACACAATGGCGCTCTGCGCGCGCTCGAGGCGCTCGAGCACCTGCGGCAACAGCTTCACGTTGAGGTGGCCGGACCACGGGAAGCGATCCATTGTTTCCGGGACAAGCGATTCCACAACGATCTCTTTGGGCACAAGTCCGCGAATCAGCCGTCCACTGTTGGGCAGGGCGGGCGCTGGAGGGTCAGCGGCGTTCCGGGACGACGCGCGCAGGCCGAGCAACGTGTCGCGTGCGACCTCGAGATTCCCGAGTGTGGCGGACAACCCCCACGTGCGCAGCGTGGGCACGATCGCGCGCAGCCGCGCCAGTGCGAGTTCCGTTTGTGCGCCGCGTTTGGTGGAAAGCAGTTCGTGCCACTCATCTACGACTACACATCGCAGATTTGAGAACAGCTCGGCGTGATCCTGGCGGCACAGCATGAGCGTGAGCGATTCGGGCGTGGTCACCAATGCCGTGGGGAGACGATCACGCTGCTTCTGTCGCAGCGAGGCTTTGGTGTCGCCGGTGCGCGATTCCACGGTCCAGGGTAGCCCGAGGGCCTGCACCGGTTCGAGCAGGGCGCGCTCGGTGTCGGCCGCGAGCGCACGCAGCGGCGTAATCCAGAGCACGCGCAGTTTATCGGCGGCGTTGCGGACCGATGCTCGTGGAGATCGAGTTGGCCTTGTATTCGCCGGCAGTTCGGCGCCATTCACGGGACTGGTCCTGATTGTGGTTCTGACTGCGGTCGCCGTATGGGTCGCCGCTTCCTGCAACGCCTCCGCCACCGGCCCCAACCACGCCGCGTACGTTTTGCCAGTGCCCGTGGCCGCATGAATCAACCCTGACTCACCACGAGCGTACGCCTCCCACACCTCGCGCTGAAACGCAAACGGAGTCCACCCGTGTGACGCGAACCACGCAGCGAGCGGATCAGCCAGTTCCGACTTCGGTGCGCGAGGACGGGCACTGCGGCGTACTGTGGTCACGCGCCGCCACGCTGCGCACGCAGCAGCTGCCGCACCGTCTCCAGCGAATCCGCTTCGGCCACCGGTTTATCCCGCCGCCAGCGGGCAATGCGCGGGAACCGCACCGCAATCCCGCTCTTGTGTCGCGCACTCTCCTGGATGCCTTCGAACGCGAGCTCGAA
>JBBRFQ010000397.1:0-1599 GCA_038224035.1 Gemmatimonadales bacterium
TCGTGCTTCGCGCACACACGAATCGTCTCGAGGATATCGCACCGCTCGTCCCTGCGCTCCTCGACGTATTGCCTGAGGTGCGAATTGGCACGGTCACACATGTCGGTGCCTAACTATGGGTTGCAGTTGACAGCCGAGCTATGGTATGCTCGCTGCGCTCGCGTTGTTTGATTCGGCTGCAACTGAACCCAAACGTTGAGGCTGTAGAATAAGGCGATTTCGCGGCCGCAGGACGTCGTCTATGATTCTCGTGATCTCATTGACGCGCAGAACTCGGAAAAAGCGCGCGTTTATCGACTGTTTCGCGCGGATTCGCGCGTGATCCTACGCTTCCCGCGGTGCTCGCTACGCCGCGTAGCCCGCGTGGGCGAGTTTCTCGATGTTGTGGACGAGACAATTCAACGTCCATTGCCCGTTTACTTTCTCGCGGCCGCGCAGCGTGAAGCGATCGAGCCGCTTGTTCGCCCGCAGATTGCCGAACACCGGCTCCACCGCGGCGAAGCGCCGCCCATACGCCTCGCGTCCTGCCGGTGCGTCGATGCGCGCTTGCACGCGCACGGTGTGCGTGAGCCCGTCGGTGTCTACGCGTCCGTGAAAGAACGCGACGTTGCGCACCGGCGTGGTGTCGGGCGTGCGCAAACACTGCGCGCGCAGCGGGCACAGCCCGCAGTCACGCTTCGCGCCACGAACGTGGGCACCGACGTGGTGGTGTGTCTTCCTGTTTCCACCGCTGCGGTACAGCGACTTCCCCGCGGGACATACGCAGGTACGAGCCTCGGCATCGCACGTGACATCGGCAGTGGTGAACACCGTCTCCGTCGACGTCGTGGGTGTCGCACTCTTGTTGTGCAGCGGATGCGGGTCCTGCTGATGGCGCCCTTGCGTCGCGAAGCGTTCGTCGCGCGTGCGCAGGTCGCGATCGGCGATGAGCGCTTCGACCGACATCGTATCCAGCGCGCGGAGGTTCGCTTCGCTATGGTAACCCGAATCGGCGGTGATCAGCGTGGTGGCACCGCGCAGCGGCTGCAGCGCCTAACCGATCGGCACCAGCAGCTCCTGTGCCGTGCCGGTGGCGTGCGCCGGCGCCACGACCATGATGTGATGCGCCGCATCGACGGCCGCCACCCCCGTGTCCCCTTGGATGACGCCCTTGCTCGTCGCCATCTTGGCGCGGTCGTTGTCGGTGCGGTTGCTCATGCGCACGGCGCCCGTCGCGCCCCGTCGATCCTCCGGATGCGTGGCGAGCCATTCGCGCAATTGTTCGGCGTCACGCGTCAGCCGCTCGTGACGCTGTGGCGTCTTCGCGGCGAGCGTGGGCTCCACGTGGGCCGTGTCGTTGGCGCGATGGCGCTCCAGCATGGTCGTCGCCGCGGCCTCCAGCGTGGTGGCTTGGCGCTCGAAGTCAGCGCGTGTCCCGCTTCGCTGCTTCGACGCGTTACTGGGCAGCTTCACGCCGTTGATCGCGAACATCTCGCGCCCGATCAGGCCTTGGCTGTCGCACACCGCGAGGACCGCCGCGAGGATCGGCGCGATGTCGGCACCCAGCGTGCTCACGAAGTGCGCAATGGTGGTGAAGTGCGGCCGCGTGTCCCCGCACAG
>JBBRFQ010000398.1:0-1595 GCA_038224035.1 Gemmatimonadales bacterium
CTCGGCACGGTCAAGTCGCACATCCGACGCGGACTGCAGCGCGCACGGGATCTGCTCGCGGTCGCGTCGAACGAGTCCGATGCAGACAACAGCGCGGGGAAGCCGCTATGAAGCACACAGGTGATGACATGCAAGATGACAGTGCCCGCGAACCGGGCCGCGAACAACCCGACGCACACGACGCGCTGCTCGGCGAACTCACGGCGGCACTCGCCAGCGAGGCGTTGTCACCGCTTGACGCGCTGCCCGAGCCCGTCTCGGCGCGTGCGATTCACGCTGGTGAAGCTATCGTGCGTGCGCAGCGACTCGCCTCGGAAACAGGCGAGTTCGGTCTGCGAACGTCGGCTGATGTCGCGGAACGTGCATCGGACACCGCTCAGCGTCCTGCATCGCCGATCGCATCGCCAGCGATCCCGCCTGTGGCACAGCTTCTCACGCAGCCCATGGCGCGCCGCATCACGGCGTGGAGCGGCTGGCTGGCGGCGGCTGCGCTCTTCGCGTTCGTGATGAGTGACGGGCGTCGCGCGGACGTCCCGGACGCCGAGCCGCTTGTAGCCTCGGTTGCCGTACTGCGTGATTCGCTGCTCCAGAACGACAGCTCGGCCGTGCCGCTCACCTGGACTGCCACGAGTGATGCATCCGCAGTGCGCGCGCGTGGCGATGTGGTGTGGAGCGCACGTGCGCAGCGTGGTGTGATGCGCATTGTGGGGCTGCTCGCCAACGACAAAGCACGCTGGCAGTATCAGCTCTGGATTTTCGACAAGAACCGCGATCAGCGATTCCCTGTCGACGGCGGCGTGTTCGACATTCCGGTGGACGGCGCCGAGGTGTTCGTGCCGATTGACGCTCGACTACCGGTCGGCGACGCAACACTGTTCGCGATTACGGTGGAACCTGTTGGCGGTGTTGTTGTCTCCACGCGGGAGCGTATTGCGTTGACGGCGGGGCTCTAAGCTCGACGCCGGGAGCTAGCGCCGCGTGGCGGCTTTGGCGTGTAATTGAGTCAGCGCGATGTCGTTCACCTCCATATGTTGCGATTCCGATTAGGAAGCTGCGCTCAGTGGCCCGACTTCGGAACGACTGGGCACACCAGGCGCACGGCTTGAGACAGAAGCACCCGATCGCGCAATCTCGAGTGCAATCTCTTTTCGTGATTTGCCCTCGGCAAGCGATTGCACCATGCGCCGCCGCAGCGAGCTTGGTTGAACGATGTCTGCGAGTATCGCACATGCGTTTACCAGTTCGTCATGGTTCATGTCGTTTCACTCGACAAACTCCTGCGCAAAGCATGGATGTACTGGCAGGAGCGCTCCGGTGAACCCACGTGGAACATGCAGTACGCGTTTCGCGGGCACATGGTGGTACTCGTCGACGCCGAAACGGCGTCCGATGGCGAAGCGATTGCCGAAGAATTCCGTCGGCTCGGCATGGGCGTGGTGATCGGCACGCGCACGTGGGGCGGCGAGATCTGGCTGAGCGGCTCAAACACGCTTACCGACGGCGGCGTGGCGCGCGCGCCAATGACGGGCGTGTATGGTCCGGAGGGCAAGTGGCTGATCGAACAGATCGGCGTCATCCCCGATATTGAAGTCGAC
>JBBRFQ010000399.1:0-1588 GCA_038224035.1 Gemmatimonadales bacterium
GAGTTCGTCAACCCTGCTGATGAGCGCGAGCGCACGCTCTTCCACTTCGTTGGTGAGCTGCTCCACATACCAACTGCCGGCGAGCGGATCGACCGTTTGCGCGAGTCCACTCTCGTAGGCAATGACCTGCTGTGTTCGCAGAGCGAGCGTGGCGGCTTCCGCAGTTGGCAGCGCGAGTGCTTCGTCGTAGCCGTTGGTGTGCAGAGACTGCGTGCCACCAAGTGCTGCGGCCAGCGCCTGCACCGTTACGCGAACCACGTTCGTGAGCGGCTGCTGCGCGGTGAGCGTCACACCACCCGTTTGCGTGTGAAAACGCAAGCGGCACGATTTTTCATTGGCTCCAAACCGGTCGCGCATCAAGCGCGCCCAGAGGCGACGCGCCGCGCGAAACTTGGCGACTTCTTCAAAGAGATCGTTGTGCGCGGCAAAGAAGAACGACAGGCGCGGCGCAAACTCATCAACCGCCAGCCCGGCATCGATTGCCTGCTGCACATAGGCGAGGCCATCGGCAAAAGTGAAAGCGAGCTCCTGCACCGCCGTGCTGCCGGCTTCGCGAATGTGGTAGCCTGATATGGAAATTGGATTCCAACTCGGCACCTCCTGGGCGCAGAACCTGAACGTCTCGGCGGTGAGTGCGAGCGATGGCGCGGGCGGATAGATGTACGTACCACGCGCGATGTATTCCTTGAGAATGTCGTTCTGCGTGGTGCCCGAGAGCGCGTCGCGCGCGATGCCACGTTCTTCAGCCACCACGATGTACATCGCGAGCAGCGTGGCCGCCGTCGCATTGATGGTCATCGACGTGGACACCTTATCGAGCGGAATCCCGTCGAGCAAGGTGTGCATGTCATCGACGGTGTCGATGGCGACGCCGACACGCCCTACCTCGCCGAGAGCGCGCGGATCACTGGAATCGAGCCCCATTTGCGTGGGGAGATCGAAGGCGACCGACAATCCGGTTTGCCCTGCGTCAAGCAGCAGCTTGAATCGCGTATTGGTGGCCTGCGCTGTGCCGAAGCCGGCGTACTGCCGCATAGTCCAATGGCGACCGCGATACATGTTCGGCTGCACACCGCGCGTGTACGGGAACTGCCCCGGATCACCGAGGTCGGTGGCGTAGTCAATGGGCGCGTCGGCGGGGCGAGCCGCAACGGGCAGCGGAATTCCGGATGGCGAAAGGCGTTCGTCAGGCATGTTGGGAAACTACCGGAGCGACGGCTCGGTGCCAGCCTTTGCGCCGTGCGCGGTGGGCTGCGTGAGCGCCTGCCACTCGGCGGCGATCGTCCGCACGGCGTACATCGCACGTGGTACAGCCGCCGTCAGATGCAGGAATCCATGAATGAGCGAGTCTTCCGCGAGCACCCGCACGATCACGCCGTGCGACTGGAGCGCGGCAGCGTAGGCCGTTCCCTCGTCAGTGAGTGGGTCAAAGCCCGCCGTCACAATGAGCGCTGGTGGCGCCAGTTGCAGATTGGTCGCGTACAGCGGGCTGACCCGTGGATCGCGCATCGCCCCAGGCTCGCGCCGCAGATAGTGCCTGCCAAACTGCTCCATGTCGCGCGCCTGAAGCATGAAGCCCGTTGCGAAT
>JBBRFQ010000400.1:0-1570 GCA_038224035.1 Gemmatimonadales bacterium
CGCGCGTCGGCGGGCGCATTGGCCCGTGAGGCCTCGCGGCGCAGATAGTCCCACTGCACACCACGACGCTGCAGCACGCCGAAGCCCTGCGACTTGTGCTGGCTACGACTTTCGGCGGCGATTTCGGAGAAGCTGCGCCCGAACAGCGGCGAGAACTCGCCCACATTGATGCGCATCGTCAGCTCATCAGGCGAAAAACGCGAGCTGCGATAAAACTTCTGCACCGTCCACGGCAGGCCGTGCGAGGCGACGGGGAATGCCACGGTGTCGCCCGCCTGATCGTAGGCGGCACGCGCCAGCAGTCCCGCCACCTGATGGTGACCATGCCCATCGCGTGGGGTACCACTGAACACGGAAACAATCACGTGTGGACGGAAGGCACGCACCACGCGAACTGCGTCGCCGAGAATCGTATCGCGGGGCCACGCCTCAAATGTTTCGGCGGCGTTCTTGGAGAATCCGAAGTCGAACGCACGAGAGAAGAACTGGCGACCGCCATCGAGCCGGCGCGCCGCGAGTAGTTCCTCGGTGCGAATCACACCAAGCTGATCGCCAAGCTCGTTGCCAATCAGATTCTGTCCACCGTCTCCTCGCGTGAGCGACAGGTACGCGGTCTCCACGTGATGTCCGCGTGCGAGCCAGGCGATGAGCTGGGTGTCTTCGTCGTCGGGGTGGGCGGCGATCATGAGCACCCGCGCGGTGGTGCCCAGCGATTGCAGCGTCGAACCGAGTGCCGCGGCGCCAAGTTCGCGCGGATGCAGGACTACATCAAACGGTTGACCGGCCAACGGGGCTGCCTGGACATCTCGGCCGAGTGACTGGCGACCTGAAGCTTGCGCGAACATCGGGGTGGCATACGCGAGCAGCGCCGCGGCACAAGCCGCGGCGCTGCGAAGCACGACACCCGTGTGCGTCCTGGACGCGGGCGCCGTCACTGGCCAGCCCGCGCCTGCGCCATCGACTCCGACGCGACTTCGCCTACATCAAGCGCGGCACTGACAATACGCGCCTGCTCCGCCGTGTGCGCATCCATGAAGCCCTCGGCCGGACTGGCGCGCTCCTGACGTCCGATGTAGCGCACGCCCACCGTTGCGCCGGCGGACACGCGCAATCGCGGCTGCACATAGGTCCATGCGCCCATGTTTCTGGGCTCTTCCTGCACCCACACGACTTCTTCGATGGCCGGGTAGAGATCCATGACGCGCTGAATCTCTTCGTGCGGCCACGGATACAACTCTTCCACCCGCACGAGCGCGACACCACCGTGCCGCTGCTCGTTGAGCGCCATGTCGTAGTACACCTTGCCCGTACAAAACACGATACGGCGCACATCGTCGCGGCGCTGCGACGCGATCGGGTCGTCGATCACCGGCTGGAAACCGGCCTGTGCCAAATCCATCAGTCGCGACGCCGCCTGCGGCAGGCGCAGCATCGACTTGGGCTGCATGAGCACCAGCGGGCGACGCGGACGACGCAGCGCCTGACGACGCAGAATGTGGAAGTACTGCGCCGGCGTGGTGAGATACGCGACTGTCATGTTGCCTTCGGCTGCCGACTGCAGGAAGCGCTC
>JBBRFQ010000401.1:0-1554 GCA_038224035.1 Gemmatimonadales bacterium
CGCCGCGGCCGTCGCCCAAATGCACACGATCCACGAGCGGCCAGTGGCGCCCCTTGGCCAGCACGAGGTCGGGGTGTCCGTCGCCGTTCACATCGCCAGCGCTCACGTTCGCCGAGGTGAACGCGGAGTCCTCGAGGTAGAGCACGCGCGCAAAGGTGCGCCCCGGGCGCTGCGCCGTAAGGCTGGGCGCGGCGATGGTGAGCAGGGCGAGCGCGGTGAGCGCGTGGCAGCGTGTGCGCATTGAAGTTTGCGACGGGTTTGCGACGGGTGGGCGACGGGTCGGGTGCGACGGGCGGGCGACGAGTCGGGTGCGACGGGCGTGTGGGAAGGTATCGCCGAGCGACGCGTGGCGGGACATTGGGGCCGTCGGCGATGCGGAGTTCGCGCCGCCGCAAACGCAGCCGCCAACACGCCCGCGCGGACGCGAGCTTGGCATTCCATTCCCCGGCACACCCGGACCACTCAAGGCGATCACCGACGTCGCTGGCGTTGTCGTAGGACGTACGACACTCGTGAGCGGTGACTCTGGAACTGTCGTGCGCGGCAAAGGAAAGGTACGCACCGGCGTCACCGCAATTCTGCCGCGCGCCAAAGGCGATTGGGATTTTGTCATGGCCGCCACGTGTAATGAGAACGGCAATGGCGTTTTGACCGGCGTGAGTTGGGTAAAGGAATCTGGCTTTCTCGAAGGACCCATTCTGCTGACCGGTCCACATAGCGTTGGTACGGTTCGCGATGCGGCCATCGAATGGCAAATTCGGAACGGTCGGGGGTTCATCGTCACCTATCCGCTGGTGACGGAAACGTCCGATGTGCTGAACGACGCGACCGGCGCGCACGTGAAAGCCGAACATGCCTGGGCTGCACTTGATGCGGCGAACATCGGCCCGGTGCGCGAGGGAGGTGTGAGCGGCGGCACTGGCATGAGCTGCAACGGATTCAACGGCGGCATCGGCACGTCATCACGTCAAGTTCCAAAACCCGGCGGTGGGCATCATACGCTGGGCATCCTCGTGCAATGCAACTACAGCGGTGACCTCGCGATAGGGCGGCTGCGCCCGAGACGCGGTTTGCAATCTCAACGAACATGGTTCTGCTGCATTGCGGCCGACTCATGGTGAGCGTGATCAAAACTGCTGGACCGCAATGTCAGCAGCCACTGGCCTTGGCGGGCGACGGCGTGACACGACTCTTAGCCTGACGCGCCGACCTTCGCTGGGCGCCACCGAAGATTCGGCTTGCGCTGCGTGGTCGCGCAGTCACGCAGATACAGGTTGATCAGTGTCTGATACGGCAACTCCAGTTCGTCACTCAGCGCCTTGAAGTACGCGATGGTGTCGGCATCGAGCCGAATCGTGACCGACTGCTTCAGCGCCTTCGCATACGGATTGCGCCGCGCTTTCGAGAAATCGTATTCTGCGCGCATCAGGGACCTCGCACGGCATACTGCCGCGATTCAGGGCGAGTCGCACGGCGAGCCGAGATGATCCGAATCTCTGCATCCGTCGCGCGATAACGATGTACGACAACCAGGAGCCGGAGCGTCTGACTGAG
>JBBRFQ010000402.1:0-1512 GCA_038224035.1 Gemmatimonadales bacterium
CTCCACGGCACGACGGATTTCCGCCGGGAGGATGATGTGGAGTTCGTGGGTGAGTTTTTCGACTTCACCACGAAGCTTGGCCTTGAGTTCTTCGAGCATGGCGGGCACCGGAGAGAGACGCGAGGCCCTGCGAGCGCGTAGTGTGGAGCGCGCGCATCGCAGGGCACGGGCAAATAGCAAACAAGCGCCCGGACCGTTGGGGGGGCCGGGCGCGTCTATTCGGTCAATTTACCGCTGATGCCGCAGAGACTCAAGGGCGAACGGCGCGACACAGGCGCTGAAGCGTCAAGATGGCAATGTCTCGCCAAGCGCCGAACTACGGCGCAATGCGGATCACGGCCATGCCCGCCTTCACCGCCTGCGCGTCCTCCACACCGCGTGCCCCACTCGCGCTGAACGCACCGATCACCTGACCGTCGCGCCGGAGCAGCAGTCCGCCGTCATAGGTGACCGCGCCTTCGATCGGCTGGATCGTGCCGGCCTTGAGCGCGGCCGCGTAATCGGCCGTGTGCATGCCGGAGGTGATCGACGTGAGCGTCTTGGCCACCGCGATTTCGTAGTTGCGCGTGGGCACGCCATCCATGCGTCGCAGATAAATTGGCGTGTTCTGCGCATCGGTGATCAGGAATACGAGCTTCCAACCATTCTTCACCGCTTCCACTTCGGCGGCGTCCACCGCTCGCTTGGCTTCATCGAGCGTGAGGCGTGCAGCGGGTGCCGGTGGACTCGGCTGCTGTGCCTGCGCGGGTGCGGCGAGCGAGAGCGCGAGCAGCAGCGGGGCGACAAGGGAGAGCGTGAGGAGTCGCATGATCGTGGTGGATGAGGAGGAAGGGGCGATGCTCGACACCGAAGTCTATGTTATTGTAGCGCATCCGGCACGGGTTCGGATGTGCGGACCCATTCCGTGCGCTGGGGCGCGACGCGATGGCGGCTACAGTGCGATCAGCTCGACCCACTTCTGCTGAGGCATCCGCATGCATCGAATGCTTGCGAGTTTGAGTCTTGCGGCATCCGCAATGAGCCTGGCCGCGTGCGCACAGGCGGCCGATTCTAGCTCGCCAACCTCGCGCGACATGGTCGCAGACAGCGCCGGCGTTCGCATCGTCGCGCACCGCATTCACGCCGAGACGCTTGAGGATTTGCCGCAGTGGCGTCTCGCCAGCACACCGGAATGGACGTTCTCGCACGTACCGTCTCGCAAAAGTTCGGATCTGCTCGGCATCACCGGTGCGGTTTTTTTGAACAGTGGTGTGCTCGCCGTGGGACATGGTAGCGCGCGCGAGCTCCTGCTCGTCGACACCCGCGGCCACTATGTTCGCGCCATCGGTGCAAACGGGAGCGGACCCGGCGAACTCCGCTCGGTGCGCGGGCCGTTCGCCACAAGCGATGAGCAGCTGGTTGTCTATGATGTGACACAACGTCGCATCAGCCGATTCGACACAACCGGAACGTTTCTCGGGACGCGTAACGTCGTCGCGCCGACTGAGCGTGACGCGGTATTTTCCGTGCAAT